>NZ_CP092370.1:984691-1312921 GCF_028473145.1 Flavobacterium sp. CBA20B-1
GGTGTGGCATATGCATCCGTTTTAAAACCAATCGGACAAACATTTTCTAACAAAACAGTTGATTTTCACACAGGCGTTGTTTCGGATATCACTATAAATCCTATTGAAAGTCAGGAAGATATTGACAATACCATTGCTGTAATGGGTGGTGAAGATTGGAAATTTTGGATGGAAGATTTGCACAACGCTGGGGTTCTAGCAAACGGAGTGAAAACGGTTGCTTATTCATACATTGGTCCTGAACTTACTTTTCCAATTTACAGAAATGGTACTATTGGTCAGGCAAAAAATGATTTAGAAGCTACAACAACTACGATAAACAATATTTTAAAAGATGTGAACGGCGAAGCATATGTTTCTGTAAACAAAGCTTTGGTTACTCAATCTAGTTCTGCAATTCCGGTTGTACCATTGTATATTTCGCTTTTGTATAAGGTTATGAAAGAAAAAGGAATTCACGAAGGAACTATTGAGCAAATGTATCGTTTATTTAATGACCGACTATATACCACAGATGGCGCAATACCTTTAGACAATGAAGGAAGAATTAGAGTAGATGACTGGGAAATGCGAGCAGATGTTCAGGAAGAAGTTGCTAAATTATGGAGCCAAGCTACTACTGAAAATTTAGAACAAATTTCGGATATTCAAGGATACAGAGATGACTTTTTTAATTTGTTTGGATTTAATTTTGATGCTATAGATTACGAAGCCGAAACAAATGAAATGGTTCAAGTTCCAAGTATTTAAAATAATAGAATAGATTTAAGTACAAGCGTAATGTTTTTTAACAACATTACGCTTTTTTATTGCTGCTAATTTTTGGAAACTTTTTATCAATCTAATACTAAAAGCTTATCAAAAATTAACACATAGACAAAAACTATAATTAGTGTTTAAAACACTTTTAATCAAATACTTAAACACTATTAATTAAACAAAAAAATTAATCAAGTAATTTACATACAATTCATTTTAAAAAAAACAATTGAAAAAGATATTTATTCAAAATTATTATTATCCAACAACTTTGCTTTAAATTTCTAGATATAGCTTTATAATAATTTATACAAAAAATCGTACCTTACATAAAAAGAGGCAACAAATGAAAGAAGATTTTAAAAAAAAACAATTAAAAAAACATAAATTATTGGCAACTGGGCTGTTTGTTTTAATGGCAATAGTTTATGTGAGTATGATGTACCTTTTAGAGCACAATCCCCAAAATTGGATGGAATATGTTCGTGCGTTTTCAGAAGCGGGAATGGTTGGAGCTTTGGCAGATTGGTTTGCTGTTACTGCGCTGTTTAAATATCCTTTGGGGTTAAAAATTCCACATACTAATTTAATCACCAATAATAAAAATGCTTTGGGTACCAATTTAGGAACTTTTGTTAGTTCTAATTTTTTAACCGCAGCCAATATTCGTCCGTATATTGATCAGTTATCAGTGAGCGATTATTTAAAAGACTGGCTTTCTAAAGAGAAAAATCAACGTATTTTACATACTGAATGCAACAAACTTATTCAGCGTATTGTGATTAATTTAAACGATGAAACGATTGCTGAAATGCTTGCAAATAAAGGTTTTGAGCTTACTAAAGAAATTATATTAGAAAAATTAGCCGCCACTTCCCTACTCTATCTTTTAGAGCACCAAGAACACGACCGATTATTGGATATTATCTTGCCACAAGCGCAAGAATATGTGGAAAAAAACCGGGAATTAATCTATAAAAAAGTGGTGGAAAAGCAACCTATATTGGGATTAATCGGTGGAAAATCGGTTACTAATCAATTAATTTCAGGCATCACAACGTTTTTGCAAGAAATTGAAAACAATCCGCAGCATGATATTCGATTGGCGGTGACAACAAAACTGCATCAGGTGGTGGAAGATTTGAATGAAAAAGATGATTGGCACGAAAAATTTGATCAAATCAAAGAGGAATTCATTACCAAGCAAAAACTTTTAGAATACACTCAAGATATTTGGATTCGCTTAAAAAAAGAAGTACTTTCTAAGCTAAACAATCCCGAAGCAACAATTAATCACTATATAAAACAAAACATACAGCAAATGATTACTACTTTTAATGAAGATATAGATTTGCAGGAAAATATTGATAAATATGCCAAACAATATGTATATAAAGTGGTTTTGAAAAACAGTAACGAAGTAGGCAAAATCATTACGCAAACTGTTGAAAAATGGGACGGCAATGAATTAAGCGAAAAATTGGAACTAGAAGTAGGTAAAGATTTACAATACATTCGCATAAACGGCACATTGGTTGGTGGACTTGTTGGGTTGCTTATTTACACTTTGACGCATTTATTTCTATAAAAAAACAGAGGCTTTCACCTCTGTTTTTTTAATGATTTATCTGATCTAATTCATTAGGGTTGTGCTTATGTTTAAAGAAAATTGCAAACAGAACAGCAATAATTAATGAATAAATAGCAAAACTAAGCCAAATGTTGCTCCAATCTTTAAGCAATACTTCGCTGCTTAGCAAACCGTTTTCTGAAAAGGTTACACCGAAAGAATCTTTCAAAATAGAAATAAATTTAGGATTATTGGCTGTGGTGTTTAATTCTTGTGCTAATAAATCTGCTGTAGCAAATGAATGCGTAAAAAATTTATCAATTGCCCAACCTGCCACGTTGCTACCAATTACCGCCCCGAAACCGTTAGTCATCATCATAAACAATCCTTGAGCAGATGAGCGAATTTTGGCACTTGTGTTGGTTTCTACAAATAATGAACCTGATATATTAAAGAAATCAAACGCCATTCCATAAACAATACATGAAAGGATAATCATCCACAAACCTCCTGCCGGATCGCCATAGGCAAATAATCCAAAGCGCAACACCCAAGCAAGCATTGAAATAAGCATTACTTTTTTAATACCATATCGCTTTAAGAAAAAAGGAATTGCTAGAATAAAAAGCGTTTCGGAGATTTGAGAAATAGACATGATTATGGTGGATCTCTCTACAACTATTGAATCTAAATATGCTGGATAATGTTCAAACTCTGTTAAAAAAACATCTCCATAAGCGTTTGTTAATTGCAAGGCACCACCCAAAAACATTGAAAAAATAAAAAACAATGCTATTTTATAGTTTCCAAACAATTTAAAGGCATTTAAACCCAACTGTTCATTTAGTGGCGCTTCTTTATTGATTAAACGCAATGGCGGACATTTTGGCAAGGTTAATGCATACAAACCCAACAAAACAGCCGATGCTCCTGCTATAAAAATTGTCCGGCAGTTGCCTTATTACCTGTTAAATTCGTGAGCCACATTGCTGCTATAAAGCCCACAGTTCCCCAAACTCTGATGGGTGGAAAATCTTTAATTACATCGAAACCTTTGTTTTTTAAAATGGTATATGATATGGAATTGTTAAGTGCTATGGTGGGCATATAAAAACACATCGCTAAAAGCATAACATAGAAAAAAGCTGAAGGATTATTCACTTCGGGTAAATAAAACAGCACCAAACCATACAGTATATGCAAGAATCCGTATAAACGTTCTGCATTGATCCAGCGGTCGGCAATGATTCCGGTTAATGTTGGAACAAAAATCGATGCGATTCCCATAGTTCCAAAAACAGCTCCAAATTGTGTGCCGTCCCATTTTTTATCGCCAAACCAATAATTTCCAATGGTGATTAACCATGCTCCCCAAACAAAGAACTGCATGAAATTCATGGCGATTAACTTTGATTTTATGCCCATTTTTTCTGTTTTTTATAAAAAGTGTGTAAAAATATAAATTTTATCCAAAAAAATAGTAGGTAATCAGGCATTTATTGCTTGCTTTGCCAAATCTAAAATTTTAGAAAATTGTTCTTCTTTTGTAAGGTTAGAATTATCAATTACTATTGCATTGGGTGCAATAATTAGTGGAGAATCTTTACGGGTAGAATCAACTGCGTCGCGGTTGGTAACATTTTTCAATACCTCATCAAACGATACAGATGGGTTTGATGGAAGCAATTCTAAATACCTGCGCTTTGCTCGGATTTCAGCAGAAGCGGTCATAAAAATTTTTAATTCGGCATCGGGAAAAACTACTGTTCCTATATCGCGTCCGTCCATCACCACACCTTTGTCTATTCCATATCTTTTTTGCTGTTGCACCAATTTAGACCGCACTTCAGAAACAGCCGCAATTTTACTCACAAAACCAGATACTTCGATCGAACGAATGGCTTTTTCCACGTTTTCATCGTTCAAAAACATTTCTGCAAATCCTAAATCCTCATTAAACTTAAAAGAAAGATAGATATGCTGCAAATTTGCAACTAGTTCTTTTTCATTAAAATAATCATGTGAGATAAAACCTTGTTGCATGGCATACAAAGTCACGGCTCGATACATGGCTCCGGTATCTACATAAATGTAATTCAATTCCTTTGCCAATTGTTTTGCCAAGGTGCTTTTACCTGTTGATGAATGCCCGTCGATGGCTATGGTGATTTTTTTCAAAACAATTTCTTTTTGCTGCAAAAATATTACAGTTTTATCGACAAGCCAAATAAATTGGTGTTTCCTGCCAAAGTAAATCGGTTATAGGCATATTCAAATCGAAAACGCTTTACTTGTAAGCCAAATCCGGCGGTAAATCCGGCGAAGTGTCTTTGCTCTAAAATCCTCATTTCTTCGCCATTTCTAAAGTTGTATCCCAAGCGAACATTAAAATTCTTTTCAGGAAAAAGTTCTACTCCAAACACCACATGTCGCAACAAATTGTTTCCAAAACTTACTTCTTCTTGGGTAACATTGTTTTCTAAATCAACCTGGGAACGATTGGGATTAGAAAATGAAACATCCCATTGCTGCAAATTTTCAAGAGTGAAGTGCCAACGAATAGGCACGTTTTCTAACAATTTACTTACACCAACAACTGCTTCAAATGGCAATGATTCGCGTGTATCTTCGTAACTTGAAAGTTGACCGCCCAAATTTTTAAAGGTTAAACCAACAGTCCAACCACTGTCTTTATCATTATACAATCCGCCAATATCAGCAGCCACAGCAAAAGAGTTATAACTTTCTAAGGTGGATGAAATAGCTTTTAAATTGGCACCTACCGAAAAATTGGTATTGCTGAAAGGATGCGCATATCCCACGGAAACTGCCACGTCGCTTCCTGAAAAAGAACCAGTGCTCACTCCGTTTTCATCATATCCATCAATAGAACCATATCCTAAATAAGTGACCCCAACATGAACGTTTCTTCCATTTTTAAGTTGATGTGCATAAGCAGCCGCTCCCAAACTTATATCACCATAATAACTACCAAAATTAGCAGCCAGCATATTGTTCATTTCGGCATTTAACGATGCCGGATTATAGAGCACCTGATTTACTTCATTGCCGGTTATGGTAACGTTACTGCCTCCTAAAGCCGCTTGTTTGGGGGATGTGGGCATTTGTAAAAACTGATAAGCATCTCTGCCGCCTACTTGTGCAGTAGCAGTTGTGAGTGTTATAAATGAAACTAAGGTGTATAGTTTGCGCATGTTTAGTGAAATTACATGAAAACGAATATATAACTTTATAACGACAGAATAAAAAAATTGGTATGTTTTTGTGTGGAAATTTTGACACAATTCGATTTACATAACTTAATTTTGTCTTACTAAAGTTACTTTATAATCTTTATGTTCAATAAATTCAATATTTTGCAATTTATAAACTGTTTCTAATTTATTATCGTAAAAAATTTTAAGATAAATATTTTCTTTTTCATTTATGATTTTTAGTTTATATGCTAAATTCTTTGGTCGTGCAAAAGAACTCATAAAAAAACTACCATTACTATAACCTCCCGTACCTTGATAAAAATATCTGGCTGAAGCAAAACTCCACATAACTATTTTTTTATCTTCGGGAGTTTTATATCTATAGAAAACTAAAGTATCATTTTCAAAATACATATCTTCTTTATTTTGTGCTATCCATCTAATATCATTTGTTTTCTCTAATTTAAAAAGTGACTTAAATTTTTTCTTTAAATCTTTTTCCTGTTGACCAAAACACATTATTGGTAAAAAGAACAATATAATTATGATATTTTTTGCCATTAGAATTTAACTTTGAAAGATAAAAATAACAAAAAAAGCTAATACATTTCTGTACTAGCTTTAAGCATCAATTTATATTTCAATTAAGCCTCTTTAATCATAAGCTCTTTTGCATTTTTGACTTGTTGGTTGGTTGAGAAATTAAAAATTAGGCTTTTTAAATAAATTACCTCACTAAATGATTAAGAATTTTAATAGGAAATTTTTATATAAATTCAAGTAATATAAAAGTAGTCTATTTCATTTATTTGTAAATCATGGAATTATTAGTATTTTATTTTCCGTGGATTTAAGATGTTAAAAGAAAATAATCTTATATTTGAAAAATTATAAATAAAAATTCATTTATGAAACTAAAACTACTATTTGCATTCTTAATTGCTACAATTAGTAATGCACAAACACAAATTGGACAGGATATTGTAGGCGATATGCCCGATGATAGATTTGGACATGGTGTTGCATTATCTGCCGATGGTAATGTTATGGCAGTCTCAGCTCCCGGAAACGATAACAACGGAACAGACGCAGGACATATTCGTGTGTATTCTAAAGTATCAGGTACTTGGACACAAATTGGGCAGGATATCGAAGGAACTATAGCCGATGATCAAATAGGACATAAAATAGTATTGTCTGACGATGGAACTACAATAGCTTTTCCTGCTGTGTCAGCTAAACGAAATACCAATGGTGTTTTTCACTGGGGTTATGTAAGTGTTTACAAAAATGTAAATAATACTTGGACGAAAGTCGGTCAGGATATAATAGACATTGGAAGTAACCAATTTGGTTTAGCTATTTCTTTATCAAGTGACGGTTCTACTATCGCAATAAGTAGTCCAGGTGCTCATTCTACATTTTTTGAAAATATTCAAGTTTACAAAAATACAGTTGGATCATGGCAAAAAATTGGTGGATTTGTGCGTCTGCTAAACATTGAAAATGATAATTTATCAATCAACTATGGTTTTAATGTATCGTTATCTGGAGATGGAAAAGTTATTGCCTTTACTGATATACAAGGCGGAATTAACGGAGGAACAAATAATAGTGGAATCTTATATGTATATAAATATCAGCTGGGTAATTGGATAAAAGTAGGGAATACAATATCTACTACAAATCAAAATGAAACTTTGGGATTTAGAGTTGTTCTTTCTAATGATGGCAGTATTTTAGCTGTCACTACAAATAATGGAGGAATTGGTGCTGTATCTGTATATAAAAACGTTGTTAACAATTGGGTACAAATAGGTAATGATATTGTTGGAGAGGCAGCACTAGATGCTTGTGGTCAAGGTTTGGTTATGTCAGCAAATGGAAATGCTTTAGCTATAGGTTGCACTGGATGTGACACCGCAAATGGAACAGATACTGGTAAAGTACGCATCTTTGAAAACATTCAAAACAATTGGGTTGAAAAAGGCAGTGTAATTGGAGCTAATCCGGGAGATGGAATCGGATGGTCGATTGCATTATCTAAAGACGGATATAATTTAGCCGTTGGTAATCCAGGTAATAGCAGCGTTGGTGGTAAACCATATACTACTAATTTTGAGGAACTAACCTTCAGTGACAACTTATTGCAAGCAAATAATTATCAATCTAAAGGAACATTTCCCGGTTCTGTGCGAGTTTTTGATTTATCAGGCATTTTATCATCAGATACTTTTGTGTTAGAAAACTTCAACATTTACCCTAATCCTACAACCGATATTTTAAATATTGAATTGAAAGAAAACTTATCGTTGGAAAAAGTATTTATTTACAACACAAACGGTCAATTAGTGAAAGAAACTTCTGAAAAAACAATTAATGTAAGTGGTTTTGCTAAAGGTATTTACAATGTGCAAGTTTTAACCAATCAAGGTAATGCTACTAAAAAAATAATCGTACAGTAATTATAAGCAAAATAATAACCTAAAACACGCCTAAACAGGCGTGTTTTTTAATGCTTTATTGTAAATTGTTTCATAAAGCGGAACAATTTTTTCTACGCTGAAATTTTTTGAATGTGCAAATGCTTGTTCTTTAAAAGTATCAAGGGAGCGATCGTCTTTTAAAATGTGTAAGGCATTACTTACCATTCCGTCTATATCGCCAATATTGTTTAAAAAGCCCGAAACACCTTCCACATTTACTTCTGGTAAACCGCCGGTGTTTGATGATATTACCGGCACTTTATTGGCCATGGCTTCTAATGCGGCTAAGCCAAAACTCTCGGTTTCAGAAGGTAATAAAAATAAATCTGAATACTTTAGGATACTGTCGATTTCAGACGAATTTCCAAAGAATATCACTTTGTTTTCGATACCCAATTCTTTGACTAATTCTTCTGCTCCTAATCGTTCGGGACCATCGCCCACCATCATTAATTTTGCTGGAATTTGTTGTTGTATTCCATGAAAAACTTTTACTACATCCAATATGCGTTTCACTTTTCTAAAATTACTCACATGGGTAACAATACGTTCGCCTTCATGAGCAAATAGGCTTCGTTTGCACTGAAAATTGGCATCAAATGTGTTTTTTTCTTCTATGAAATTGGGAATTACATGAATGTCTTTGGTGGTATCGAACAATTCATAAGTAGATTTTTTTAAATCTGCCGAAACCGAAGTTACAAAATCGGACTGGTTGATACTAAAACTCACCGCGGTTTTATAAAACGGGTGATTGCCCACCAATGTAATATCGGTACCATGCAATGTGGTTACCATTGGCAATGAAATTCCTTGATCTGCCAACATTTGCTTTGCCATATAACCCGCAAAAGCATGTGGAATGGCATAATGTACATGTAAAAGATCGATACCAAATTCTTTAACTGTATCTACAATTTTACTAGAAAGCGCCAATTCATAAGGCTGGTAATGAAACAATGGATATTCTGGTACGACCACTTCATGGTAATGAATATTTTTATTTAAAAGTGCCAAACGCACCGGCTGGCTATAAGTTATAAAATGAACTTCGTGGTTGCGCTTGGCAAGTTCAATACCTAATTCGGTAGCAACTACACCACTTCCACCAAAGGTTGGATAGCAAACTATGGCTATTTTCATATTGTAAATTTCAAAAATTAATTATTTAAGTGCATCGTATATCACTTGCTGAATGTCTTCACGGGTATTGGCTTTTGAAAGCTTATTTTCATCGGCATTGGGATAGGTTCGGTTAGATAAAAAAACATAAATTAAATCGTTTTCTGGATCTGCCCAAGCCATTGTTCCTGTGAAACCTGTATGCCCAAAACTGTTCATGGAAGCACAACCGCAGGTAGGTCCGCTTTTACCTAATTGGGGTTTATCGAAACCGGCTCCTCTCCTATTTCCTTCCTTGCAATAATAACAGGTATTAAAATCGTTAATGGTTTTTTCAGAAAGCAATTGTTCGCCATTAAATCTGCCTTTGTCTAAAAAAAGCTGCATCATTTTCGCCACATCCAATGCATTACCAAATAATCCTGCATGACCTGCAACTCCGCCAAACATCGCAGCACCCATATCGTGCACATATCCTTGAACGGTGGTGTATCGGTAATAGGTATCTTCTTCGGTTGGTGCGATTTGCGATACATCAAATTTTGTTAACGGAAGATAGGTTAAATTGTTTGCTGATATTTTATCAAAAAAATACTGGTTCACCAATTCATTCAACGGTTTTTTGTAGGATCTTTCTACAATTTCAGCCAAAAGGATAAAATTAAGATCGCTGTATTTGTATTCTTTTCTGCCCAATTTTGATGCGGCAATGGTTTGAAAAACAATTTTTTTATAATCTGATTTTAAAAATAAATTATCATTGATTTGTAAATTATAATCATTTGAAAAAGTAGGCTTGTATAAAGCTGCATTAGGTTTGCCGTTTTCCAAGGTTTCTTTGTAGAACGGAATCCAAGCAACTAAACCAGAATTATGTGTTAGTAATTCCTTTATGGTGATATGAGCTTTATCTGTATTTTTAAATTCGGGCAATAAATCTCCTAATTTTTGATCGAAACGCAACTTTCCGTCGTCATACATTTTCATCACCATGGGCAAGGTTCCCAACATTTTAGAAAGCGAAGCCAAATCGTAAATGGTTTGATTATTCACGGTTAAATGATCGTTATAGGTCACGGTTCCAAACGATTTATTATACACAATATTTCCGTTTTTGGCTACTAAAACTTGTGCACCAGGTGTATATTTGTTTCTTATCGCTGTTTGAACAAACGCATCGATTTCTTTTAATTTTTCTTCGTTAAAACCTTGTTCGCTGGCACGGCCGTAACGCAAATTTTTATTGGCCTTGGTTGATATTCCATCACCATATTTAAAATGAGAACCAATAGAAACAGGTAATTTTCCTTTTGCAGCCTGCATTCCAAACAAAACATCGGTTACTTTTCTATGGGCAATCACATTGTTTTGATAGCCTAAAACTACGGCTTCAAAATTTGAAAAATCTTTCACATCACTTATTGCGTATGGCTTTGCAAAAGACACAAAAATGGTTTTATTGTTTTTGGCGATATTGTCTAGCAAGTTGATTTCATTGCGTGCCATATCATGTTTTTTCCACACGCCATCTGCTTTGTGATAGCCCACAATTATTAGATCAAATGCTTTTAAATCGTTCAAATGATCTTCAATTTGATAATGATTAAAAACCGTTACAGGTTGGTTTGCCTGCAAAGCTTCGATAAATGTATCGTTCACGTCGTCGCCCAATTTCACATAGGCAATATTTTGAGGTTTAGCGCTTTTAAAAGGTACTATATTTTTATTGTTTTTAATAACAGTAACCATATCTTCATACAACTTGTAGCTTAAGTTGGTATATTCTTCTTTGTTTAAATCTTTATACAGATTTTTTGTAAGGATTGGTTGGTATTTATTTAAACCTGCTTTGTACTTGTAAAGCAATATTTTTTTTACCGAATGTGCCAATCGCTCTTCTGTAAATTCGCCTTTTTCAAATGCTTCATTGAATTTTTCAACTGCCAAGGGCACGTTTTCTGCAAAAAGCAACACATCATTTCCGGCTAAAAAGGCTGCTAAATCAACTTCACCTGGCGATTTGTGGTTGGCAACACCTTTCATATTTAATGCATCGGTAAAAATCAATCCTTTAAAATTTAATTCTTCTTTTAAAAGCTTGGTAATAGTGTTGTATGACAAGGAGGTAGGAACACCCGATTTTGGCTCTAGTGCAGGTACTGACAAATGTGCCACCATAACCGATGCCAAACCTTCTTTAATCATTTTTTTATATGGATACAATTCAATATTGTCTAATCTTTTTCTATCAAAACCGATATTGGGTAACGCATGATGCGAATCGGTTGCTGTATCGCCATGTCCTGGAAAATGCTTGGCTGTTGCAAACACATTACTTTTTTGCATGCCGCGCATCAAAGCAGTTGCTTTATCTGCAACGTTCTCTTTTGATTCGCCAAATGAGCGGTTACCAATAATAGGGTTCAATGGATTGATATTGATGTCAACCACAGGCGCAAACATAAAATGAACTCCCAAACGTTTTGCTTGTTCGCCCATTTGCGTGCCCATTTGTTCTATTAAATCGTTGTTTTGAATGGCTCCAAGGTTCATGTTCCAAGGATAAATATAAGTAGAATCTAAACGCATGCCCAATCCCCATTCGGCATCAATACCAACAAATAAAGGCAATTTTGATGCCGCTTGTAGTTTATTGGTCATGTGTGCTTGCCTGCCCGGTCCGCCTTGAAAAAAAATCACACCGCCAATATTTTTAGATTGTACCAAATCTAAGAGTTCTTGAAGGTGCTTTTCATCGCGGTTGGAGTATGCGGCTACCATAAAAAGTTGCCCTACTTTTTCATTGAACGACATTTGATTGTAAACGCTATCAACCCATTTATCAGGTGCTTGAAACTTTTGTTTTGGTTGTGCAACTAGTAATAAAGGAGCTAATAAAAACGTTACCCAGATTTTTTTCATAACAAATTTTAAATAAAACATTTTCAAAAATAATGTTTTAGCTACGATTTTAATAATTATAATTCGGAATTTTGCGTTAAAAGTGTGTTGCCATATTTCTTAAAAAAAAAATCATCTTTAAATAACTAAAGATGATTTTCTGTTTTTTTAAAAAAAGCGGCTATGCCAGCTTTCGCCTGCAGGAACTTCCCAAAATTCTTCGAATTCTTCAATGGTATTCACCAAATTGTTAAAAACAATGGTATTGGCGTTAACTGCTCTTTCTTTTGCCATTTTCTTGAAATCGATTAATGATTTATGAGCGATGAATTCACCTGTTTTATAGGTTACATTCATTTTATCTAATAAATCGATTCCGAATTTTTGTTCTAAATCTTGAATGATTTTTACCGAAGCATCAATCGAACAGCCCGATGCTGCATGATATTCCTGATCTACCGCCAAAATAATAAAACGGTTGTATTTTATTTGATACGATGCTTTAAGTGGAGTGCTGTGCGCTGCCCAATTTTCTACAAAACTAGTCAACACTTCATTTGCTGTTACCAGCTCTTCATCGGTCATTTTTCTATTTGATTGGTAAATCCAAACCCGAGCCGATTTCGGCATTTCTTCAAAAGGTATCAACATGTTATTTTGCTTGTATATAAGATACTATATTATAATTTACAAATTTTCCTACTTTGGCATCATATAGTTCGCCAACATAATAAGATATTTCTACTTTATCTTTAACTTTCACTAATTTATCGGTTAACAAATAAGCCGTTTCAAAATCATACAACAAAATGAATTCGTGTTTTTTTCCCGATTCTTCTTGTACAACAAAAGTTATAAATCTTTCATCGTTTATTTTATGAATGGATCCTGTAACTGTTTTTGTTTCTATGCTTTCAAAAATTTCTGCTTCTTCTTCATAAACAAAATGTTCAAAAATTTCCGGACATTTCAAAGCTAAATATACACCAATATCTTCACCCATTGTTTGCATTACACCTTCATCTCCAAAATAATCATTTCCGTAATAATGCGTTATATCTTCTCTGTGTTTATTTACAGATTTCAACATATAAACACCCATTGTGAATTCAGACTTTATTTCCACTTTGTCATTATTCACTTCCTTGCAAATATCGTCTGCAATAGTGCTTAACAAGTCTATCTTAGAAAGCTTTTGCGCCGAAGCAAGATTAGAAATAAGAAAAAATATTATCAAAAATTTATTCATTATTACAAATCTTGGGCATTAGCAATTAATTCGGCTACGTCTAAAACTTGTACTTCGCCTTCTTTGTGGTTAAATTTCACACCGTCTGTTAACATGGTATTGCAAAACGGACAACCTGCTGCAATAATATTTGGTTTCACTTCCAAAGCGTCATCAGTACGCTCCATGTTCACGTCTTTATTACCTTTTTCAGGTTCTTTGAACATTTGCGCACCACCAGCACCGCAACATAATCCATTGGCTTTAGAGCGTTTCATTTCCACCAATTCGGCGTCTAATTTCTGGATCAAATCGCGTGGAGCTTCATAAATTTTGTTAGCACGTCCTAAATAACAAGGATCATGAAAAGTGATGCGTTTTCCTTTAAACTGTCCGCCTTCAATGGTCAATCGGCCTTCTTCTAAAAGCGACTTTAGAAATTCGGTATGATGTACTACTTCGTACGTTCCGCCCAAACCAGGATATTCGTTTTTAATGGTATTAAAGCAGTGCGGACACGCCGTTACTATTTTCTTCACTTCGTAACCATCAAACACTTGAATGTTCATCATGGCTTGCATTTGAAACAAAAATTCGTTTCCTGCGCGCTTTGCCGGATCTCCAGTACAACCTTCTTCTGTGCCTAAAACGGCAAATTTTACATTGGCTCTATTTAAAATGCGTACAAACGCTTTGGTAATCTTTTTTGCTCTGTCGTCAAAACTTCCCGAACAACCTACCCAGAATAATACTTCGGGTTGTTCGCCTTTCGCCATCATTTCTGCCATTGTGGGCACTACTAAATTTTCTGACATGATTTCTTTTTTTTAATTGATACTTCGTGTGCTGGTTAATTCTCGTCTTTCCAGTTTAAACGATCCATTTGGCTGTATTGCCAAGGTGCGGCATTGTTCTCGATATTGGTCATCATGGCGTTTAGTTCCATTGGTGCGGCACTTTGCTCCATAACCAAAAATCTTCTCATATCCATAATGATAGACAATGGGCTAATGTCTATCGGACACTCTTGAACGCAGGCATTACAAGTGGTACACGCCCATAATTCTTCTGGGGTGATGTAATCATTCAAAAGCGTTTTGCCATCATCTACAAAAGTTCCTTTGTTGGCATCGATATTCTTCCCAACTTCTTCCAAACGATCACGCGTTTTCATCATAATTAAACGCGGTGATAGTTTTTTTCCTGTAATATTTGCCGGACACGCAGAAGTGCATCGTCCACATTCGGTACACGAATAGGCATTTAAAAGTTGCACCCAATTCAAATCTTGAACATCTTGCGCACCAAATTTTGCGGGTACTGCATTTTCATCAGGTGCAGGTGCTGCAAACGGATCGGCGTTGGGATCCATCATTAATTTCACCTCGTTTGTAACTGCTTGTAAGTTATCAAACTCGCCAAGCGGTTCTATATGTGCGTAATAGGTATTTGGAAAAGCCAGCAAAATGTGCAAGTGCTTTGAATAGTACAAATAATTTAAGAAAGACAGCACCATTATAAAGTGTCCCCACCAACCTATTCGCTCTAAAACGTGTAAAGTTCCTTCGCTAAAACCGCCAAAAACAGCAGGACCTATATATTGCGAAATAGCAAAATTAAAAGACCCTTGCCCTGCAAAATGGGATTTGCCCATGTTGTATAAAACCTCATCGGTTCCGTTCATGGTAAAAATACACAACACCAAAATAATTTCCATTATTAAAATTAAGTTGGCATCTTTTTTAGGCCAGCCCAAAAGTTCTTTCATGTTTAAGCGCGGCAACTTTAGCAGGTTTCTTCTCGATAAAAAGATGATTGTTGCAAGCAAGGCAGCAACCGAAACAATTTCGATTAAACTAATCATGAATGTATAAAAACCACCTAATGATTCTTTGAAGATACGATGTTTGCCAAAAATTCCATCGATGAAAATTTCAATTAATTCAATTTGGGTAATCATAAAAGCTGCATAAATCGCAAAATGCAAAATTGCCGGAATGGGTCTTGCAAACATTTTTTTCTGCCCAAAGGCTACCAAAAGCATATTTCGCCAACGTTCTGCGGGCTTGTCTGTGCGATCTATTGGTTGACCCAACTTTATATTGCGGTAGATTTTTTTGGCATTTTTTGCAAAAAAGCCAAATCCTACTGCGGTTAAAGCTATAAATAATATACTGCTAAGAATATGCATATTAAATAAGATTAATTATTGTTTGTATTTTGATGTATGCTTTATTGTTTTTCTGATTCTTGATAAGGCTGTGCTTTTTTACCAAAGACCGAAATATTGATGTATCTGCTTGGGTTTAGTTTCACATCTTCTAACAATTGGTTCAACTCTTTTGTAGCCGATTCTAAATTATTGTACAATTGTTCTTCTTTCATTAATTTACCAATATTTCCTTTGCCGCTATTTGCATCTGCCATCATTTGGTTGAGGCTTGATGCTGCACTATCGAACTTATTTAGGATGTCTTGCAGTTTTTGTAATTGAATTTTATCTAAATCGTTTGAAAAAGCCGAAAGGTTTTTAGAAGTGGTATTGAAATCACTTACAATATTGTTAATTTTTGCTTCGTTGGTGGATACAATTCTATCAAACTTTCCCGTAATAGCATTTGCATTGCCCATTGTAGCGTTTAACTGTGCCAAAGATTCCTGCAAATTCTTCTGAGCAGCCGGGTCTAAAGTTTTGTTGATTGATTGCACTAAAATATTTACATTATAAAGAACAGAATCTAACTTTTTTGCAATAGGATCTACTTTTTGAGTAAAATCATCGATCATCCCCGTCATTTTACCCGATTGTAAATAATCGCCACTTTTTGCCAAGGTTGCATCATTGTAGTTAATTTGTAAAGCAATTTGCTTACCACCAATTAAATCGGGTGAATACATAACCGCTTTCGACGAAATAGGAATATCCACATTATCTGTCATGACTAATTCAACCAATATTTTTCCTTGTCCTTTAAGCGAAATATGATGCACTTTTCCTACCACCATTCCGTTGATAGTTACCGATGAAGCGGTTGAAAGTCCTTCTACATTATCGTATTCCACAAAAAAGGTACGTGAGCTGTTAAACAAGTTTTTACCGTTTAAAAAGGTATAACCCCAAATTAACATTCCTATCGATAACAACACTAATACAGCGGTTTTTATCTCTCTTGATATAGCTATTTTCAATTTCTATTTTTTTTATTACTAGTTATTTATGGCTTGTTGTATGCTGATTTTCTTTCCGTTCTTATATGCCACCAAAAAAGCAGAGTTGTATCCTTTGTTTTTGGCAATTTCTAAAGCTTTGCGCGCGTGTTCATAATCTGTGGTTTCGTTATAGAAATATTTGTACAAGGTACCTTCTTTCATAACCGATATCTTATCTAAACCTTTAAAATTACTTGGTTGCAAACCTATATTGTTTCCGCTAGCAGCAATCTGCACTTTAAAGGTAACGCCTGCTGCAGTGACTTTTTCTGGCTTTGAGGCATCGACTGATGAAGTTTGGGCTACAGGAACAACTTTTTCCCGAACACTATCTACTTTTTTAGGTTCTACTTTTGCAACAACGGGTTCTTGCTTTTTAGGTTTTGATTCGATTTCATCGCTTGCCGAATGATGCTGGCGTTTATAATCTAATATCGCTTTGGCAATACAAAGTGCCAATTCATTTTTTCCTTCTTCACTGTTCAAATACGCACCTTCTTCTCTGTTAGATAAAAAACCTAGCTCTATTAAGATACTTGGCATAAAAGCACCGTGCAATACCAAAAATAAATCTTGTTTTACCCCACGATTTCTTCTTTCGGCATCATTTGTAAAGCGTGTTTGCACTTTAGAAGCCAAATCAATACTTTGCAAAACATATTGTTCTTGCATTAAAGTCAAGCCAATTAATGATTCTGGTCTGCTAGGGTCGTATCCCGCATATTTTGTTTGGTAATCATCTTCTAATGTAATAACCGCATTTTCCTTTTTTGCAACTTCTAAATTCGAAGCATTTTTGCTTCTTCCCATCACATAGGTTTCTGTACCCGATGCATTTGGCGCATTAGCAACTGCATTGGCATGTATTGAAACGAAAATGTCGGCTTTTTCACGATTGGCAATATCTGTTCGCTCCCTTAATTCTAAAAAAACATCCGTTTTTCGGGTGTAAACCACATCAATGGTTTTATCTTTTTTAAGCAGCTCGCCTACTTTTAGTGCCACATCTAGAACAATTCTTTTTTCTACATAATTTCCTCTTGTTGCGCCAAAGTCATGTGCCCCGTGACCGGCATCTAAAACCACCTTAAAATTTTGTGCATAAACCGTTGAGCCAATGCACCATATAAAAACGCCCAAAGCAGTTTTAAACTTGTTTTTAAACATAGCTTTTTTTTATATTTTGTTTTTTATTTAAAAGACTAAAATTAATGAAATATCCATTTGTTATTTATAAAATACAAATAAACAATTTTACAAAAATAGTATTTAAAAATTGCATACAAAAGTAATATATATCGTTTTTAATTGATTTTATGCATCAACTTGTTATTAAGAATTAAAACGAATAAGCTAACAAGCCTGTAAATATGGATTTTTTTACACTGGATTGGTCTTTTTATAATCGATAATAGCTATTGCAATCGCCTTTGCCAATGCCGTTTTTCCAGCTTCAGAACGAAGATATGTGCCTTCTTCTTTATTGGATACAAAACCTAACTCAATTAAAATACTAGGCATTAAGGCACTGTGTAAAACCCAAAAAGGCCCCTGACGAACACCACGGTCAACTCTTTTTACATCATTCTTGAAGCTTACTTGGATTTTTGATGCCAAATCGATACTTTGTTTTATAAATTGCTCTTGCAACAAGGTTAAACCAATGACCGATTCCGGACGATTAGGATCGTATCCTTCGTACTTTTTTTGATAATTATCTTCTAAGGTAATTACAGCATTTTCGCGTTTAGCAACCTCTAAGTTGGCTTCGTTTTTGCTAATACCCATAATATAGGTTTCGGTGCCGGTTGCCAATCTGTTTTTTGCTGCATTGGCATGTATCGATATAAAAACGTTTGCTTTTTCGCGGTTTGCGATTTTTGTTCGTTCTGCCACTTCGATAAAAACATCTGATTTTCGAGTAAATATCACTTCGATATCTTTTTCTGCCTTGAGCAATTCGCCCACCTTTAAGGCCACATCTAAAACAATTTCTTTCTCAATAAAATTTCCATAAGCAGCTCCGGGGTCTTTACCACCATGTCCGGGATCTAAAACCACTTTGAATTTTTGAGCATAACCCATTGAACAAAAGCATATTAAAAGCATTACTAAAACTCTTGAAAGCCTATTTACAATCATAGTATATTTTATATGTTCGTTTCTTATTTAAAAGTCTAAAATTAAAAAAAAATATTAGTAAGTTTGAAGTCGAAATAAAGCACCTATCTGTTTTACAAAATAGCATATTCAAATTGCAAAGAAAAGTTTTATATATCGTTTTTAGTTTACTAGTGATTCCGGCAGCTATATCAACAGCTTTAGCTCAGGATTTCCCACACACCAACAAGCGATTAAACATTGAAAACAAGAAAGATACACTTACCAAAACCACACCACCAATCACTGTTTTAGATACGGTAAGAAAAAGCAGCGCCCCACCAAAACAAGGTCAAAAATTAGAAGCACCTATGTTTAGAACGGCAAAAGATTATGAAAAATTAGATCAAAAAAACAAGAAAGTTACTTTATATAATCAAGCGGTTTTTAAATATCAAGATTACGAGCTTACTGCCGGAATCATTATTTATGATTATGATAAAGAAGAAGTGTATGCAGGTAGAATTAAAGATTCATTAGGAAATTTGGTGCAACATCCAGTTTTTAAGCAAGGCAATCAAGTAGTTGAACCCGATTCCATTCGCTTCAATACCAAAACCAAAAGAGCCATTGTTTGGAACACTCGTACAAAATACAATGATTTTAATGTAAAAGCTGCGAAAACGAAAAAAGTAAGCGATTCTGTTTACTTTATGAAAGATGTAATTTTTACAACTGCCGAAGACATTGATAATCCGGAGTATTATTTTCAAACACGCCAAGCAAAATTTGTTCCCAATAAAAAAATTGTAACCGGTTTGACCAATTTGGTTATTGAAGATGTACCTACTCCAATAGGGTTGCCTTTTGCCTTTTTTCCATTGTCGCAAAAAGCATCATCGGGCTTCATAATTCCTTCGTTTGGTGACACCAATTTACGTGGCTATTTTTTGCAAAATGGTGGATATTACTTTGCTTTCAACGATTATGTGGATCTAACTTTGTTGGGTGATTATTACACAAAAGGGACCTTTGCAATCAATGCCCAATCACAATATCGCAAACGTTATCAATATAATGGAAACTTCAACATTCGCTATGAAAACATCGTGGAAAGTGAACGCGGATTACCCGATTATTTGAATGCAAAAATATACAATATTCAATGGAGCCATTCACAAGATGCAAAAGCAAACCCCACATCGCGTTTCTCGGCATCGGTAAACCTGGGTAGCAGCAGTTATTTTCGAAACTCGCTTAATACACAAAACATTGGTTCTAATATGAACAATACCTTACAGTCATCGGTAAGTTATTCCAAAACGTTTCAATCAACACCGCAGATCAACTATACTATTTCGGCAAATCACACCCAAAACACCAACACACAAGCAATAACCATGTCGCTTCCCAATGTGCAAGCAAGTATGGATCGGGTGTATCCTTTTGCGCCAAAAAGTGGTTCCAAAAAAGGGTTTATTCAAAACATTAACTTGCAATACAATCTAAGCGGTAGAAACCAAATCCAAACCACCGATTCGCTGTTTTTTAAATCAGAAATGTTTAACGAAATGGATGCAGGTATTCAACACACCATTCCATTGGCCACAAATTTCAAGGTATTAAAATATTTATCTGTTTCATTAACAGGTAATTATACCGAAACATGGGTATTGAATACTTTTAATAGATTTTATAGTTTAGAAACCAATCAGCGCGAAACCGCACGTGTGAATGGTTTTGATAGTTATAGAACGTATAACTTTAGCACCAATATTGGAACCACCGTTTATGGTACTTTTAACTTCAATAAAAATTCAAAAATTCAAGCGATTCGCCATGTAATGCGTCCGGCTGTTTCCTATTCGTACACGCCAGCGTTTAAACAATATTATGATACTTATGCGATTGATGCTTTGGGAACAACCATGGAAGAATATTCCCGTTTCCAAGGTACTTTGTTTGGTGCTCCCAATCAAACCATGTCAAACATCATGAGTTTTTCATTGGGAAATAATTTTGAAGCAAAAGTGCGCGATGAGGAATCTGCAACTGGCGAACCAAAAAAGGTAATGCTATTGAATTCATTGAACTTTGGCACTTCGTATAACTTTACTGCAGATTCATTAAAATTGCAACCAATTCGGATGAACGCCAATACCAATTTACTGAAAGACAAATTGCGTTTGAACTTTGGCGCTAATTTGGATCCATTGGCTATTGATAATGCCGGAAACCGAATTGATAAATTCAACATCGCAAACGGCGGAAGTTTGTTGCGATTAACCAGTGCAAATATCACCGTGAATTATTCGTTGGCAAGTACCGACCCTATTTTTGGTGGTGCTCCCAAACCAGATGACGAAGATTTAGACCAAAATGTACAAAACGGTGGTCGTGGGGATGATTTATTTGGGCAATCGATTGATTTGGCAGACCGACAAAAATCAATGTTTGATGAGAACAAGCGAAAAGAAACAAAAACTTCGTTTTACAATACCGACATTCCTTGGGATTTAACTTTAGCTTGGAGTTTAACCTATAACAATGCCCGCCGAACATCAGAAATTAGTAACAACTCGTTAATGGTTTCTGGAAACGTTACCTTATCTCCTGGATGGGTTGCAGGGGTTTCTACGGGATACGATTTTAAAAACAAAGGGGTGACCTACACGCAATTGCGATTTGAACGTGATTTGAAATCATGGCGAATGGATTTTTCATGGATTCCAAATGGATACTATAAACAGTGGAACTTCTTTATCGGAATTAAATCATCGATACTTCAAGACATTAAGTATGAAAAACGAAATGCTGCAGAACGCCGATTCAGAAACAGATAATCAACAATTTATTCTATAAAACAATGAAAAAAATTATTAATTCATCAAAAGCTCCTGCACCAATTGGTCCATACAACCATTCGGTAATGGTAGGCGATTTATTGTTTATTTCCGGACAAATACCTTTTAACCAAGCTACAGAAACATTGGTTACAAGTGGTATTCAAGACGAAACAGAACAAGTGATGCAAAACCTGCAATACATTATCGAAGAAGCTGGTTTAACCTTTGAAAACGTAGTAAAAGCAACCATTTTTATTAGAAATATGGACCACTTTAGTTTGATAAACGAAGTGTATGCACGTTATTTTAAAACTGAAACAGCACCCGCACGCGAATGTGTACAAGTCGAAAAACTACCTAGAAATGTAAACATTGAAATATCAATGATTTTGCATAGATAATTAAAAAACGCCTCGATACACCGAGGCGTTCTTCATTCTAAATCTTCTAAAACAAAACAGATCGGTTAAATTCTTTAATTAATTATGCGTGAATTTTCGTAAATTTGATACAGCTATGAATCAATCTACCAAACTATGTATCTTCGAAAAAAACATGGAAAAGGTTTTCGTTACCTTAATTCAAAGGGAGAAACCGTTACCGATACCGAACTGAAAAACTACTTTAAATCATTGGTTATCCCACCGGCGTGGACGGAAGTAGAAATTGCAGAAAAGAAAAAAAGCAAAATTTTGGTTACTGGCCGTGATCTTCAAGGCCGAAAACAATACATCTACAATC
Source organism: Flavobacterium sp. CBA20B-1 (assembly GCF_028473145.1). Lineage (NCBI taxonomy): Bacteria > Pseudomonadati > Bacteroidota > Flavobacteriia > Flavobacteriales > Flavobacteriaceae > Flavobacterium > Flavobacterium sp. CBA20B-1. The sequence continues at coordinate 1,006,873 of NZ_CP092370.1, forward strand.
CGCAATTCAGACAAAAACAAGAACAGAAAAAATTTGACCGAATTATTGATTTTGCTGAGCAATTGGAGCACATGCGCCGGGTTACCGGACAACATCTTCGCAAAAGAAAACCCACACGCGAAAAGGTGCTTGCCACTATGGTGCGTTTGCTAGAATCTGCTTTTTTCAGACCTGGAAGCGATACCTATACCAAACAAAATCAATCGTATGGATTAACCACGTTACGCAGTAAACATTTGACAATTAATGGCAACGAGCTGGTTTTTACCTATCGGGGCAAATCGGGCAAAGACCAAGAGAAGCATATTGTGGACGCGAAGTTGGCCAAAATAGTGCAGGAAGTAGATGATTTACCCGGCTATGAAATTTTTAAATTTATCGATGAAAACGGTGCTGTTCAAGATGTGAAAAGCGAGCATTTAAACCAATACATTCACGAAGTGATGGGCGATGCTTTTTCTGCAAAGGATTTCAGAACGTGGTCAGGTACCATGATTGCTGCTATTGCATTGGACGAGCTGAATGCCGAAGAACCTTTGGATCAAAAAACGATGGATAAAAACATTCGTAAGGCAGTGATTCAAGTGAGTGAAAAATTAGGAAATACACCAGCAGTAGCACGAAGTTCGTATATCGACCCAAGAGTAATCGATAAATACCTTGATGGGAAAACACTGCGGTATTTTCAGAAAGAAATAAATAAAATGCTTCAAACAAGCGAAAATTTATCAAATAGCGAATTGGGCGTTTTATGCCTTTTGCGTGAACGTTTAAAGTAAATTGATGCAAAAACAAGCTGTCTATCAACAAGTTAAACCACCAATAATCTTTTGGATTTCAGAAGGTTATTGGTGTTTAATCATATGAAATTATGCGGAAATTATTCTTTCTATTCAATTCACTGCTTTTTGCAAATCGGCAATAAATTCATTTACCACTTGTTCATCCGTAGCCCATGAAGTAATGAGTCGTATGGTAGCTGTTTCGGCATCTATCTCTTTCCACTGATAAAAAAGATATTTATTTGCTAATGATTCGATTACTTTGTTGGGAAGAATTGGAAAAATTTGATTGGTAACTGGTTCCGATAAAAAACCGAATCCTAATGCGCTTATTGCTGTGGCCATTTTCAATGCCATTTGGTTGGCATGTGTTGCCAATTGAAAATATAAATCGTTTGTAAATAATTCTAAAAATTGAATCCCTAATAGCCTGCCTTTTGCCAATAATGCACCCTTTTGTTTCAACACATAATCAAATTCAGGTGCTAAAGATTGATTATTAAAAACGATGGCTTCGCCTAACAATGCACCATTTTTTGTCCCTCCTATGTAAAAAACATCGGTATATTTTGAAAGGTCGGCCAATGTTACATCCGATTTTGGTGTCATTAAAGCATTTCCCAAACGAGCGCCATCCATAAAAAGCAACAAATCATTTGTTTGGCAAAATTCCCACAAAGCAATCAACTCGGCTTTGGTGTAAATGCTTCCCACTTCGGTGGCGTTTGAAATATAAACCATTTTTGGTTTAACCATGTGGGGGCGTAATTGATAATTTTTTAAAGCAGCTTCGATGCATTGGGGCTGCAACTTACCATTTGTCGTTTCAATTGTAATAATGCGATGCCCCACAGCCTCAATGGCACCTGTTTCGTGCGAAAAGATATGTCCGGTATTTGCACTGATCACCGCTTCATGCACTTTTAGTAAAGCAGCAATCACGAGTAAATTGGTTTGTGTGCCGCCCGAAACAAAATGTATAGCTGCATTGGAATTTGCCAAATGCTTTTTTAGCAATATTTTTGCTTGTTCTGAATAAACATCATCACCATACCCAGGCTGTTGCTGCAAATTGGTTGCAATAAGTTTTTGAAGAATATTTGGGTGAGCGCCTTCGGAATAATCGTTTCTAAAGTTATACATACAAGAATTTAATTGTGGATTGGTTGAGCAGTTCAAAAATACGATTTTTCAACACGAACTTACAATAATTAATAGGGTGTGTTAGTCAAGAATATCCTTTTGCAAGAATTTCTATTTATTTGGTTTTTGGGTGCTTAATCATATTGCCAACGAGTAGGTATAAATCGGGAAAATGTTGTTTAAAAGCGGTTTCTTTTTCAAAAAACAATTCAATTAAAACCGAAACCAACTCTAATCGATCCGTAAAAGCATAGGCACGCACAAAATCAACTTGTTTTATTCTCAATTGATTTTCAGCAACTTGAATCCATTCCACAATTAAGCGAAATCCCTTTTTAAAACGTTCTGCATTGGGATGTTTTGCGGCAGTTTGCAACATTTCAAAACACAAGGCATGTGTAAATTCGTGCAATGCTACATCTTTTCCGTCTTCGTTATAAAGAATATCATTCTCAAAAACATCTAAGGCCAACATAATGGTTTTCAATTTAGGGTTGAAATGTCCCGTATGGGTTTCATCTAATTGCGGAAAATAGTAAGCCGTTGGATATACAATAATCTTATTAAAGGTATTGATTAAAAAGTACTTATACCCCAAAGTAAGCTTTACATAAGTTGCTGCAATTGCCACTTTGTGGGCAATGGTTAGCTGTGCATTTTCTTTTGGTATGATTGCATACTGTTTTAAAAACTCTAGAATCCGCATGCTAAAGTTCAACTTAAACTTATGTGGCAATTGATTAAAAATTGGAAAAACTTTTGTAATAGCATCCGCAAATTGAAAAACAACTTGTTCAGGTGCTAACTTTAAAGAAAAATTTCCATTAGGATTTTCTAAACGATAGCGGTCATAAAAATGGGAGGAGCCAAAGAAAAGCATATTTTTTTCGGAAGATACTAAAAAAGTTTATAAACACACATGCGATTCCACCGTAATGATTGAAAAATTATATCTTTTTACAATATACAGTAATACAATATACCTTAATCATGCATTTATGAAAATACAAGTTTTGCTTAGAAAAAATTTACTTCCCATTCAATTTACTGTGAAAACGCGAATAGCTAAAGTAAATCAGCAACCCAATAATTAACCAAACGGTAAAATACAACCAGTTCCAAATAGTGAGCTCTGCCATCATATACATGCAGCAAATAAGTCCTAGCATAGGAATTAAAGATAAATTCTTTTTAAAACTCCAAATACATAGAAAAACCATAGAAAATAAAAACAACCACATAGGTATTTTATGTTTGAAAAGGTTAAAACCGGTTTCAAATTTTAGATGCTTTTGTACAGGCGCTTTTTCAATCAAAACGGTATATGCATCTGCCGATTTTTCATGAACCGAAGTGAGCATTGCCTCTAAATCATTGGTGAATTGGTCGGGGTTGATGGCATCATTCATTTGTAAATAATGAATCATTTGATCTGCTTCTTGTTTGGAAAGTTGTGTTACAAAAGGGGTAGGTTCATAAACCTGAGGAGCATTATATACAAAAGCCTCTACCCCATTTTTGTTCCAGATAAAAACCGAAAGCAACCCTACAATAAAACCCACAGGCAAAATATACTTTCCGTTTACATAAGGAATTCGAAACTTGCCTCTTGGAATGTCTTTATCTTGCAGCACCAAAACACCTGCGCAAACCAAAGAAAAGGCGAAAAGCGTACCAATGCTGCACAAATCGGTCACCATGGTTAAATTCATAAACAAGGCAGGAATTGCCACTACGAAACCTGTAACAATGGTAGCAAATGATGGTGTTTTATATTTTGGGTGTATTTTTGAAAACTTTGGAGGCAACAATCCATCACGGCTCATACTCATCCAAATACGCGGCTGCCCCATTTGAAAAACAAGCAAAACACTTGCCATGGCAACTACGGCACTTACTGCTACAATTCCGGCAAACCATTTTAGATTTACCTGATCAAAAACGTAAGCCAATGGATCGCCTACCCGCAATTCTTTGTAATTTACCATTCCTGTTAAAACCAAAGCAATCGCAATGTATAATAAAGTACAAATCACGATAGACCAAATCATGCTTCGAGGCAAATCGCGCTGCGGATTTTTGCATTCTTCGGCTGTGGTAGAAATGGCATCAAAACCAATATATGCAAAGAAAACAGCCGAAACACCCTTTAGAACACCTGAAAATCCATTAGGTGCAAATGGGTCAAAGTTATCCATATCTACATAGAAAACACCTACAACCAACACCAAAGCAATCACAGCCAGTTTCACAAAAACCATGATATTGCTTGCGTTTCGCGATTCTTTCATACCTCGATACACCAACCACGTGATTAAAAATATAATGCCTAAAGCCGGTATATCTGCCACAAAATGAAAAGTACCTATTTGGGGCGCAGTCGTCCATGCGGTGTGTGCCAGTTGTATGTTTGTTGGTAAATTTTCAAACGATTTTCCGCTTGCCATTAATGCTATTGCATCGTTGAAGCCTTTGTTTGCAGAAAGATAATCCATCTGTATCCATTGCGGTAAATGAATGCCCATATTGCTTAAAAGACCTGTGAAATAATCACTCCATGAAATTGCAAGTGTGATATTTCCAACCGCATATTCCATAATGAGCGACCAACCAATGATCCAAGCAATCATTTCGCCAAAAGCTACGTAACTATACGTGTAAGCACTGCCCGAAACCGGAACCATCGATGCAAATTCGGCATAGGCCATGGCGGCAAATCCACAAGCCAAAGCCGTAAACATAAACAAGAAAATCACAGCCGGACCACCATCATAACTTGCTTGACCAATGGTACTAAAAACACCAGCACCCACAATCGCAGCTATACCAAAAAAGATGAGATCTTTTTGAGTTAAAAACTTTCCTAAACTTTCGTTTTTGTTTTCATTTGCCTCTAACTCGGCAAGAATATCGGTCACATTTTTTTTACGGAATATATTCATTTACGTTAAAAAGTATGATAATTGTTATTTTTTGTTTTGGTAAATCTAATTAATTTTACAGAAAGATACACAACAAAATGAAAAATGGTTGGTATAAACAAAAACTATCAAATAATAAATTTAAACAATAAATTATTTATGGTAATGCTTAAAATTGAATGTATCTTTGTAGTAGAAAAATTATAATAAACCGAATTTACTAACTTAAAAATAAAAATTATTATGGCATTAGTAGGAAAACAATTCCCAAACATTACAGTTGACGCAATTTCAGAAATGGGCGATGATTTACGAATCAACGTTTTAGAAGAAGCAACAAAAAACAATAAAAAAGTATTATTATTCTGGTATCCAAAAGATTTTACTTTTGTGTGTCCTACAGAGCTTCACGCATTTCAAGCTGCTTTGCCTGAGTTTGAAAAAAGAAACACAATGGTAATTGGTGCATCATGCGATACAAATGAAGTGCATTTTGCATGGTTGAACACAGCGAAAGATAATGGTGGAATTGAAGGCGTAACTTATCCGTTATTAGCAGATACCACAAGAAACCTTTCAAGCGTTTTAGGAATTTTAGATGTTACATCTGAAATGTATAACGAAGAATTGGATTCTGTTCAAATCGAAGGTTCAAACGTTACTTTCCGCGCCACTTATTTAATTGATGAAACAGGAAAAATTTTCCACGAATCGGTAAACGATATGCCTTTAGGACGTAACGTGAACGAGTATTTGCGTTTAATTGATGCATATTCACACGTACAAACACACGGCGAAGTTTGTCCGGCAAACTGGGAATCAGGTAAAGAAGCAATGAATGCAAACCGCAATTCTACTGCTGAATATTTAGCAAAACTTTAATTTGTTCAAAGTTTAAGGTTTAAAGTTCAAAAGTGTTGAGCAAAACCTTAAACTTTAAACCTTAAACAAAAAATTATGGTATTAGAACTAGAACAAGATAATTTACAAGAGGTTATTACTCAAAATGAAAAAGTAGCTGTTCAATTTTCGGCTTCATGGTGCGGAAACTGCCGTATTATGAAACCCAAATTCAAAAAAATGGCTACCGAAAAAGAAGATATCGCTTTTGTAATTGTTGATGCAGAGAAATTTCCTGAATCAAGAAAATTAGCAAATGTAACCAACCTACCAACTTTTGCGATTTTTAACAATGGGGCATTAGTTGATGAAACCCAAACCAACAAAGCAGAAGTTTTAGCAGAATTAGTGAATAAATTAACCTAACGACATGAAACTACCTGTAATAAAACATCTTACGCAATTCATAGAAGAAAACGACCAAGATTATATCAATGAAACGATTGAAGTTTTAGAAGCTTTAACCGAGGTTCCTTCTTTAAAAGATGAAGAATTAGATGTAATTGGCGAATTAATCTCTAATATGTATGGTGCGCTTGAAGTTGATAAACTTATTAAATCAGGCACTCCGAAAAAAGAAGCTTTAAACACTTTTATGCAACGTGTATTAGGGTCAATTGATAAATAAGAAGTTACAAAAACCACAAAAAAACCACGAGCCAAACTCGTGGTTTTTTTATTACCCCAATGCCAAATATTTTCAGTAATTTTGCCAAAATTGTTTGTTGATGAAGCACAAAAAAACATCATTCCTTTCGGGTAGAATTAAAAGCGTAACCTATGCCCTTAAAGGGTTTTACCTTTTAATTTCAACAGAACACAGTATTATTGCCCAATTGCTCATTAGTGGGTTTATGTGCGGTGTTGGTTTTTATTTCGAAATCAGCCTTGTGGAATGGATGTTTCAAATTCTTGCAATAGGTTTAGTGTTAACAACCGAAAGTCTTAACACTGCTATTGAAGCCGTGTGCGATTACATACAACCCAAATTCGACAAAAAAATAGGATTTATTAAAGATATAGCCGCCGGTGCCGTAACTTTTGCTGCATTAACAGCCATTGTTATTGGTGCTATTATTTATCTACCAAAAATATTATAGAATGCCAGCTAAGAAAAAACCTGATACAAAAAGCACAAAACAAAATCCACAAAAGGCGAAACAAACAGCCACAAACGGTGCACGCATAAGTTTTATTTTCGGAACATTGTTTTTAATGTTTTCGGTGATTTTGCTGTGCAGTTTTATCTCCTATTTCACCTCAGGAGCTTTTGACCAAAGCATTGTAAACCAATTAGATAACCGCGAGCTAGAACCTCAAAATTGGATTGGTAAGTTTGGTGCCTGGTTGGCGCACAATTTCATTTTTAATGGCTTTGGAATTGCATCCTTTTTATTCGTAAAAATATTTGCTGAAATTGCGCTTTGGTTTGGCATTCGGTTCAGTGCTGCCAAGTTGCGCCGAATGATTTTTTGGGATTTGTTTACGGTATTAGTGCTTTCCATTGCATTGGGACATTTTGGTGCAAAGCATCCGTTTTTGGGTGGTGTGGTTGGTTTTGAAATGAACGATTATTTGCAAGATTATATTGGGCAAATAGGCGCTTTGTTAGTAGTGGTTTTCTTAATAATTTTCTACTTGATTTTCAGAGTAAAAATGACTCCAAAGGCATTTACAAATGTAGTTTCCAACACGCATGCCAAAATAAAGGATAATTTAGAAAAAGCAGAAGATATTATTAAAACGCAACCTGCACAACCTATAAACATCAACCAGCCTGTAAAAGAAGATGCAAAAGTAAGTGTGCCTGCTCCCACAGCAAAAAAAGAAGTGGCTGAACCTGCGGTTTCAAACCAAATTGATTTTAATTTGAACAATGAAGAGGAAGTAGAAAACAACGACTATTTAACCAATTTCTCAGTTACAGACAACAGTAAAAAAGAAACAACACATCACGAAGAATTCATCATTGAAACCACAGAAGAAGAAGCGATATCTGATGAAGATTTAGCCACTAAAATTGTGGAAGACTTTGGATTGTTTGACCCCACCTTGGAATTATCGAAATACCAATTTCCAACCAGCGAATTACTTTTTGAACACACCACAGGCGGTATCACTATTAATCAAGCAGAATTAGAAGAAAATAAAAACCGTATTGTTGAAACATTAAACAACTATAAAATTGGTATTGCACAAATCAAAGCAACCGTTGGACCAACTGTAACGCTTTATGAAATTGTGCCTGATGCCGGTATTCGTATTTCAAAAATTAAGAGTTTAGAAGACGATATTGCATTGTCTTTATCTGCTTTAGGAATTCGTATCATTGCGCCTATTCCGGGAAAAGGAACTATTGGTATCGAAGTTCCGAACACAAAACCCACAACGGTCTCAATGAAATCGTTGATTTTATCGCCCAAATTTCAAAATGCCGAAATGGAATTGCCAATTGCAATTGGTAAAACTATTTCAAACGAAACATTTGTTTTCGATTTGGCTAAAATGCCCCATTTACTAATGGCGGGTGCTACCGGACAAGGAAAATCGGTTGGATTAAATGCCGTATTAACATCATTGCTATACAAGAAACATCCTGCCGAAGTGAAATTTGTTTTGGTGGATCCAAAGAAGGTAGAATTAACGTTGTTCAACAAAATTGAGCGTCATTTCTTAGCGAAATTACCCGATACTGAAGATGCAATTATCACCGATAATACCAAAGTAATTCACACATTGAACTCTATGTGTATTGAAATGGACAATCGCTATTCACTGTTGAAAGATGCCATGGTACGCAACATTAAAGAGTATAATGAAAAATTTAAGCAACGCAAGTTAAATCCAGAATTGGGTCACCGCTTTTTGCCATACATCGTTTTGGTGGTTGATGAGTTTGCCGATTTAATTATGACAGCCGGTAAAGAAGTAGAAACCCCTATTGCTCGTTTAGCTCAGTTGGCGCGCGCCATTGGTATCCACTTAATTATTGCAACGCAACGTCCGTCGGTAAACGTGATCACGGGTATCATTAAAGCCAATTTCCCTGCCCGAATTGCTTTTCGTGTGAGTTCAAAAATCGATTCAAGAACTATTTTAGATGGTCCTGGAGCAGATCAATTAATAGGTCGCGGAGATTTACTTTTTACGCAAGGAAACGATACTGTTCGTGTGCAATGTGGTTTTGTTGACACACCAGAGGTTGAAAAAATCACAGAATTTATCGGCGCTCAGAAAGGTTATGGCGACGCGTATTTATTGCCAGAATATGTAGGCGAAGAAAGTGGCACAAGTCTTGATATTGATATTGCAGACCGCGATGTAATGTTCCGCGAAGCTGCTGAAATTATTGTTACGGCACAGCAAGGATCGGCATCGTTGTTACAAAGAAAACTAAAATTGGGGTATAACCGTGCCGGCCGATTAATCGATCAGTTAGAAGCTGCAGGAATCGTAGGACCTTTTGAAGGCAGCAAAGCACGCTCTGTAAACATTCCCGATTTGGTTTCTTTAGATGAATTTTTAAACAACGAAAAATAAAAAATGTAATGAAAAAATTAGCAACAATACTTTCTGTTTTATTTATAGGAATAGCAACTCATGCGCAAAACGCAACTGCTGCAAAGAAGCTTTTAGATGAAGTTTCGGCAAAAACAAAATCTTATAAAAATATGGTTATTGATTTTAGTTTTAACAACGGAAAGCAAGAAACCAACGGAAAAGCTACTATTCAAGGCGAAAAATATACGGTAGATTTCATGGGAATTACTCAAATTTTTGATGGTTCTAAAATGTACATCATCAATCCAAACGATGAAGAAGTAACAATTGCAAGTGCCCAATCAGCAGATTCACAAGCCGTGAGTATTGCAAGTTTATTATCTTTTTACAAAAAAGGTTACACCTATGTGTGGGATAAAAAACAAACGATCAACGGAAAATCGATCCAATTCATTAAACTGATTCCTACCTCAAAAAAAGATGTTAAAGAAATCTATTTAGGCATCGATACCAAAAATAAAAATATTTACAACCGCACCGATGTGTATAAAAGCGGCAGTAAAACAATCATAACGTTAAAATCTTTCAAAACAAATCAAGCATTGTCAAAAAACCTTTTTACCTTTGCAAAGTCAAAATATCCAAATTATTACATCAACAATTTAGATTAAGGTAGCACGTGAAAATACTTGATCGTTATATATTAACAAGCTTTGTAAAAACATTTTTTTCGGTATTTGCAATCTTGTTTTTCATATTTGTTTTACAAGGAATTTGGGTCTTTATTGGTGATTTAGCCGGTAAAGACCTTGATTTTATTACAATATTTAAGTTTTTGTTTTTCTATTCGCCAAAAATGATTCCGATGGTTTTGCCTTTATCGGTTTTATTGGCTTCTATCATGACGTTTGGTGATTTTTCAGAAAACTATGAGTTTGCTGCCATGAAATCATCGGGAATTTCATTGCAAAGAGCCATGCGTTCCTTAATCATCTTTATTTTTATTTTATCGGGTCTATCGTTTTGGTTCATTAACAATGTGGCGCCAAAATCAGAATTTAAGTTTGTGAATATGCGTAGAGATATCATTCATACCAAACCAGCTATGGCAATCTCTGCGGGACAATTTAACAGTTTAGGTGCTTTAAATATTAAGGTAGAAGAAAAATATGGCGAGAAAGATGAGCAGCTTCGCAATGTAACCATGCATGTTATCAACCAACAAAACAGTCAAAACAAAACCGTTATAAAAGCAAAAACCGGAAAAATTGAAACCAACGAAAACAGCCCAATTTTAAAACTGCATTTGTTCGATGGCAATTATTATGAAGATGTAACTACCCGCAGATCTTCATCAAACGAACCTTTTATTAAATCAGATTTCAAACATTATATAATGAGTATTGATGTTTCAGAATTTGATAAATCGGAAGAAGAATTGCAAGAAATATCCAATACAGCAAATATGATGAATATTTCGCAGCTTGCTTACACCATAGATTCGTTAGATAACAATCTTAAAAACGAAATAAAAATTCAAGCAGATGCCGACAAAGAAAATACGCGTTTGTTTTTATCGAACACACCAAAAGAACCCGAAATCACTTATAAAACTATTCGTTTAGATACGTTATTAAAGCAAAAAAAATATGCGCAAAAAATAAGTTTATATTCCAATGCCGTAGCTGTTGCTGAAAACATAAAATTCAATATCACCAACAATAAAAATGCAGTAAACGAAAAAGAAAAACACATAAACCGCCACTGGGTTGCCCTTTACGAAAAATTTGTAATTGCTTTCTCGTGTTTATTAATGTTTTTTATTGGTGCGCCTTTGGGTGCAATTATCAGAAAAGGCGGTTTAGGATTGCCTATGGTTTTTGCTGTTTTAATTTTTATTACCTATCATTTCATTAATACATTTGGAAAAAAATTAGCTCAAGAAAACGGAATTACACCTTTTTTTGGTGCATGGTTATCTACCCTAATTTTACTTCCCATGGCTATTACATTTACATACAAAGCCACTCGTGACCGTGGTATAAATAGCATAGACAACCTGCTGTATCCACTTACGAATTATTTAAAAACAAAGTTTAAAAAGAAACAAAACAATATCGAAAATGTCTGATATAAAACTAAATACGATTGAAGAAGCTATAGAAGATATTCGCCAAGGAAAAATTATTATTGTGGTTGACGATGAAGACCGCGAAAACGAAGGCGATTTTATAGCAGCTGCCGAAAAAGTTACCCCAGAAATGATCAATTTTATGGCAACACACGGTCGGGGATTAATTTGTGCACCGCTTACACAAAAACGCTGTAAAGAATTAGACCTGCACCCAATGGTAACCAACAACACCGTTTTGCACCAAACAGCGTTCACGGTTTCTGTTGATTTAATTGGTCATGGTTGCACAACCGGAATTTCTGCCCACGACCGATCAAAAACCATCGAGTTTTTAGTGAAAGATGAAACCAAGCCAGAAGATTTAGGCCGCCCAGGACACATTTTTCCATTAATCGCAAAGGAAGGCGGCGTTTTAAGAAGAACCGGACACACAGAAGCTGCAGTAGATTTAGCTCGATTAGCAGGTTTTAAACCCGCAGGAATTTTAGTAGAAATTTTAAACGAAGACGGATCCATGGCACGCTTACCAGAACTAATGGAAGTTGCCAAAAAATTTGATATGAAACTTATTTCTATTGAAGATTTAGTGGCCTATCGCATGAAGCACGACAGTTTGATTCAGAAAAAAGAAGATTTTGACATACAAACAAAATTTGGCACATTTCGTTTACGAGCTTACTTGCAAGTAACCAATAAACAAGTACACATTGCACTAACTAAAGGCATTTGGAATACAGGCGATGCCGTTTTAACACGCATTAATTCTTCGCAAGTAAACAATGATATTTTGGGCAACTTAACCAATAACCCAGAAGAAAAGTTAGAATTGATGTTTCAGGCTATTGATAAAGAAGGCAAAGGGGCTGTTTTGTTTATCAATCAAGAATACAACACCTTAGATTTATTGAAACGTTTAAACGAATTAAAAGAGCTGCAAGCCGAAACCAAGGGAATTGTTAAAGCACCTAAAATTCAAATGGACACCAAAGATTTTGGAATTGGAGCCCAAATTTTGCACGATTTAAACATCACTAAAATTAAATTGATGAGTAATTCTGAACACAGTAAACGTGTTGGTATGGTGGGCTACGGTTTAGAAATTGTAGATTATATTAATTTTTAGATTTTTTAGAGAATTGTTTTTGCAGAATTAAAAAATCATTTTATATTTGCACCACTGAAAATGAGCAATCATTTTTTGGAGAAATGGCAGAGTGGTCGAATGCGGCAGTCTTGAAAACTGTTGACTGTAACAGGTCCGGGGGTTCGAATCCCTCTTTCTCCGCAAAAAAAGGGTTTTCTTAATGAAAACCCTTTTTAATTATATATCTATACCTCACCTACCCACGATAGAATGATACAATTCTAATGCTTTGCCATCTGTTAGTAACGAAATAAATCTGCATACATTTAATAAACGTAAATACAAACTTTCATTTTCAGTTTGATATTGTTCGGGTAACAATTTCAAAATAAGTTCATCAAAATGAGTGGTTGTGCCATTATATTTATTATTGGTGGCAGCGATGAATTTTTCTAACAATGTATGCAAAACTTTGTATCCCACCACTTCTTTTTCTACCACCTCTTTGCTTTCATACACATTGGAAATACTTATAGTGATGATATCTTTCATTTGGGCTACATAGGCACATTTATCGGTTAATGCAAACGGGAAATTTCCTTTTAAGATTTCATCCTCGTTTTCCATAAACACACGCACCACATCGTTTATTAAACTGCCAATTGCCAACGCACGCAAATAACTTACACGCTCTGCTTTGGTTTTTAACTGTGCATATTTTACCGAGTTGATATTGTCTTTTACAATCTTTATTAAAAATTCCAACGCGTGCTCTTCAGGAATCCAGCCTAAGTTTATTCCGTCTTCAAAATCAATAATGGTATAGCAAATATCATCTGCGGCTTCTACTAAATAAGTCAATGGATGGCGAAAATAGCGCAACCGCTCCCCTTCTCTTTTCAACAAACCAAGCGTATTGGCAATGTCTAAAAAGCTTGATTTATCGGCTTGAAAAAATCCGTATTTTTTATCAGAAATTTCGTTGGTTGGCTTTTTTGGAAGACTTTCCTTTGGATATTTCATAAACGCACCCAAAGTGGCATACGAAATGCGCAAACCGCCTTCTGCTCCCGGACGCGAATCGGTTAAAATATGAAAACCATTGGCATTTCCTTCAAAATCAATTAAATCTTGCCATTGGGCAGGTTCTAGATCCAATCGAAATTGTTCACCAGCTCCGTGTTTAAAAAAGTCGCCAATAGCCTTTTCTCCTGAATGACCAAACGGTGGATTTCCAATATCATGACACAAACAAGCTGCGGCAACTATGGCTCCGAAATCGTTTATAGTATAACCTAAATCACTTAACTCAGGATATTTATTAATGATTTGGTCGCCTGCCAATCGACCGATAGACCTGCCAACAACCGAAACTTCTAAACTATGCGTTAATCGAGTGTGTACAAAATCGGTTTTTGATAGCGGAATTACCTGCGTTTTATCTTGCAAACTGCGAAAAGCGTTCGAGAAAATAATGCGGTCGTAATCTACTTCAAAACCAATACGTGAAGGATTCTCGTTTTTGCGTTCGCGAACGTTTGTATCGCCAAATTTTTTTAATGAAAGTAACTGCTTCCAGTTCATTATCGTATTTGTCATTTTGTTAAGACAATTGTTCGTTTATAATATTTTGCTTTACTTGTTTGTAAAAATCGTCTTTTGCCTGCGCATACGATACTTGATACAAACGTTTTTGGGGATGATATTTCTCTGGTATCGAAACTTTAAGAGTATCGTACAAATCATCTAATAATTCGTTTGATGGTTTTTCGTAGGAAATTTGCCATTCAAATCTGCGTTTCAAAGCTTCATCAATCATCTGTACTTGATTGGTTGCTGCAATCAAAATCGATTTCTGCGGAAAATAATCCATTAATTGAATAATGGCATTTACCACGCGTTTCATTTCTGAATTGTCTTTGTTATCGTAATCGCGAATTTGTCCTAACGAATCAAATTCATCTAACAACAAAACCATACTTTCATACTGCGATTCTTTGAACAACGCATCTAAATTTTTAGCTGTTTCACCTAATTTCGATGAAATAATGGTTGCCAAATTTACAATCATTAGTTTTTTGTTTAAATGATTGGCAATCACTTTAGCTGTCATGGTTTTTCCTGTACCGCTGTCGCCATACAACAACAATTTGTTCGATATAGGTATTTTGTATTGATCAAACAAATTTTTAAACTGTTGCTCATGCAAAAACGCCATTAAATGACTTTTAATTTCAGCCGATGCAATGAAATCTTCAAACGTAACATTGCTTCTATCAATATAATAAAAAGTACTCATTTATATAGTTTGTGTTTTCTTTAAACCTTTAAATGCCATTCTAAAAGCGAATAGCATTAAAATAGATGCCAAAACAAAGGGTGCACCCGGAAAGATAAACGGAGCCGAATCGTGCGTAAAATAATAAAAAATACTGGTCATAACCAACGGTCCAAATGTAGCTGTAGCACTGTTTAAGCTTGCCAATGTTCCTTGAATTTGCCCTTGCTCGTTTGGTGGCACGTGATTGGTAATTTCTGATTGAATGGCTGGACCGGCTAATCCACCTAAACAATAAGGAATTAAAAACACAAAAACCATCCATTCTTTTGATGCAAATGCAATTAAAATTAAACCCAAACAGTTTATCGAATAGCCTAATAAAATACTTTTCCCATTGCCAATACGTGGGTTAATGTATCGCACCAAACCACCTTGCACAATAGCAACCAACAAACCAATAACGCCTAGTGAAATACCCACCATGCGTTCGTCCCAGTTGTATCGATACATGGTATAAAAACTCCAATTTCCGTGAACGGCATGCGATGCAAAATACATAAAAAACATGGCAGCTACTAGGCCAATAATATTCGGGAATTTTTTTAGGCGCAATAAAGAGCCAACTGGGTTGGCAGCTTTCCATTCAAAACTTCTACGCTTATCGGGTTGTAATGATTCAGGTAGCACAAAATATCCATACACAAAATTCACAAAACACAAAGCCGCAGCAGCATAAAACGGAACGCGTGAACCAAACTGCCCTAGCAAACCACCAATTACCGGACCAATGATAAAGCCAATTCCGAACGCAGCCCCAACCAAACCAAAATTTTTGGCTTTATTTTCGGGTGTACTTACATCGGATATGTAGGCCATTGCGGTAGAGATGCTTGCTCCGGTTATTCCGGCTACAATTCTTCCTACAAAAAGCCATGGAACGCTAGGCGCTAACGCCAAAACTAAGTAATCTACTGCAAATGCCATTAAAGAGATCAACAAAATAGGGCGTCTTCCATATCGATCGGATAAACTGCCCATGAGTGGGGCACACAAAAACTGCGTGAAAGCGTATGCAAATGCCAACCAGCCACCTAACTGTGCGGCTTCGCTAATATCGGAATGATTTAATTCTTGTAATAATTTGGGAATTACCGGAATAATAATACCAATACCAATAATATCAATTAACATGGTAATAAATATAAAACCTATTGCAGCTGACTTTTTAGAGCCCATACTTTTTTTATTAAGAAAACAAATCTACGAAATAGCTTCGGTTTTTTTATAAATTAGTGTTTTAAAAGTATGTATAATTTATGGTGAAATCTGTGGCATTTTTATGGTTGTTTTTATGCTTTATCTCTTGTAACAAAAAACCGATATCGGTTGTTAATTTTGATGAATTAATTCATTATAAGGTTGATTCTTTGGCTGCTAATAAAAAGGAACTAACTGCTATTTTATCTGGAAAAGGTATTGAAACTATTGCTGACACCTTGGTTATTAATCAATTGACAGAATTAGGTTTTGTAAGATCTTTGGTTGATAAATCTAGTGCCAAAAAAGTGAAACAAGTGTTGACATCAAACCAAAACACAATCGACAACAGTAAATGTTTGCCCATTTATCGGGACTTTTTAATTCTAAAGAAGCAAAATAAAACCATAGGAATTTTTAAAGTTTGTTTGGAATGTTCGCAGTTTAACTATATTGATGCTTTTACGAATGAAGAAATATTGATGAATGATGAGAATAAATCATTGATATATAAGCACTTGTGATAAAAAAATAACATTCATCAATTAAACATTTATTTTCATAAAAAAATGGCTATTTTAGCACTGTAACATTAAAAGATTTATGAAAAACAAATATGTAAACTTTATATCCGACGAACATTTATTAAATTGTATAGAAAATTTACATCAATCGTATCTAAAATCGAAAAATAAAATTTCTAAAAAAAGTTTTTACAATAATAAAATTGATACAATAAAACTTACATTCGATGCAAAATTTAATGATATTAGCGAAGATGATTTAATACAAACTGAAATGCTTCGTCAAATTGATAAATCTATCAATAATTCAATAGGAACTTTTCATGAACAAGTTTTAGGTGGAATTAATGGTTTTGAACTTGGGAATTTGAGTGGTTTCGATATAAAAGCAAGTGATGATACATTGTTTGCTGATATTAAAAATAAGCACAACACAATGAACAGTAGTTCGTCGGAAGCTTTATTTCAGAAATTATCTCGCTATGCAGATGATTACAAAAAAGCTAAATGTTATTGGGTTCAAATATTAGCCAAAGGTAGCTTTAATGAACATTGGAAAGGTGATATTAATGGAAAAGAATACAGCCATTCTAGAGTGTTCAAAATTTCGGGTGATCAATTTTACGCCTTGCTTACAGGAGAAAGTGATGCTCTATTTCAATTATACAAGGTGCTACCACAAGCAATTGATGACTATTTAAAATCACTCGAAGAAGAAAGCAATATCAAAGAACATTCGGCTTTAGAAGAAATAACTGCTGAAACCGAAAAATCTAGACGTTCTATACTCAATCAAATAACTTTTGAAAATTACAACTATTATTTAGGATTTGATAAGCTATAATATCTATTCAAAAAATGAATGATTGAATAAGCAACCTCGCATGCTAAATTAACGGGAACTGCATTTCCAATTTGCTTATATTGCTGTGCCATTGGACCAGCAAATTCCCAATTATCAGGAAATGTTTGAATCCTAGCATATTCTCGAACTGTAAAAGGTCGTGTTTCATCTGGATGACAGCGTTCTGTTTGCTTTTGAGCAGGACTACATGTTAACGTAAGACAAGGTTCGTCCCAACCAATCCTTCTTGCCATACCTGTTTTTCCTCCTCCTAAATAAAAACTTGCACCCATAAAATCTTTTTGCAGTTCAATAGGTAAATCACGCCAATAACCTTTTGGTGGGACTAAGTCTAAAACCTTTTTTTTGCTTTCAGGATATTTAGCGCCAATAGATTTCGGAACATTTGAATCAAACAACTCCCCTTTTTTAAGTGCATCTTCTAAATTATAAATTTTTCTATACGGTTTCGGATAATCATAGTTTACGTTGATATCTTTTCTAATTCCAACCAAAATTAAACGTTCTCTTTTCTGCGGAACTTTATAATTTAACGCCTTTAATATTTCAGGAGCGACTACTTTATACCCAATCTCATCCAAAACAGAAATCATTCCTTTCAATGTTTTTCCATTATCATGATTTAAAAGACCTTTCACATTTTCACCTATACAAATTGGAGGATTCACCTCTTTGACAACACGTGCAAACTCATAAAATAGCGTTCCTCTAGCATCTTCCAGACCTAATCTTTTCCCTGCATAACTGAATGCTTGACAAGGAAATCCACCTGTAACCACATCAATTTGATTATGGTATTCGGTAAAATCAAAATTTCTAATATCCCCTTCCAAAACATTCCAGTTCGGACGATTTTTTCTTAAAGTTTCACAAGCATGTCTATCTATTTCGTTTAGAGCTACACATTTCAGACCAGCTTTTTCCATACCAACTGCTAAGCCTCCTGCACCTGCAAAAAGTTCTAACACTTTATATTCTCTCTCTGGTAAAACAAAATTTGATACTGTTTCTTCAAAATCAGATTTTAGAAACTCTGCAAACAAATTCTCTACTTCTCTTCTTCGATAAACTCTATAATTGCTCATTGGTTCACGAACCGCAATAAGCTTACCTTCTTCATCCCAACGACGCAGGGTTTTAGTACTTTTATTTAGTAATTTTGCTGTTTCCGAAATAGTTAAATATTCAATCATAACCAAATTATACAACATTAGACATTGGTTACAAATATATAATTATTTTTTCAAAAAAAAGCCTTCCCTTCCGGAAAGACTTTTAACAATATAAAAACAATAAAATATTATAACTCTAATGCTTTTTTAGGATCATTGTTCATTAACAATTCCATTGGGCTTTCTAAAGCCTCTTTAACAGCCACTAAGAAACCAACTGACTCGCGACCATCGATAATTCTGTGGTCATAAGATAATGCAATGTACATCATTGGCGCAATAACTACTTGTCCGTTTACTGCAACCGGGCGTTCAATGATATTGTGCATTCCTAAAATACCTGATTGTGGCGGGTTGATAATTGGTGTGGACAACATAGAACCAAATACACCACCGTTGGTAATTGTAAATGTTCCGCCGGTCATTTCGTCAACCGTAATTTGTCCGTCACGTGCTCTTGTTGCCAAACGTTTAATTTCAGCTTCTACCCCACGGAACGATAATAATTCTGCGTTGCGAACAACCGGAACCATCAATCCTTTTGGACCAGAAACTGCAATGGAAATATCGGCAAAATCGAATTTAATTTGATCTTGACCATCGATCATTGAGTTTACATCTGGGTATAATGCCAACGCACGGGTTACTGCTTTTGTGAAAAACGACATATATCCTAACGACACATTGTGTTTTGCTTTAAAAGCATCTTTAAACTCGGTGCGCAACTTGTTCACTTCTGTTAGGTTCACTTCATTGAAAGTAGTTAACATTGCAGTAGTGTTTTTAGCTTCCACCAAACGTTCAGCTACTTTTCTACGAAGCATCGACATTTTTTTACGTTCGGTTCCGCGAGGTCCGCCCGTCGGTGTTCCCATCGATGGTACTGCGTTCAAAGCATCTTCTTTGGTTACACGTCCGTCTTTACCAGTGCCTTGGATAGCTGTGGCATCGATGTTCTTTTCGTCTAATATTTTTTTAGCAGCTGGCGATGCCGAACCTGTTGCGTAAGTTGCCGCAGCATTTGGTTCTGCTTTTGCGGGTGCTGCTTTTATTTCTTCTTTCTTCTCTTCTGCTTTTGGAGCTTCTGTCGCTGTATTGCCACTGCCCGATGGTTTTTCAGCACTTGTATCGATCAAACAAACTACCTGACCAACTGCCACCGCGTCGCCTTCTTCGGCTTTCAACGTAATGATTCCGCTTGCTTCTGCAGGTAATTCTAAAGTTGCTTTGTCCGAATCAACCTCAGCAATTGCTTGGTCTTTCTCTACATAGTCTCCGTCTTTTACTAACCAAGTAGCAATTTCCACTTCTGTGATTGACTCTCCTGGCGAAGGAACTTTCATTTCTAAGATACTCATCAGTATATTAATTTAATATTGTTGTTATTTAAAATACGTTCTAAAATTATAAATTTTTATCGAATACTTTGGCAATTGCACGTGCATATCTTGCTTTAGATCGAACAGATGAACCTGCTGCTGGTGCTGCCGATGCTGCTGGTGCTGCCAAACGGAATTTCACCAAATCAAAATTCATCAGCATATAACCATAAGCACCCA
The DNA here is from genome assembly GCF_028473145.1 of Flavobacterium sp. CBA20B-1. Lineage (NCBI taxonomy): Bacteria > Pseudomonadati > Bacteroidota > Flavobacteriia > Flavobacteriales > Flavobacteriaceae > Flavobacterium > Flavobacterium sp. CBA20B-1. Next base: position 1,026,996 of record NZ_CP092370.1, read on the forward strand.
TGTTTTTAGGTTCTTCTTGCGCCCAAACATAATCCTCTACATTCGGGTAAGAAGAAATTATTTCTTTTAATTTGTCGTTATCCAATGGGAACAATTGCTCTAAACGAACAAATGCTACATCTTTTCGACCTAAATTTTCTTTCTCTGTTTGTAAATCGTAATAGAATTTTCCAGAAACAAATACCAATGTTTTCACCAATGATTTTTCTTCCACTTTTGGATCATCTATTATGGTTTGAAACGATCCATTGGTTAATTCTTCTATGGTAGATGTGGCATCTGGATGTCTCAACAACGATTTGGGCGACATTACAACTAATGGTTTTCTAAAATCGGTTACCATTTGTCTGCGCAACATGTGAAAATGATTTGCTGGCGTTGTGCAGTTTGCTACATACATATTATGGTTTGCACATAGTTGTAAATAACGTTCTAAACGAGCAGATGAATGTTCTGCGCCTTGGTGCTCATAGCCGTGAGGTAGCAACATTACAATTCCATTTTGGTTGCCCCATTTGTCTTCACCTGCCGATATGTATTGGTCGATCATGATTTGGGCCCCGTTAGAGAAATCTCCAAATTGTGCTTCCCAAATGGTTAAAGCTTTTGGATTTGCCATGGCGTATCCATACTCAAAACCTAAAACGGCGTATTCTGATAAATGCGAGTTATAGATGCGCATTTGACCGTTTTGTGATTTAATATTGTTTAATGGTACATATTCATATTCTGTGTCTTCGGTTTTCACAACAGCATGGCGGTGCGAAAACGTACCACGCTGCACATCTTGCCCTGAAAAACGCACGTCATATCCTTCTGAAATTAATGTTCCATAGGCCAATAATTCGCCCATAGCCCAATCTAAACGATTGGTTTCATAGTACATATTGTAGCGGTCTTTTATTAGTTTGGATACTTTATTGATAAATTTCTTGTTTGATGGCAAGGCAGTTAATGCAGGTGCAATATCGTCTAACATTTCACGAGAAACCTTTGTGTCATAACTTTGCAACATGCGATGAACATCTGCAATATGATATCCTTCCCACTCTTTTTCCATGAAAGGTATAACTACTGCTTTATCGGTTGCTTTAGCTTCGGCCAAATTTTCTTCTAAAACGGCTTTGTACTTTTCTTCTAAATGATCCACATAAGAACTATCAATGATTTTATTTTCAACAAGTTGCGCATTGTAGATATTGCGTGCATTTTGGTGTTTAGAGATTAATTTGTAGAGAATAGGCTGTGTGAAACGAGGTTCATCTCCTTCGTTATGACCGTATTTTCTGTATCCAACTAAATCTACAAAAACATCCTCTTTAAACTCCATTCTGTATGCCAATGCAAACAACATTGCTTTTACTGCTGCTTCGGGATCATCGGCATTTACATGTACAACGGGTGCAGACACTACTTTTGCTACATCGGTTGCATAAACGCCCGAGCGTGCATCTTTATAGCTGGTTGTAAAACCTACTTGATTGTTCAACACCAAATGAATGGTTCCTGCGGTTTGGTAAGCACGCAATTTACTCATTTGCACAATTTCGTACACAATGCCCTGACCTGCAACAGCTGCATCACCATGCAAAGCTATTGGCAATACTTTTGAAAAATCGTTTGGATATACTTTGTCTTGTTTGGCACGAACCACACCTTCTATCACAGCTCCAACGGTTTCTAAATGCGATGGGTTGGGTGCTAAATTCAATATAATTTTTTTACCCGAACGGGTTTCGCGTTCGGAGGTGTATCCTAAATGGTATTTCACATCGCCATCGAATGTATCGGCAACATCGGCATAATCTTTTCCATCAAATTCAGTAAAAATTTTCTTGGGCGGCTTTTGCATAATATTTGCCAAAATATTCAAACGGCCGCGGTGTGCCATTCCTATTACCACATCTTCTACTCCAGCAGTTCCGGCTGCATCAATCATTGCGTCTATTGCAGGTATAGTAGCTTCTAACCCTTCTAATGAGAAGCGTTTTTGCCCCACATATTTGGTGTGAAAGAAATTTTCGAATGCAGATGCCTCTACTAATTTTTCTAAAATATGTTTTTGTTGATCGGTATTTAAATCGGAAACTTTAGATTCTACATATTTTGCAATCCATTGCACTTTTTCTTCATTTGGAATATACATATATTCAATACCAATTGTGGTGCAATATGTATTTTTCAAGTGATCTATGATTTGCTGCAACGTACTTTTTTCTAAGTGAATGCTTTTTGCAGCATCGAAAGTTACGTTTAAATCGGCTTGTGTAAGACCAAATTTTTCGATGGAGAAATCAGGAGCTTCGCCTGTTTTCTCTAATAAAGGATTTGTTTTGGTTACTAAATGCCCATGGGTGCGGTATGCGTCTATTAATCTTAGAACTGCAAATTCTTTTTTAACCGTTTCAGCAATTGCTGCAGATTCGCCAGAACCTTGGTATGCATTTGATAATTGTTCTACCGGGCTGCCATTGTATTCATTTGCAAAATCGAAGCCTTGAAAAAAACTTCTCCAACTTGGCTCTACACTATCAGGGTTTGTTAGGTACTGATCGTATAAATCTGCAAAGAATGTGGTATGTGCAGCGTTTAAAAAGGAAAACCTATCCATAATATTTGTCTAATGACTCTTTTTTTTCGTTAAAAAATTTTCACAAAAATACAATAGTTTCCATTAATAATATAATATTTAGTACAGTTTTATCATTTAATTTTCAACTTATAGTACGTTTGTGTTATTCCATTTTGGGGTGAATTTACTTAAATATTAACAATATCGTTTTTTAAAAGATTTTTTTTATTAATTTGCTAAAAAACATCTTTAATTGCTTTTAATTTTTAAAAATATATAATTCAAAAAAACACTTCTGCTAAAACAAATCATGTATTTTTTAGCGTTAAGAATGTTTTAACTGAATATTTAATATCTTAGCAAAAATACTAAAAACATGAAAAAAATCATTTACGGAGTAAGCTTTTGTTTGCTAGCTACTTTTAATTTATTTGCACAGCAAGATACGTATCAACCAAAAAAAACGAATTTTTTTAGCGATGTGCAGTTTGGTGGTGGATTGGGCGTGGGCTTTGGCAGTGGTTTTACCAATATTGCAGTTTCGCCTATGGCTTTAAAACCAATTACAGAACAATTTTCGGCTGGTTTGGGATTACAGTTTAATTATTTGCGTTCGAAAGGTTTTTACGAAAGTACTTCTTACGGTGCGAATATTCTGGGAATTTATAGTCCGGCAGAAATGATTCAGCTTTCAGCAGAGTTAGAACAGTTGCGTGTAAATAATACGCTGTGGCAAGATTTCGGCGGATCTAGCAAAATAGCTCAAAACTTTTGGAACACCGCTTTGTTTTTAGGTGCCGGTTACACGACTCAAAATGTTACTGTTGGTGTGCGCTACAATATTTTGTATAATGAAAATGATTTGGTTTACAACCAAGCTTGGATGCCTTTTATAAGAGTGTTCTTCTAGATAAAAAAAATCTGAAACGTAAATGTTTCAGATTTTTTATTTATACTTTTCTGCTCATTAAAGCCAAGGCAAATCCTTTTAATTCTTTTTTGAAATGTTCTGGAATTTCTAAGGTTTCTAATTGCAACAAAGCTTTTTGGGTATATGTTTCAATTAACTGCTGCGTATCAGTGGTTGCTTGTGTTTTTTCAAACAAATCCTTAACGGCTGCTATCTTTTCTTGGCTACCTTCTTTATCTGTAAACCACTTTAAAAGCTGTTCTTTTTGCTCATCTGTTCCGTTTTCAAGCGCTTTCAGATACAAATAGGTTTTTTTGTTTTCTAAAATATCACCACCGATTTGCTTGCCAAAAGTGGCAGTATCGCCAAAAGCATCTAAATAATCATCTTGTAGCTGAAAAGCAATTCCCAAGTCGCGACCAAAATTATAAATCGCTCTTTTATTACTATCTGAAGATTTTGCTACAATAGCTCCCATTTCTAATGCAGCTCCCACCAAAACAGCTGTTTTGTATTCTATCATTTTGATATACTCAGAAATACTAACATTGTTCCGGGTTTCAAAATTAATATCTAATTGCTGCCCTTCACAAACTTGTAAAGCCGTTTTGCTAAAAAGTTTTGCTAAGTCTTTAAAAATAGGCGGTGGATAGTTTTCAAAATATTGATAAGCCAAAATCAACATGGCATCTCCTGATAAAATCCCGGTGTTTAAGTCCCATTTTTCATGCACGGTTTCCTTTCCTCGTCGCAACGGAGCATCATCCATAATATCATCGTGTATCAACGAAAAATTGTGAAACATTTCTATCGCAATTGCCGCATGAATGGCATCTTTTGGAGCAGCTCCGAAAATCTCTGCAGAGAAAAGGGTAAGTATTGGTCGCAAGCGCTTACCGCCCAAATTGGCAATATAGGCTATAGGCTCATAAAGCTCTTTAGGTTCTTTGCTAAAGTTTACTTGGTTGATATATTCGGCAACAGTGTTTTTATAATCAATGAAATTATTCATATAGTGGATCAACTTCGATTCGCGCTTACAAATGTAAACTAATTAATCTACTAAATAAAATTTTTTAAAAAACTTTGGAAACTTTTTTTGTACTTAAAGTTTCCTTTCTATCTTTGCCAAAATTTTTTTGAACGAATGAAAGAGACTGTATTAAAAAAATCTTTAGAATTATTCACCAAAAACGGCTTTAAATCGGTCACTATGGATGATATTGCTAAGGAGTTGGGAATATCAAAAAAAACAATTTACCAACATTTTTCATCTAAAAATGATTTGGTAAAAGCAACGGTAGATTATGTGTTTGAATCGGCTACAAACAGAATGAATAGCATTGCAGGAAATTGCGAAACGCCCATTCATGAACATTTTGCCATGAAAAACTGCATTGCCGATTTGTTTGGCGGAAACGTAAAAGCAAGCACCATTTATCAATTTAACAAATATTACCCAAAACTGGCAGAACGCATCCAAAAAAAGAAACATGAAAACTATGATTTCACGATTTTGAGAAACCTGCGCGATGGTGTGGCACAAGGGTATTACCGAAATGATATTGATATTGATTTTGTTGGAAAAATCTTTTTTGCGAGTTCTACCGCATTTTTTAACGATGAAATGTTTATAAACCTGCAAAGCACACAATCTATAGACGAGCTAAACTACAAGTTTTTAGAATACCACATAAGGGGAATTGCAACCCCAAAAGGATTAGAAATATTAGAACAATTATTACAAAAATCATAAATACAAATGAAATATAAAGTTTCGATTTTATTAGCGTTTTTAGGTTTCTTTGCCCAAGCACAAGAACAATTAACGCTTAAAGATGCGGTTAATTATGCTTTGCAAAATAAGGCCGAAGCCGTGAAAGCCCGTTTAGACGTGGAAAACAGCGAATACCAGATCGATGAAGTTCGGGCAAGTGCTTTACCGCAGATTAGTGCAAACGGCGGCTTAACCTACAATGCCATTATTCAAAAAAGTGCTGTTCCAGGAGAATTTTTTGGGCAAGGCGATGGAATTGTAATGATTCCTTTTGGATTGCCTTGGCAAACAAATGCTGCAGTATCTCTGAATCAGCAATTATTTAACCAAGCCGTTTTTACGGGTTTAAAAGCTGCAAAAACTACCAGAGAGTTTTATAAAATAAACGCGCAATTAACCGAAGAACAGGTTATTGAAAAGGTGGCCAACAGTTATTTCGAAGCATATAAAACCGATTCGCAGATAAAAACTATTGATAAAACTATTGCCAACACTACCCGCGTGCGCGATGTTATTAAAAGTTTGTTTGATAATGGTTTGGCAAAAAAAATTGATTTAGACCGCACAGAGGTTGCTTTGAACAATTTAAAAGGAACCCGCCAGCAACTTGTAAATGCCTTGCAATTGCAAGAAAATGCGTTGAAATACTTAATTGGTATGGATATGAATCAGGATATTGAATTGCCAAACAACACCTTCGAGGTGACAAAACACGCTTTGGTGGACGAATCTGTAACGATTGAAAACAGAACTGAAATTCAATTATTAGAAAAACAAACCGAATTATTAACACTAAACAAAAAAGCAATTGAAGCACAAGGCTATCCAAGTTTAAGCATTAATGCTACTTATGGTTATTTAGGTTTTGGTGAAAAACTACCTTGGTTTCAAACGCTTCCAAATGCAGCTTGGTCTAACTTTTCATCGATTGGTTTAAATTTAAACATTCCTATTTTTAATGGTGGATCTGTAAAAGCAAAAGTAAAACAAGCACAGGTTGCCCTTGATCGTTTAGAAGCAGACAAGCGCGATGTTCGTTTAGGACTGGATATGTCTTTAAAAAACGCAATAACACAGTTAAACAATTCTTTAATCACACTCAACATTCAAAAAGAAAATGTGAATTTGGCTAAAGAAGTTTTAGACAATATAGAAAACAACTACAAATTTGGATTGGCAACTTTAACCGATTTGTTAGACGCAGAAACGCAATATGCCGATGCACAAAACAATCACACCAACGCTTTACTAGATTATAAGGTTGCCGAAATTCAACTAATTAAAGCAAAAGGAGCATTAAAATCATTAACAGAAGAATAAAACTAATTGCATTTAAACATGAAAAAAGTCATTATAACAGGAGTAATAATAATTGCCGCTTTAGCAGGAATTATGTACGTTTTAAATAATCACAAAGAATCAAACGAAGCACAAACCGCTGTTGTTGCAGAAAAAAATAATGCGGTAACAGTACGTGTTGAAACAGCCGATTTTAAAGAAGTAAACGGTGAATACATTGCAAACGGCGTTTTTGTTCCTAAACAAGAAGTAAAAATTTCTACCGAAGTACCGGGCAGAGTAACACGCGTTTTGGTTTCTGAAGGATCTCGCGTTAGTGCCGGACAAACATTAGCGGTTATTAAAGCAGACCAACAAAACGTAAACCTTAGCAATGCACAAGCGGTTTACAACAATGCAAAAGCAGAAGTTGCACGCTTTGAAAGTGCTTATGCAACAGGCGGTGTTACCAAACAACAGTTAGACCAAATGAAACTGCAATTGGTAAACGCTAAAAACAATTTGCAAAGCGCACAACTTAATGCAGGCGATGTAAACATTAAAGCATCCTTTTCTGGTATTGTAAACAAAAAAAGCGTAGAGCCAGGTTTTTATGCCAATCCGGGCGTAGAATTGTTTGAAATCGTAAATGTATCTACCTTAAAATTAAAAGTAAATGTAGATGAAAAAAATATTGCCTCTTTAAAATTAGGTCAAAGCTATAAAGTGGAATCGCCAGTTGTGGCAGATAAAGAATTCACAGGGAAAATTACATTCATTGCTCCAAAGGCAGATGCCAGCTTAAATTTCCCGGTAGAATTAGAGATTCAAAACAATGCTGCCAACGATTTAAAAGCGGGTATGTATGGGAATGCCTATTTTGGAAACAGCCAAATGGCCAATGTGTTAATTATACCTAGAAATGCTTTTGTGGGTTCTGTGAGTTCTAATAAAGTATTTGTTTACAAAGACGGAAAAGCCGTTTTAACCACAGTTGTTGCCGGAAGAACTTTCGGTGAATCTATCGAAGTGGTATCAGGAATTGAAAAAGGCACACAAGTAATCACATCCGGACAAATAAATTTAGCCGACGGAACGGCCGTAAAAGTCATTAAATAAATGAGCTGTAAGCTGTCTGCTATAAGTACCTTGCTTATTGCCCAAAGCTTATCGCCTAAAAAGCAAAAATATCAATGAAAATATCTGAAATATCAATAAAAAGACCCAGTGTAATCATCGTGATGTTCATGTTATTACTTTTGGGTGGAATTGGCTCCTACTTAAGTTTAGGTTATGAGTTGATCCCGAAATTCGACGTGAATGTAATCACCGTTCAAACCATTTATCCAGGTGCAGCTCCGTCTGAAGTTGAAACATCGGTTACCAAAGTGATAGAAGATGCGGTTTCTTCGCTTGAAAATGTAAAGAAAATTGAATCAAAATCAATGGAAAGTGTTTCGGTGGTGATGATTACCCTAAACACTGGTGCCGACGTAAACTTTTTGCTTACCGATGCACAAAGAAAAATTAATGCGGTGGTAAACGATTTGCCCGATGATGCTGAAACACCAGCTTTGAGCAAATTCTCGTTAGACGATGTTCCCATTATGAACCTTTCGGTGACATCAAACCTCACCGAAAAAGAATTGTATGATTTATTAGACCAAAAAATTCAACCGGTTTTTGCACGTACAACCGGTGTGGCAAAAGTAGATTTGGTTGGTGGTGAAGAACGAGAAATACAAGTAAGCATCAATCCAGAAAAACTGGCAGGTTATGGGTTAACTATTAGTCAAGTGCAGCAAATTTTGGCGGCATCGAACATGGATTTCCCAACCGGAAATATCAAAACGCGCAATAATCAAACCACCATTCGTTTGTCTGGTAAGTTCACTTCATTAGAACAAATGCGCAATTTACCGCTCACCACGCCAACCGGAACCATGATTCGCTTAAGCGACATTGCCGATGTGCAAGATGGTATTAAAGATGTGGAAAAAATTGCACGTATCAATCAAACCAACACCATTTTAATGCAGGTTTACAAACAATCTGATGCAAATGCTGTGGAAGTATCTGATTTGGTAAAGAAAACTATTGAAACTGTTCAAACCGATTATAAAGAACAAAATGTTAACATATTAATTGCTTCCGATTCTACGGATTATACCATTAGTGCAGCAGACCACGTAATGCTCGATTTAGGAATTGCAGTAGCATTGGTAGCTTTTATCATGTTGTTTTTCTTACACAGTTTGCGCGATGCCGCTATTGCAACATTCGCCATTCCGCTGTCGTTAATTGCAACGTTTATTGGTTTAAAATTATTTGGATATACTTTAAACTTAATGTCGCTCTTAGGATTGTCGTTAGTGGTAGGTATTTTGGTGGATGATGCCATTGTGGTTATCGAAAACATTCACCGCCACATGGAAATGGGAAAAAACAAAGTACGCGCAGCATTTGATGGTACTAAAGAAATCGGATTCACGGTTACAGCCATCACGTTGGTTATTGTGGTTGTATTCCTACCAATTGCGATGAGTAGCGGTTTAGTATCCGATATTTTACGTCAATTTTGTGTTACAGTAGTTATCGCCACCTTATTGTCGTTGTTGGTTTCGTTTACCGTTGTGCCGTGGTTGTATTCTCGTTTCGGAAAATTATCACACATCAGCAAAAATTCGCTTTTTGGTAGAATTTTGCACGGATTTGAAGCCGGATTAACCAAATTAACCAACGGAATATCAGGTATTTTGGAATGGTCGTTAAAACATTGGTTCAATAAATTAATTACTTTGCTAATAACTTTGGCTCTTTTTGTAGGATCAATATTACTTCTTTTTACAGGATACATCGGTGGAAGTTTCTTCCCTGGAAACGATAAAGAAGAATTGTTTTTACAGTTTGAATTACCAAAAGATGCATCAATCGAGCAAACCAATTTACTTACCCAAAAAGCAGAGGCGTATCTTTCTAAAAAACCAGAAATAGAAAAAATGATTACTACCGTTGGGCAAGCTTCAGACGGTATGATGACAACTTCTGGTACCAAATATAAATCGGAAATACAAATTTATCTGCAAGACGGTCACAAGAAAAAAGAACCAACAAAGGTTTATGCTGCCAAATTAAAACGAGAAATGGAGCGTGAATTGGTTGGTGTAAAAGTGAAAACCGTTGAAGTGGGCATCATGGGTGCCGAACAAGCGCCGTTAATGCTTACCGTAATTGCATCGAACCAAAAAGATGCATTAGAATATGCTGAAAAAGCAGCCGACTTATTACGAAAAATCCCAGGTTCAAACGAAGTACGTTTAACTTCTGAAGACGGAAACCCTGAAGTTGTGGTGAAATTAGATCGCGATAAAATGAATGCTTTAGGCTTAAACGTAGCCACAGTGGGTATGACCATGCAGACTGCTTTTGCCGGAAATACCGATACCAAATACCGTGCAGGTGACACCGAATATGACATTAACATTCGATACGATGAAATAGGTCGCGGTACTATGGAAGATGTAAAAAGCTTAAAATTCATTAATCAACAAGGACAAACCATTCAGTTGGAACAATTTGCAGATATCAGCTATGGATCTGGTCCCACATTATTAGAACGTCGCGATAAATCGCCAGCAGTATCTGTTCAAGCGCAAGTTGTTGGTAAATCGGAAGGTGATATAGCAACAGAATGGGAAGAACAATTTTCTAAATTGAAATTGAAACCAGGGGTTGCTTTCAAATGGGGTGGTAACAAAGAAAACCAAGACGAAGGTTTTGGTACATTAGGTATCGCTTTATTAGCTTCGATTTTATTGGTATATGCAGTTATGGTGATTTTGTATGATAGTTTCTCTAAACCATTTATCATCTTATTCTCTATCCCACTTTCTTTTATTGGTGCTTTATTATTCTTAGCGCTAACCAACGAAACCCTAAACATCTTTACCATTTTAGGTATTATCATGTTGATTGGTTTGGTGGCGAAAAACGCTATTATGTTGGTAGATTTTGCTAACCATAAAAAAGAATTGGGCTACAGTACTTATGATGCTTTAGTGGCAGCAAATCATGCCCGCTTCCGTCCTATTCTTATGACAACGATTGCAATGGTTATTGGTATGATGCCGATTGCATTGGCACAAGGCGACGGGTCTGATTTTAACCGAGGTTTGGCTATTGTAATTATTGGTGGATTGATTTCGTCTTTATTCCTTACCTTAATTATTGTACCGGTGGTGTATGCTATTTTTGATGGAATCGGAAGAAGATTAAGAAGAGGTCCGAAAACAGATTACGCTGAATTAATGGAAGCAGATTATGAAGCAAATGAAAATTATGTGGACGAATTTGGCGAAAAACAAAGCTAGTTAGTTTGTTAATTATATAGAAAAAGCCGGCTCAGAATTAAATTTTGAGCCGGCTTTTTTTTTTATTTCAAACTCTTTATAAAATCAGCATTAACTTTAAAAAAATCATCGACTAAAATACTGGCACCTTCTAAATTTTGAAGTTTTGAGTTTTCACTGTTGTATCCCAAACAATAAATTCCGGCAGCGCAAGCCGCTTTTACACCATTTGTACTGTCTTCTATAACAATACATTCTTCTTTTTTATTTTTAGATAAAGACGCTGCATGTATAAAAATAGTAGGGTCGGGTTTTGATTTCACAAAATCTTCCCCACTCACTTTATGAGAAAAATAATCGTTCAAGTTAAATCGATTAAAAACTCGGCTAATCGTACTTTTAGAAGCCGATGAAGCCAAAATCAGCTCCACATCACTTGCGTGCAAATCTTTGATTAAGTTTTCAACTCCGGCAATTAGTTCCAAATCGGGCTTTGTATCAAACGCATCATTAAAAAGTGAACGTTTGCGTTGTATTAAATCTTCCACTTCCTGATCCAAGCCAAATTGATCTTTCAATTTTTGAAAAACATTTCGTGTAGAATTCCCCGTAAAAGTAGCATATAATTCTTCAGAAACATCAATTCCTAACTCTTCAAAATGCTTAAAGTAAGCATATTTATGCACAGGTTCTGTATCAACAATCACCCCGTCCATATCAAAAATAACGGTTTTAACCATATAATAAATATTTATGCAAATTTACGCAAAGCTTATGTAAAAAAATTATTTCAGAACCAACATATAAATTGTAACTTTGTAGGCTTATTTTTCAAATAAAAAAATGCGTTTACATAGAAATTTGGTTTTTGCTGTAATTGATTCACTTTTAAGCATATTTAACGATGGTGAATATGCCGATAAAGAAGTAGCAAAAGCTTTGAAAAGAGATCCTCGTTGGGGTGCAAAAGACCGCAAGTTTGTTGCTGAAACCATATACGAAATTGTTCGTTGGAAAAGATTATACACAGAAATTGCCGAGGTAAAAGAACCTTTTACCCGTGATGATATTTGGCGCACTTTTGCTGTTTGGGCAGTTTTACGTGGGATTACATTACCTGATTGGAAATATTTTGAAAATACACCGGTTCGAAGAATAAAAGGAAAATTCGATGAGCTTTCTAAAATCAGAAAATACCGTGAATCGATTCCTGATTGGATGGATGAATTGGGTGTTAAAGAATTGGGCGAAGAAGTTTGGACTAAAGAACTAGCCGCACAAAACCAACAAGCGCATGTGGTTTTACGAGTGAATACCTTAAAAACCAATAAGCAAAAACTCCGTGCACAATTAATGGATTTGGATATTGAAACGGAATTTAACGATAAATATCCCGATGCTTTAATTTTAAAAGAACGTGCAAATGTTTTTATGACACCGCTTTTTAAGGAAGGATTTTTTGAGGTGCAGGATGCATCTTCGCAAAAAGTGGTTCCTTTCCTAGATGTGCAACCAGGAATGCGAGTGGTTGATACCTGTGCGGGTGCGGGTGGAAAAACACTGCACATTGCTGCTAAAATGGAAAATAAAGGGCAAATCATTGCTATGGATTTATACGAAAGCAAACAAAAGCAGTTAAAAATTCGTGCCAAGCGAAACGGTGTTTTTAATGTGGAATATCGTATTATAGATTCAACCAAAGTAATAAAAAAATTACACGATAAAGCAGACCGTGTACTGATTGATGCCCCTTGTTCGGGCTTGGGCGTTTTAAAACGCAACCCAGATAGCAAATGGAAATTGCAACCAGAATTTATCGAAAATATTAAAAAAACACAGCAAGAAGTTTTAGAAAATTACAGTAAAATGGTAAAAGTGGGCGGAAAATTGGTTTATGCCACTTGTTCTATTCTTCCTTCTGAAAATGAAAAACAAATAAACCATTTTCTAAAAACCGAATTTGGTCAGAACTTTAAATTTATTAAAGATGAAAAAGTATTGGCATCGCAAACTGGTTTTGATGGTTTCTATATGTGTTTAATGGAACGTGTTAAATAATTAAAAATATGAAAAAAATTACCTCATTTATTGTAACTGTTTGTTGTTCATTTACAATTTTTGCGCAGGCACCAGCAAATTATTACAATAGTGCTACTGGAACAGGATACGCTTTAAAATCGCAATTAAAAACAATTATTTCTGCAAATCATATTGATTTAACTTACGGTGGCTTATGGGATTTATACAGTGATAGCGATATTAAAAATGGCTTTCGCGATAAATATTATGAGAACGACAATACCATTTTAGATATTTATTCTGAAAAACCCGTTGCTACTGACCCTTATACTTACACCGTTATTATGGATCAATGTGGAAATTACAAAAGCGAAGGCGATTGTTACAATCGCGAACACTTAATTCCACAATCATATTTCGATCAAAACAGCCCGATGAGAACCGACGCTTTTCACGTTTGGCCAACCGATGGAAAAGTTAATGGAGAACGTGGAAACTTACCTTTTGGAAAAGTTGGTTCTACAAGTTATACCTCACTAAATGGAACAAAACGAGGCACAAGTGCTGTAACAGGTTATTCAGGAACGGTTGTGGAGCCAATTGACGAATTCAAGGGAGATATTGCACGTGCTTACTTTTATTTTGCTACTCGATATGAGGACTTTATGGATGATTTTTATACTGACCACCCAAATGCTGAAATACGTGCTATGTTTGACGGATCTACTAATAAAGTGTTTAGTAATAACTTTTTAGACATGTTATATCAATGGCATTTGCAAGATCCGGTGAGCATGCGCGAAACAAACTTAAACGATTTTATTTATAGCGAGCAAGGAAATAGAAATCCGTATATAGATAATCCACAATATGTAACTGCTGTTTGGTTTCCTAATTTATTAAGTAACCCTCAAGCAGAATTGGTTGAATTTAACGTGTACCCAAATCCAGCACCTAAAAATACCATTTATATCTCTACAAAAGAAAAAATTGATACGATTACTATTTACAGTTTAGAAGGTAAGCTTATTAAGAAATTCTCCAATCCACAATTTCACGATGAAGTTTTTACTATCAACTATATAAAATCGGGAACGTATATCATTAAATTAAAAGCCGGAAAAAACATCACCGACAAAAAAGTTATTGTAAAATAGATATTGATATTTACTCAAAAAAACTTTTCTTAAATAAACATCCCCCAAATAGCTAAATGCTTTTTGGGGGATGTTTGTTTAAATAAAATATGTTTGGCAATAAAATGATTTTCAAAATTGCATTTGTAAAATTGTGTGATTACACTTGCTATTATTAGCTTAAAAACTGCATAATTATGTTACAAATAAACAAAATCTTTCTATTAAAGTCATATAACGTTCTTACAGAGTTAGTTTTAACTCAAATTGATCTAAAAATTCATGTTGAGCTAATTCTACTAACAAAAGTATATTATTTCTTAAAATACCTACTACAAAAAAAATCCGAGTAAAAAACTCGGATTAAATATTGTTATTAAGGGCAATCATTTTTAAAGCAGCTACTGCAGCTTCTGTCCCTTTGTTTCCGTGGATTCCTCCGCTTCTGTCGATAGATTGTTGCTCATTATTATCTGTTAGTACACAGAAAATCGTTGGCACATCGTAGATTAAATTTAAATCTTTAATACCTTGTGTTACGCCTTCACAAACAAAGTCAAAATGTTTTGTTTCGCCTTGTATCACGCAACCAATGGCAATAATGGCATCAAATTCTTCTAGCTGGTGCATTTTTTTGCTTCCAAAAATCAATTCAAAACTTCCCGGAACGTTCCAGCGCACAATATTTTCGGGTTTTGCACCACAATCAATCAATACATCATACGCACCTTGAAACAAACCGTTGGTTATTTTATCGTTCCATTCTGAAACCACCAAACCAATTTTCAACTCTGTTGCATCAATTAAATCGGCTTTGTTGTATTCTGAAAGATTTTTATTTGCTGTTGCCATAATTATTGTGCCATTCCTAAATAAACATCAATATTTGCAGCTTCAACAGAGCTTTTGTAATTGTCTTTAATGTTTGTAAACAATTTCAAAGCTTCGTCTTTTTTACCTAATTCAATAGCCATTAAACCTGCTTTGTAAGCGTAACGTGGCGTTGTAAAATCGTTTGTTGTATGTTCTGATGCTTTTTTGTAGAAATCAAAAGCGTCTTGTGGTTGGTTTAAATCGGCAAATGCGTCGCCAATTGCTCCTAACGACATTGCTTTTAAAAACATATCTTTCGAATTGAATTGCTCTAAATGCGCAATTGCTTCTTTATTTTTACCCATATTCAAATAAGCCGTACCCGCATAATAATGTGCTAAGTTAGCTGCATTGGTTCCGCTGTATGTTTCTGCAATGTTTAAAAAGCCCATTTTTCCTTCACCGCCATTCAAAGCTAAATTGAACAATGAATCTGCCGATTGGCCATTCAATGCTTGCTCATAAAACTGTTGTGCTTGGAACATTTCATTGGCTGCTTCTTCTTCTTTTGGTTCCATAATAAAATTTTGGTAACCCAAATATCCTACCGCAAGCAATGCCAATCCACCAATTGCATAAAGTATTTTTGATTGGTTTAGTGTAAACCAAGAACCTACTTTATTAGCTGTTGAATCTAACGAATTAAAAACCTCTGCCGTATCACTGGTATCATTCAACACTGCTTCGTGCACATTTTCTTCTTTCTCAGCCTTTGGTTTTTCTGGTTTATAACCTCTTTTATTATATGTTGCCATAATTTCGTAAGAATTTTAATCTGGGCAAAAATAGGATTTTTATCTAAATTTAAAAGTCTATTTGTGAGATATTTTTCAGAAATTTGCATTTTCATTCAATAACTAAAACTGCTTTTGTGAATTTAGAGCATATACATATTCTTAATTTTAAAAATATTTCTGAAAAAACCCTTCAATTTACCAAGAAAATCAATTGTTTCGTGGGAAAAAATGGTCAGGGAAAAACCAACTTGCTCGATGCTATTTATTATTTGGCATTTGGAAAAAGCTATTTTAACCCAATTGCGCTACAAAATATTAAGCACCATGAAGATTTTTTTGTGGTAGAAGGAACTTTTAAGAAAAACGACAAGCAGGAACAAATTGTTTGTAGTTTAAAAAAAGGTCAGAAAAAGGTATTGAAACGCAACGGAAAAATCTATGAAAAATTTGCCGATCATGTGGGATTGATTCCAATGGTGATGATTTCACCCAGTGACCAAGACTTGATTTCGGAAGGCAGCGAAACCCGCAGGAAATTCATTGATTTGGTGATTTCACAACAAAACAGTCCGTATTTACAACAATTGATTCAATACCAAAAAATTGTTTCGCAACGCAACGCATTATTGAAATATTTTGCTTTAAACCGCGTTTTTGAAACGGATACCTTGACTATTTACAACGAACAACTGCATGATCTAGGAACGGAAATTCACAAGAAACGAAGTGAATTTATTGAAGAGTTTAATCCTATTTTTCAAAAATACCACCAACAGATTACTGGAAACAGTGAATCGGTAAAAATTAAGTACGAAAGTCAGTTACACGAAAAACCTTTGATAGCGCTTTTCGATGATTTTTTACAGAAAGATCGGGTGTTGCAATACACATCGGTAGGAATTCATAAAGACGATTTACTGTTTGAAATAAACGGTCATCCCATTAAAAAATACGGCTCGCAAGGTCAGCAAAAGTCTTTATTAATTGCATTAAAACTAGCGCAATTTGATTTCATAAAAAAGCAAAGCGGTGTACTGCCAATTTTATTGTTCGATGATATTTTTGATAAATTAGATGCCGATCGCGTGCAACAAATCATTGAAATGGTAAACAATGCCACCTTTGGTCAGTTGTTTATTACCGATACGCATGAAGATCGAACGGAACTTATTGTAAAATCGACCAATTTAGATTACGAAATTTTTAAAATATCTTCTTAAAACAAAAAGCCTTTCGTTTATTTGTATAAATTTTCAGTTATGCAGTTCCATCAATCTTTAAAAACATACAACACCTTTGGTATCGATGTCCAAGCCTCTGCGTTTGTTAACATTACATCGGTAGATCAACTAAAACAAGTTATTCGCGAAAACAACAACAAACTGCCTTTATTTATTTTAAGTGGAGGCAGCAATATGTTGCTCACCAAAAATGTGGATGCTTTGGTTTTAAACATTAATAATAAAGGAATAAAAGTGGTGAACGAAGATGCAGATTTTGTTTGGATAGAAGCACAAGCAGGCGAAATTTGGCACGAATTTGTACTGCACACACTTGCTGAAAACTTAGGCGGATTGGAAAATTTATCGCTCATTCCCGGAAAAGTAGGCTCCTCTCCTATTCAAAACATTGGTGCATATGGCGTGGAAATTAAAGATACTTTTCACAGCTTAACTGCTTTGAATCTGGAAACTTTGGAAACAGCAACTTTTTCTGCTACCGATTGCGAATTTGGATACCGTGAAAGCGTTTTTAAAAACAAACTGAAAGACCAATACATTATTACATCGGTTACTTTTAAACTAAAAAAAGCACCACACATACTGCATACCTCATACGGAGCCATTCAACAGGAATTGGAGCTTATGAACGTATCAAACCCAACCATTAAAGATGTGAGCAATGCAGTAATTGCCATTCGTCAATCAAAATTACCCGACCCAAAAGAAATAGGCAATAGTGGCAGTTTCTTTAAAAATCCGATTATTGGCAAAAGTATGTATCAATCTTTAGTTGAAAAAAATCCAGATATTCCGCATTATCCAGTAAATGATTTGCAAGTAAAAGTGCCGGCAGGCTGGCTTATTGAACAAGCCGGTTTAAAAGGCTACCGCAAAGGCGATGCAGGCGTACATGCGAAACAAGCTTTGGTTTTGGTGAATTACGGCAATGCAACGGGTGAAGAATTGATTAATCTGGCTAAATACGTGCAAGCAACTGTTTTAGAAAAATTTGGTATTGAAATCAGTCCAGAAGTGAATATTATTTAATTTTTAAACTTGTAGGAAGTTCACATTTAAAGTATTTTTGCAGCTATTTAAAACATCCTATGGCATTAACATTACTTTATATTTTAGCAGGTTTATTTATTTTTTTACTAATCTACTATTTAGGGATTTTTTCAGGTTCGGTTTTTTCTAAACCACATGAAAATAATGCAAAGCGCATACCTATTTCGGTAATTGTATATGCTAAAAACCACGCGGAAGAATTGCGGAATTTATTGCCCGTGCTCCTCAATCAAAACTACCATCAATTTGAATTGGTTCTGGTAAACAATGCTTCTACCGATGACACCTTGCACTTGATGAAAGAATATGCCTTAATGTATCCAAATATTCGGGTGGTTGATGTTTTGAACAATGAAGCCTTCTGGGGCAACAAAAAATACGCCACTACATTGGGCATAAAAGCCAGTAAATATGAATATTTAGTGTGTATTGATGCCGATAAAAAAATACATTCAAACAACTGGTTGGTGCAGTTAACCTCGCATTTCACATTGAACAAAACCATGGTATTAGGAACTTTTTCTTATATTAAAAAGAAAGGATTGTTCAACAAATGGTTCCGTTTTTTTCATACCATGCAACATCTACAAGCGGCTGCCCATACCAAAATAAGTGCGCCTTATAGTTTAAATCTGCAACAAATCGCCTTTAAAAAAGAAGATTTTTACCGCGTAAACGGTTTTATTTCGCACATGCAAAAACCACTGTTCATGAACGAACATTTGGTAAACGATGCAGCCACTTCTAAAAACACCATCATGTGCGAACATCCCGAAGCAATGATTGCTGTGGCACCCATGAACCGAAAAGAATTCAATATTTTTAAAAATCAACAAATTAAACTTTTAACATCTTTCAAAGGCAGTACTTCTTTTAAAATAAAGCTTTTCAACTTGTTGCAATTTTTATTTGTTGCCACAGCTTTGGTTTCCTTTGCCACACTAAGTTTTTGGTATATTACACTGGGAATTGTATTGCTGCGCATGGTTATTTTATGGGTTATTTTTGCAAAAGCAGCTAAAAAATTAAAATATACCGATTTGGCATTTTACTTTCCTTTGTTCGATATGTTTTATATCTTTATACAAATTCAATTGTTTTTAGGTAATTTATTCCGTAAATCTAATTCGTAAATTGGCATTGAAACCCAAACAAGAAACCGAAATATTGATCGAAAATGCAAAAATGGGAAGCCAAAAAGCTTTCACCACTTTGCTTGATATTTATTGGACAGAAGTATATCATTTTATACTGAAAAGAACAGAAAATGAAACCGACGCCGAAGACATTACCATTGAAACTTTTGCCAAAGCGTTTGATAAAATCACTTCGTATAAACCTGAATTTCAGTTTAATACATGGCTAATCACAATTGCCAAAAATGTACATATCGATTTAATACGAAAGCGAAAATCCAATCAGTTTATTAATTTGAATGAAGAAGAAGCGCTTTTGTTTGATATTTTAGAAGATGATGATTCTTTGGAAGACCAATTGATTTACGAACAAAATTTGGCTACTTTAAAGCATTGTATCAAACAATTGAAACCGCATTATCAACAGATTATTCAGTTACGCTATTTTCAGGAACGTACTTACAACGAAATTGCCGAAATAATCAACGAGCCTTTAAACAATGTAAAAATTAAGATTTTGCGTGCCAAAAAATTGTTGACCGAATTGATTAAAAAACAAAACGAGTAATTTTAAAACGACACTATTTGACCTTTTATTGAACTATTTTTGAACTATTAAATCAACAAAAATGAGAAAAATAATTTTAGATTTAGCGGTTAGTTTAGACGGTTATATTGAAGGATCAAACGGAGAAATTGATTGGTGTATCATGGATGATGATATGGATTTCGATGGGTTTCTTTCTAATATTGATACTATTTTTTATGGCAGAGTAAGTTATGATTCATGGGGAAATTATCAACCTGACAATAAAGCGGATGTTTCTGAAAAAGCCTTTTGGCAAAATATTCATTCTAAAAAGAAATATGTTTTTTCAGGCGAAATCAGAAATGATGAACATGCTACTTTTATAAATTCTGACATTGCCGATAAAGTTGCCGAAATTAAAAATCAATCGGGAAAAAACATTTGGCTTTACGGTGGTGCAAGTCTTATTCAAACTTTTATCCAATTAAATCTGATTGATGTTTACAGAATTTCGGTTCATCCCATTGCATTGGGAACAGGCAAACCCTTATTTGAAAATCTTACAAACCGATTGAATTTAAAACTTATCCAAACCAACTCGTTTAAATCGGGCGTTGTGCAATTGATCTACGAACCTTTAAAAGACTAAATATGGTTGAATTATTCAAAGCGCATTTAGATAAATTTGTTTCTGTAACCAATGTTGAATTCTCGGAAATAATTTCTTTTTTTGAATTGCGAACCGTACGTAAAAAGGAAAATCTTTTGGAAGAAGGACAAATCTGCAAAGAACATTTTTTTGTTTTGAAGGGAATTTTACGCAAATTTTACATCAACGAAAAAGGATCTGAACAAACTACCGAATTTGCCATTGAAAACTGGTGGATGACAGACAACATGGCTTACGAACATCAATCACAAACCGAATTTTACATTCAGGCAGTTGAAAAAACAGAACTTTTAATCATCACTCAAAAAAATCAGGAATTACTTTTAAGTCAGTTTCCACAATTGGAACGTTACTTTCGGTTTGTATATCAACGTGCTTATGCGGCTGCACAAATGCGTATAAAGTACATTTTTTCGCTTGCTAAAGATGAATTTTACTTTCAGCTTGTAAAGAAGCATCCCGAGTTCGTTCAACGTGTTCCACAATATCTTATTGCATCGTTTTTAGGTTTTACTCCCGAATATTTAAGCGAAATCCGCAAGAAAAATCTTTCTTAAACCAGTTTAAGTTTTTGCAGCGAAGTGTTTCTCAAATTTGTATCAGATAAAAATTAAGAAATCATGACAAAACGTATTAACATCAGCAAAGTAGCACCACAGGCTTATAAAGCAATGATGGGATTAGAAATGTATCTTGCTAACGTAGAAATTTCAAAATCATTAAAAGAATTAATTAAAATTCGAACATCGCAGATAAACAATTGTGCTTATTGTATTGATATGCACACAAAAGATGCACTGAAAAACGGCGAAACCAACCAACGTATTTTTTTATTGAGTGCATGGAAAGAAGCGAAATCGTTTTTTACTGAAGAAGAACAAGCGGTTTTGGTAATGACCGAAGAAATCACCATGATCAGTCAAAATGGTTTAAGCGAAGAAGCTTATGTAAACGCTTCAAAATTCTTTAGCGAAAATCAGATTGCAGAAATTATCATGGTAATTATAACCATTAACGCATGGAACCGAATTGCAGTGAGTACGCATTTACAGGTTGGTGAGTTTTAATAACAATTGGATGTATTAACTTTGATTAAGCTGAACTTGTTTAACTTCGCTCTGTCGCAAGCTCGAGTCAGCTTCTCATACTGTTTGAAAAATAAAAATGAGATTCCGAATTTGATTCGGAATCTCATTTTAAATAATGTTCTATTTCAATAAAACTTGTTTTAATTCCTCTAAACTAACATTTTGTTGTTCACTGGAATTTAAGTTTTTCAAACCAAAAATATTTTGCTGCATTTCGGTTTCGCCCACAATCACGGCGTATTTAATTCCTTTTTTCTCGGCAAACTGAAACTGTTTTGCCATTTTGGTTTTATCAGGATACAATTCCGCATTGATTCCTGCTTCGCGCAAACCACGAATCACTTTTAAGCAGTATTTAGCTTCGTTATCGCCAAAATTCAAGAACAACACATCGGTCACGTTTGAAACCGTCTCTGGAAAAACATTTAATTCTTCAATAACCAGATAAATTCTATCCAATCCAAACGAAATACCAACACCGCTCATGTTTTTCAAACCAAAAATTCCTGTTAAATCATCATAACGACCACCGCCTCCTATTGAGCCCAACTTCACGTTTTCTGGTGCAGCTACTTCAAAAATAGCTCCGGTGTAATAATTCAATCCGCGCGCCAACGTAACATCTAAATTCAATGTAGCCGATTTTAAACCTAATTCTTCCACGGTTTCGCAGATAAACGTCAACTCGTCAACACCTTTAGTTCCTTCAACAGATGATGACAATAATTCGCGTAATTGCTTCAATTTTTCCGTTAACGATCCATTAAAATTGAATAACGGCTGTACTTTAACCAACGCTTCTTCTGAAATTCCTTTTGCCAGCATTTCTGCTTTCACGCCGTCTTCACCAATTTTATCCAATTTATCCAAAGCCACGGTGAAATCAATCAACTTGTCGCTTGCGCCAATAACTTCAGCAATGCCCGACAATATTTTTCTATTGTTGATTTTAATAGTGACACCTTCAACTCTTAAATCACTAAAAACAGCATCGTATAATTGAACTAACTCCACTTCTTGCCACAATGATGTAGATCCAACCACATCGGCATCGCACTGATAAAACTCACGGTAACGCCCCTTTTGCGGACGATCGGCACGCCAAACCGGCTGAATTTGATAGCGTTTAAAAGGAAACTCCAACTCATTTTGGTGTTGCACCACGAAACGTGCAAACGGAACGGTTAAATCATAACGCAACGCTTTTTCGGATATTTGGGAGGTTATTTTTAAGCTGTTTTTTGTGTGAAGAAATTCCTCATTTGTTTTCGCTAAAAAATCGCCCGAATTTAAAATCTTAAAAATTAAACGGTCGCCTTCTTCCCCGTATTTCCCCATTAAAGTCTCAGAATTTTCAAACGAAGGCGTTTCTATTGGTTGAAAACCGCTGCGTTCAAAATGCTTTTTTATAACCGACATGATGTATTGACGCTTTGCTACTTCGATCGGAGAAAAATCTCTTGTTCCTTTTGGAATACTTGGTTTTTGTGCCATTTTAATTTTTATTTATGCAAATATAAACTGAAAAGTCTAAAGTTTAAAAGACTAAAGTCGTAAAGTCTGAATATAAACTAATAAGCTTTCATCATTCGGTCGTTCTGAATAAAATCTTTTTTTAGTTCAATGGTTTTAAAATATGCCGAAACCATTTCTAGCATTTCATTTCCTAAATACTGATTGATTTCAAAAAACAACATTCCGTTTTCAGTTAAACTTTTGTATGCCAATTGGCTAATTTTTCGATAAAAAACCAACGGATCGTTATCATCTACAAACAATGCCAAATGCGGTTCGTGTTGCAAAACGTTTTCGTTTATTTCTGCTTTTTCCAAGTTGCGAATATACGGCGGATTGGATATAATGATATCATAAGCATCCAATTGTTCTGTTTGCAAAATATCTTGTTGAATAAAAGTAACGTTCGCCTTTAGATTGATTGCATTTTGCTGCGCAATTTTTAAAGCTTCAACCGAAATATCTATTGCAAAAACCTCAGCCAACGGAAATTCCTTTTTAATAGTAATCGGAATACAGCCCGTTCCGGTGCCAATATCCAACACACGCCAGTTTTTCTGCGGTTGTTTTTTCATTTCGGTTAAAACCCAATCCACCAATTCTTCGGTTTCTGGACGAGGAATCAATGTTGCGGGCGAAACCTTAAAATCGAATCCAAAAAAATTGGCTTGCTGCGTAATGTATTGTATGGGCTCGTTATCTTGCAAACGATTAAAAACTTCGTCTATTTTTTGCTGATTTTCAATCAAAACCGATTCATTTCCATTTAAAACCACATCGGCTTTGTTATAATTCAACACAAATTCCATAGTCATGTAAAACAAATTCAATCGCTCTGTTTCGTCATAAAAAGCAGGAAGTTGGTTTAGAAATCGTTTTTTATAATCGTTTACTGTCATCTTTTCTTAATTTTGTAAAAAAAATTGCCATGCACACACACGAACAATTTATGTACCGCGCTTTGTTTATTGCACAAAAAGGTTTGTCCGCCGCCATGCCCAATCCGTCGGTTGGTGCGGTAATTGTTCACAAAGATACAATTATTGGCGAAGGTTCAACGAGTGCTTTTGGCGGATCTCATGCCGAAGTAAACGCAATAAATTCGGTTAAAAACAAAGAGCTGTTAAAAGAAAGCACTCTTTATGTGACGCTAGAACCTTGTAGTCATTACGGAAAAACGCCGCCTTGTGCTGATTTGATCGTGAAAATGCAAATTCCAAATGTGGTGATTGGGTGTGTAGATCCATATACCGAAGTTGCCGGTAAAGGCATCGAAAAACTGAAAAATGCCGGTGTACAAGTTATTGTTGGCGTTTTAGAAAAGGAATGTATCGCCAGTAACCAACGTTTTTTTACGTTTATTCAGAAAAAAAGACCTTACATTATTTTGAAATGGGCAGCATCGGCAGATGGATTTATTGCTCCGACTGAAAAAAACGGACAAAAACCCGTTTGGATTTCGAACAATTATTCTCGGCAACTAACGCACAAATGGCGAAGTGAAGAAATGGCTATTTTGGTGGGAACAAAAACGGTTTTAGACGATAATCCATCATTAACAACGCGAGATTTTGTTGGAAAAAATCCTGTTAGAATTTACATTGATGCGAATCATAAAATCGATACTTCGTTTGCAATTACAAATTCAGCAAGTAAAACGATTTGTTTGTGTGCGGAATTTCCTTTGAAACCAGTTGATCAAATCATTTATAAAAAAATTGATTTTACTGATTTACCTGCCGAAGTCAATAGAATTTGTGTGGAAGAAAATATTCAATCAATCATTATTGAAGGCGGATCGCACACTTTACAACAGTTTATTGATGCAGAATTGTGGGACGAAGCCCGAGTTTTTAAAAGCGATGTAATTTTAAAAGATGGCATAAAAGCGGTTGAATTAAATAATACTGTTGCAGTATCTCAACAAAAAATCCAAAACAATATCTTAACGTATTACAAAAACCAAAATAATGACTGATACTTACAAAACAATAGAAAAACCAAGCGACGAAGTGTTGTTTAAAGAAAAAAACAGCAAGTTTTTCGGTTATGCTTTTCCTGTTCAGTCAGAAAATGAGGTTAAGGAAATTTTAGATCAACTTAAAAAACAACATTACACGGCAAGACATTGGTGTTACGCTTACCAAATTGGTACTAAAACAAAAAGTTATCGAGCCAATGACGATGGCGAACCCAACAACAGTGCGGGAATGCCTATTTACGGACAAATACAATCGTTTGATGTTACCAACGTGCTAGTAGTTGTGGTTCGGTATTTTGGTGGTGTGAAATTAGGTGTGGGCGGTTTAATTACAGCTTACAAAACCGGAGCACAAATGGCTTTAGAAGTTGCTGAAATTGTAGAAAAAACAATAAATACGCACTTTTTTATTCGGTTTGATTATAAAAACATGAACAAAGTAATGCGTGTTATTAAAGAAAAAAACCTGAATGTTGTAAATCAGGCTTTAGAATTGGATTGCTTGATTGAAATTTCGTGCAGACTCACTCAGAAAGAAGAAATTTTTAATGCTTTTCATCAAATTTTTGAAGTATCAATCATCGAAAAAGAAGATTAAGAGTTATGTATAAATAGATAACGTCACTTCGTGTAGCACAACGAAGTGAAGCGTATCGAGAAGTTCTCGACAAGCTCGAACTGACGAAACCCTTACATTATATAATACTAATCGTATTTAAAATTCAGCAACTGTTCCTCTACCAACATTCTAAATCCATCTGAATCTAATCGGGTACTTTCATTCATAAAATCCATCATGTGCAGCGCAAAGTAAGGAGCTTTATTTTTTGGAAGGCTATAATTTTCATATAAAAAATCAGGTGAATAAACTTTTAAAAACCGTTCCATTGACTGAATTTCACGCTCAACCGATAATGCTTTCTTATTCGTTTTTGCTCTCCCCGTAAGCTTATTTACAAAACCGTCCATTTTAATATTTCCCGTAGCCGAACTTTTGTCGTTGTAAGTTATTTGTCGGTCAATTTTCACGTTTCGTTCCGCCTTTGTAAGTTGTTTAGAAGTTCCAAGTCCTAATTTATTATTCATATTGGTGTATTCAATTTCCACTTCATCCAAAACCGTAGTTTCGGTTAATAAAATGTTGAGCGACTGCCTATCAATAATTTTTTGAGATATTTCAATAGTTTCAACCAAATTTTTGTTGATATAAAATGTTAAGCGATCATTTTGTTTTAATTGAAAGGTTTGATATACATTTTCGCCCATCTGCACAATTGGTTCGTTATTCAACTGAATAGCAATAACACTTTTCTGTGTAGGCTTGTACAAACGTGCTTTCACTTTAACAGGAACTTGTGCAAAAGTCACTGCCGACACAAAGAGAAACAGAATTAAAATTATTTTTTTCATACTTATTTATTTTTAGGAAATGTGTAATAGCAATCTTAAAAACTTTAGCTTTGAAAAATTTAAAGTCAAGTTAAGAAAACGAATTTAATTCATATATTCTAGCCTCTTAAATATAATTCAAAAAGTTGAATTAAACAAGAGTACATTTTCATTTACTTGCAGTTGATAGCTTTGTAAAATTTTTATTGATAATTGCTTCAAAAAGAATTGATAAAGAAAATAATAAGTGGCTATTTAATGGGTCTGTAAAAAGTTATGTAACAAATTTACAGCACGAACTATTATTTTAAACCCCGTTCACTATCCGTATTTGGCTATTAATTTATATAGCCTAAGGATAATTCAAAGATTTTAAAGCTATCATTACAAATTAAATTATCTATTTGTTTTGGTAATCGGTGTTTGTATTAAAAAAACTACCTCAATTTAAAATTATAAACAATGCTCCCTATCTGATTGTCGGGGGCAGATGATTTAGGTTCCCATTTGGTACGCATTGCAGCATCTTTTGCTATATTTTTTAAACAGCTTGAACTGTTTGTAGATCCTTTTACTCCGGGCAATGCACTGATTACATTTCCATTTCTGTCAACCGTAACGCGGACAACGATTGTTCCTGCTTCGTTGCAATTGTTTTGTGGGGCAGGTCTTGAGGTTGCTTTTCTGCCTGATAAGGAATAGCCGTGTCCGCCGCCTGTTCCGCTTCCCGAACCTGCTCCTACTCCCGTTCCGTTTCCTGTTCCGTGACCACCGCCTGTTCCGCCGCCAGAACCGCCATCGCCATAGTAGTTATTAGAATTTAACGACCCATCTCTTTTTCCTTTGTTTCCTGCAACGCCATCATTACCATCTCCACCCGATTTGTTCCCGTTTAAACTTGAAGCTGCATTTTTAACAAAGTCAGACACCTCTCGTTTTTTAGGTTGTTCTTTTGTGGGAGTAGTTGTTGTTTTGGTTTTTTCTTTGGTAGTTGTTTTTTTTGTAACGGTAAAATCGCGCACGTCTTTTGTGTTTTCTTGAGCTAAAATTTCTTCTTCAACTTCAGGTTCGCGAGCCGCTGCCGATTTTTTATTAGCATCGTTTACATTTAAAATTTCACTAGTAAAATCAGGTCCCATACCCAATTCGCTATCACCAAAGTTTATTTCAACTCCGCCACCGCCACCACCAGCTAATTCAGGTATAGCAACAGAATCGGCAAACCGAATGAATAGTAAAATCAACAGTAAAATACCAGCAACTGCGGTTGTGAAT
The DNA here is from genome assembly GCF_028473145.1 of Flavobacterium sp. CBA20B-1. Classification (NCBI taxonomy): domain Bacteria; kingdom Pseudomonadati; phylum Bacteroidota; class Flavobacteriia; order Flavobacteriales; family Flavobacteriaceae; genus Flavobacterium; species Flavobacterium sp. CBA20B-1. Next base: position 1,054,521 of record NZ_CP092370.1, read on the forward strand.
ACCATTGATTTTTTTTCCTCTGAGGTAAAATGCATCATAATTACTTTTAAAAGCTAAAATTTCAGGTAAATATACATTATATTGTTTTTATTTTTAAACATTTATGCATAAAAAAAGCAAGTATTGCTACTTGCTTCCTTATAAATTATTTTTTTCGTTGCTTATACCAATTGTTTTAAAGCGGTTTCAAAAGCTGCTGCTGATATTCCGGTTGTAGATGGATTCAACGCATGTGCTTTTTCTAAAGCCTTTTTAATGATGTTTGATGTGTCTTCGAAAACCTTTGTATCGTTCATTTCAACTCTGCTTTCCATGAAATATGCAAAAACGCGTGCCATTCCGCAGTTTGAAATAAAATCTGGAATTAAACTAATTTTTGAATCAACATATTCCATAATTGGTCCAAAGAAAATTTCTTTATCTGCAAATGGTACGTTGGCTCCGCATGTAATCACTTCTAATCCAGTATTGATCATTGCATCAACTTGTTCTTTTGTAATTAAACGCGATGCTGCACAAGGCGCAAATACTTCAGCACCCATACTCCAGATTTTTTCATTAATTTCAGAAAAAGGAATCATGTTGTCTGCTATCAAAGTATTTCCGTTTTTGTTTAAGAATAAGGTTTTTATTTCTTCAAACGAATAGCCTTCCGGATTCATAATTCCGCCATCGCGGTCAATGATACCTACAACTTTTGCACCCATTTGTGCAAAATAGTAAGCAGCTGCTGCACCTACATTTCCAAAACCTTGAACAATTACTCTTTTTCCGGCCACATTTCCACCGTAAATATTATAGTAATGATTTACAGCTTCTGCAACACCATAACCAGTAATTAAATCGGCTACTTTTATTTTTTTCGATGCATCTGGAGTGTAATTTGTATCTACCACTTCCATTAAAACACCATGGCGCAATTGCCCAATTCTATTGATTTTTTCAGCTTCTGTGGGTTTAAAATGCCCGTTAAAAACACCTTCTTGCGGATGCCACAAACCGCAATCTTCCGTCATTGGGATTACTTCGTGAATTTCATCTACATTCAAATCGCCACCTGTTCCGTAATAATTTTTCAACAAAGGAAAAACCGCTTTGTACCAACGTTTTAAAACGCCTTCTTTACGTGGATCTGCAGGATCGAAATTAATACCCGATTTTGCACCACCGATAGCCGGACCGGCAACAGTAAATTTTACTTCCATAGTTTTTGCTAAAGACAAAACCTCGTTCATATCTAAACCTTTACGCATGCGTGTACCACCACCGGCAGCACCACCGCGCAATGAATTAATTACTGTCCATCCTTCTGCTTCGGTTTCGGCATCAGACCAATGAAAAACTACTTCTGGTTTTTTATCTTCGAATTTCTTTAATAAATCCTTCATTATATTGATTACTTTTTATTTTCTCTACAAATATAATTCATTACAAATCAATTTAGCAATTAGTTGGCAATAATTCCTGATTAAAAACCACACCTGCACAATGATCATGCGCTGCTCCTGTTACGCTGCTCAGCACATTTGGAACGTTTGTAATGCGCAATACACCCAAAAAGGCAAAAACAATGGCTTCTTTAAATTCTATCAGTTCTTTAGACCCTAAAACAACGGTTGTATGAGGTGCGTAAATTTTTAATCTATTAATAAGATGTTCGTTAAAAGCACCGCCACCAGTTACCAATAATTTTGCATTTTCTTTTGTAAGGATTAATGCAATTTGATACGCAATATGTTCTGTTACCGTTGCCAAATGATCTTGTGCGGTTAACTGATATTTTTCAATTAAAGGCAGATATATCGCATGCACTTGTTCTATCCCTAACGATTTGGGTCCTTGTTGATTATAAAACGACAAATTGTTCAATTCATTAAACAAATCGTCATTTATAGTTCCAGATGCTGCAAAATTTCCGCTTTCATCAAACTCTTTCCCTAATTTTTTTGCAAAATGATTCAACAAGGTGTTCACCGGACAAATATCGAATGCTATGCGTTTTCCCTCTTGTTCAAAAGATATATTTGAAAAGCCACCTAAATTCAAGCAATAATCATATTCCGAGAAAAGCAACCGATCGCCCATAGGAACCAATGGCGCTCCTTGCCCACCCAATTGCACATCTTGCACCCGAAAATCACAAACAAAAGGCAACGACAATAAATCGGTAATCAAAGGTAAGTTACCTATTTGTAGCGTGATGCCCTTCTCGGGCTGATGCAAAACCGTGTGACCGTGCGATGAAATAAAATCCAGATCATTCAAATTATTATCCCTAATAAAATCGGCTAAAAATCCACCTAAAAAATGCGTATATTCTATATTTAAAAGATGTAAATCTGCTTCAGAAAGATGAAGGGCGTTTTGCAACTTATCTTGCCAAACCTTTGCATATGCTATGGTTTCGGCAGCTATTAAACGGAAACTCCAATCGGCATTTTGCTTTGTGAATTCCACAACAGCACAGTCAATTCCGTCTAACGAAGTACCCGACATTACACCAAGCACCTTAAATTTTTCTGTATTCATAAATTAAAAATAAATATAATTTTTGAAAAATTGGCAATATTCAATTATATTTGATGCGGAAATTAAATATGTTTATTAAAACAAAAATATAGATGGATTTTAAATTAACTGAAGAGCAATTAATGATTCAACAAGCTGCTCGTGATTTCGCTCAAACTGAATTATTACCTGGAGTTATTGAACGTGACGAGCACTCAAAATTTCCTGCTGAAGCAGTAAAAAAAATGGGTGAGCTTGGTTTTTTAGGAATGATGGTTGATCCAAAATATGGCGGTGCTGGTTTAGACAGTGTTTCGTATGTTTTGGCAATGGAAGAAATTGCTAAAGTTGATGCATCGGCAGCAGTGGTTATGTCTGTTAACAACTCGTTGGTTTGTGCAGGTATGGAAAAATACTGTTCTGAAGAGCAAAAACAAAAATATTTGGTGCCATTGGCATCAGGTGAAGTAATTGGTGCTTTTTGTTTATCGGAGCCAGAAGCTGGATCTGATGCTACCTCACAAAAAACAACAGCTGTTGACATGGGCGACCATTATTTGCTGAACGGTACAAAAAACTGGATCACAAACGGCGGAACAGCTTCTACTTATTTGGTGATTGCACACACACATCCTGAAAAAGGACATAAAGGAATCAACGCTTTTATTGTTGAAAAAGGATGGCCAGGTTTTGAAATTGGTCCAAAAGAAAAGAAAATGGGTATTCGTGGAAGCGACACACATTCTTTAATGTTTACTGATGTGAAAGTTCCGAAAGAAAACAGAATTGGCGAAGACGGTTTTGGTTTTGCTTTTGCAATGAACGTTTTAAACGGCGGACGTATTGGTATTGCATCGCAAGCTTTAGGTATTGCGCAAGGTGCTTACGAATTGTCTTTAAAATATGCTAAAGAGCGTAAAGCATTTAAAACCGAAATCATTAACCACCAAGCAATTGCTTTTAAATTGGCAGATATGGCGGTAAACATTACAGCAGCACGCATGTTGTGTTTGAAAGCTGCAGCTGAAAAAGACAACGGCGAAGATATTTCTATTTCTGGTGCTATGGCAAAATTGTTTGCATCACAAACAGCAATGGATACAACGGTGGAAGCAGTTCAAATTCACGGTGGTAACGGTTATGTAAGTGAATACCATGTAGAACGCATGATGCGCGATGCAAAAATCACACAGATTTACGAAGGAACTTCAGAAATCCAAAAAATTGTAATTTCAAGAGGAATTGCTAAATAAGCAACCTTAAATATATTGTAAAAAAGGCTATCGTTTCGATAGTCTTTTTTATTTTTATAAAAAATTTGCCCAATGACCACCGAACAAACCCTAAAAATCAAGCTAACGCTTGGATATATTTTGTTGATTTCGATATTTTCTGTCTCGATTCTTTATATTCTTAACGAGGTTAAAAACTTGAACGTTTCTAAAGACGATATTCTTTCAGAGAATACAAAAGTGATCCAATTAGGAACCATTGTAAGTGATTTATACGCTACGGAAAACACTGGTAGATTGGCATTGCTTTCCTACAGCAAAACAGATGCTGCCAAATACCACACGCAATTAGATTCGCTTATACAAAATATTGAAATGTTTAAACAAAACAACGTTCAAGATGAAAGCTTGCATCAAAAGCTAGATACGATTATTGATTTAATCAACCTTAAAAGTTTAACTTTTGATCAGGTTTTAGATGTGCAGTCGAAATATGCCCAGTTTAATGTATATGAAAATGCACTATCTGAAATTAAACAAATTCAAAAGCTAAAAGAAGAACAAACCATTAAAATTGATACCACTGTTGAACGACCTAATTTTTGGTCGCGCTTAAAAAACCGCTTTAAAGACAACGAAAAAGTGATAAAAGAAGTGCTTGTTGAAGAAAACGACAAACTGGCACAACAGCAAATAGAGCATCAAAGGAAAATAAACGCAGCCACAGAATCGGTACTTGACAAGGCAAAAAAAGAAGAAAACAAACTGCTGAAACAGTATTATTTAAAAGAAGAATTGCTCATAAAACGCAACAAAAAACTCACCGAAGAATTGCGCGAAATTTTGAACCAGGTAGAAAAAATCATTATTCAAAATTCGTCGATAAATTATGAATCTTCGAAGGAAAAAATAGACGCTGTTAGCAACAACATTGCAAAGATTGGAATTGTAATTTCGATAGTGGCCTTGGTTTTTGGATTTATTATATTGATTGATTTGAACAAATCGGCACGCAACAAGCAAAAATTAGAAAAGCTGAATGGCGATATGCAAGATTTAATCAAGCAAAAAAGTTTTTTTATGGCCACTATTTCACACGATATGGTGTCGCCCATTAATTCGCTATTGGGATTTTCGGCTTTATTGCAAAATTCATTAAAAACCCCTAAACAAAAAGAATTTCTTAAAAACATTATTCATTCCACTAAATACATCAAAAAAATGGTGGACGATTTATCGCTTTTTTCCAATTTGGAATTCAACAAAATAAAGTTAAAGAAAGGGAAATTTAATTTCAATGAATTGCTTCAAAACATTTGTAACAACCTAAAAAACAGTGCCGAACGCAAAAAAATAGATTTAATTTTTAATATCGATGAGCAATTGAACACGGCTTTCTATTCCGATTCTTTTAGAATACAACAAATTCTCACCAATGTTATTTCGAATGCTATAAAATTCACGCATCACGGCAGTGTAACTGTTGATGCCACCTTGGAAAACAATATTGCTAAATTTAAAATTACCGATACTGGAATTGGTATAAAAACCGAAAACAAAGACGATTTGTTTGTAGAATTTATGCAAGCCCATGACAATTCAGAGAACAATTACGGCGGTTCTGGCTTGGGGTTAAACATCACCAAACGCTTGGTAAACTTGCTAAAAGGGGCTATTTCGTTTGAAAGCGAGTATAATAAAGGAACCGTTTTTTATATTGATATTCCTTTGGAATTGTTTGAAGAAAGTAAAGAAGTGAAAACCGTTAACGAGATTGAATACGACAATGCCAAAAAATTAGAAAATAAAAAGATTTTAGTGATTGATGACGATCCGCTGCAGTTAAAATTAATCGAAGAGATTTTCAGCAATAAAGTGAAAAAACTCACTACGATTGAAAACGGAAAATTGGCTAAAAAAATATTACAAGAAGAACAATATCAGTTGATAATAACCGATATGCAAATGCCTTTTTACAGCGGCATTAAAGTGATTGAAGATATTCGCTCGTTAGAAAATTATAAAGATATTCCTGTGATTGCGCTTACTGGAAAAATTGATTTTGACGAACATGAATATCAAAAACTGGGTTTTAATTTTTACATGAAAAAACCTTTAAATATCAACACGCTTTATAATGTGATTTATAAAATGTTGCGTATTAAAAATAAACGTTCACAGACTGTTACCAACAAAAATTCTTCTACGATGACCTTAAAAAACGAGTTGTTTGATTTAACGGATTTATTTACGCTGTTAGAAAACGACAAAAACGCTGCCCAACAAATTCTAAATGCCTTTTTTGAAAGTTATAAAACCGATATAGAGAAGATTCAACGTGCTTTTGAAGCAAGTGATTTAGAAACGGTGAAACTAACTGCTCACAAAATGCTGCCTATGTTTAGGCAATTAAAAATAGCACAAATTGTAAACCGTCTTCTTCTTTTAGAGCAAAAAACGGAGGAATTATCGATTGATGAAATGGCCAATCAAATTGAAGCGATTCGGACTGAAACGCCTGCTATTTTAAATGAAATTGCAGCGGTTATTGCTTAATGATGGTGGTTTTAAAAGATTTTTATGTGGTTTAAATTTTAACAGTTTATTGTTCTAAAAATAAGTTACATTTGTTCTTTTAATTTGAAATTATGCAATACGTATATTTAGCTATGGCGGCGATTGTGCTGGTTTTATTTGGCTACAAAAAACTTACTGCTGCTAAAAAAACAGATGAATATCTTCCGAAGAACGAGAAGAAATAAATATTTTTTAGCAAATATTGGTATAACCTTGAAATGTTTCATCTATTTCAAGGTTTTCTTTTTTTCTGAATTGTTTCTTTGTACTGGGGATTTGCAATAGGGATTGAGCGATTGTTGGAGCTCTTTGTTTTTTGCAAAAAAACAAAAGCGACTCGCGAAAGCCCGGCCCTGGAAGGGATTGCCCTAATTATTATCATAAAAAAAATCCATCGGTGTTAAGGATGGATTTCTGAAGGTTTTTTGTTATTGTTTTTTAAAGCGGTATTGTACGCCTAGACCAACGTTTAAGTAGCTTCCTGATCCTTGATTTATAGCTGAACCATCAAAACCGTAATCTTGGCTGAATTGGTTTACGAAAGTGGCATCGATAAATACGGCAAATTGTGAATTGAAGTTGTATTTTGGCATGATTCCGATTTGTGCAACTCCTACCATGTCTTTTCCGCTTCCTTGCTCGCTTTTTCCTGATGTGGCACCAAAACCGGCGTGTGCGGTTACGTCAAAGGGTTGCATCATTCCGTTTACAGCTGTAAAAATGTTGTAGGTAGCTTCTAAGGTTAATTTACTGTAGCTTACACCTAAATTGTCGAAATCTTTGTGCTTAAAGTTGGAGTTTGCAAATGTTCCGCGAACGCCCCACACCTCGTCTATATGGTAAGTTAGACCTGCTTGGATAAAGTTGAACCCGCTGTAGTCGCTGGTTGTTATTCCTTCGTTTGGACTTAAAGCGTTGTTTAAACCGTACTGGGCTTCGATGCTTAGGTTGTCGAAAACGCTAACAGGTGCATTTGACTGTGCATTGACCTGACTTACAGCCAAAAGGCATGTTGCTATTAAAACACTTTTAAATGTCTTTTTCATAAAATTTTGTTTTGTTTTTGTTTTAAAACGTGCAATTTACGGTTTTAGTATAAACAATTATAATTTTTTTGATGGATATTTGTTGTTTTTTTAGCGAATATGTAATTGCGGTTTTTTAAAACTTCCCAACTTTTGTGATGGTTTATGGTTAATAAAAAAACTATTTAGTGTGTTAATAATCTTCAGACAACTCCACTTTTGTACCATCTTCACGCGTTATAGATGCTGATATTTTAGTGATTTTGAATTGTTCATCTTCGATTTTTTTAATTTCTTTTACGTCGTTGAAGATAGATGTCACTGTTTCTAAATCTTTTTTAATTTGTTTTAACTTTTCTATTTCTTTTTTTCGCTCGTTTAGCTTTTGTTTACGTTCGGCAAGCAATTCCTTTTTTCTGTTAATTAGGGCTTCCCTTTTTTGTTGCGCTTGTTTATTTGCATTTGAAAAATTTGTACGTTTCTGCTCTTGCTCAGCCTTCAGCTCTTCTGCTCTTTTTTTTAACTTCTCAAAAAACTCTCTTCCTCCTCTATTGCTAACCTTTAAAGAATCTTTCTTCTTAGCTTTTGTTGTAATTACCATTACAGCTTCTTTAGTTGTAGCAGCGTATTTTTCTTTAGATTTTTGATCTTTTAAAACATCAATACGTTCAATATCGTTTGGATCAATTTTTCTGAAGTCATCTTCAATTACAATTTTTCCGTCAATAACATAAACTACATTACTAGTAACAAACCTAATAGATCCAACTGTTGATTTCTCATCGTTTGCATCTTCAACTTTTAAAATTTTACCACTAGCATCTTTATAAACAGTTCGTTTAGTGTTATTACCTTCTCCGTTTTTTGATATAGTATAAATTTCTTCAACTGTTCTATGTTGTGATGGATTATAGGGTCTGGTTACATTAACTGTTGAATAGTCATATATACTGCTAGATAAACGTAAAGGTTCGCTAGACACCTCGTTGTTCGCAATAATTTTTGCTTTGGTTGGTTCCCCTTTAATAATTACTGTTTTACCTTGTTTCAATGAATTATTTACAAACTTTGATTTCTTGTAAGAAGGCATAACAAACTTATATTTTTGCGGTGTTTGCGATATGATAATTTGTTCTTCTTTTTTAGTTGACAATAACAGCGTCATTCTTTTTTTTGCATTTGGATCAACATTCCAACTCATAGATTGAATTTTACTATTATCAAAATTTTTAAGTTGTTTTTTACTAAAAGCAACGCCATCAATAATTACAGGGAATTTTGACACAACTTCATCAAAAACTTGTCTGTTGGTTTTTAGAGTTTCTGCATTAAATGACACCTCTTCTTCTTTCAAAATGATTTCATTATATTCTACTTTATCTGAGACTACATCTAAGGTATATCCACTACCCTTTTTATAAATATGAAGTTTAAAAGGTTCAAAAGGTTTACCATTTTCAGCTGAATATCTTCCGAATATAATTGGATGCTCCTTAACATACGATATTTTAATATCTGTTAAATCACCATCTTTATTTCGTTTTAAATCGTAGAAATTAACTTCGAAGTCGATTTCTTTTAGTAATTTTTTTGTCACACTTTCATAGTATTCATCGTCATATTTACTATGAATCTGAATGTAAAAAGAATCTTCTAACGTGTCACCTTCAGAAACTTCCTGCACTTCAATAGTTTCTTTTACCTGCGCTACCGTTTCTACCTGAAACAAAGCAAAAAAGGCAATCAAAGCAGGTGTTGCTAATAAAAATTTTAATTTTTTCATATTGGTTGATTTTTTAGAGTTTAGCTGTAAAATGCGACTTTTTATTTCGCTTGTACTGTACGAATTTGCAAATTGAATGGTTTTTTGTGCCTGAAACAGCAAAAGATTTTTCTGATACAAAACAGGTTCGGTTTTTTGAACCATTTGCGCATCAACTATAAATTCTAAATTGCTGTTTATGTGGCGTTGTAGAATTTTTATTAACGGATTGAACCAGAAAACCGCAGCAACCATTTCAACTAAAATAAGATCAAAGGTGTGTTTTTGGTTTAGGTGGATGCTTTCATGGTCTAGAATCAGTTGGTGATTTTGCCATTGAAAAAAGTTTTCTGGCACCACAATCCATTTGTAAAACGAATAAACTGTTTCGGTGTTTGTGTTTATTTTTATGTTTGAATCGCCTAAATTTGGTAGTTTTTTTATGGAGCGATACAATTTCGCAATCGCAAACATTTTTCTGAATATTAATACAACACTTATAAAAAGAAGTACGAAAACGGCACTTTGTTGCAAATCGATTGCTTCTAAAAACGACGGTTCTTCAACTACTTCATTAATTATTACATTTGTACTATCACTCACATAATATTCCACAGGAATTGGATCCACCCATACCGTTTTTGTGAATGATATAAAAGGAGCGATTGCCGAAACAATAATTGATCCAATTAAATACCAACGGTTTAACTGGTAAAAAGTTTCCCGTTTTAAAAAAATCAGATAAAAAAGTCCGAAAAAAACAAGCAGCAGATTTGCTTTTAATAAGTATTCAAGGAACGGATGCATAGGCTAATTTTTTTGATTGTCTTCAATAATCTTCATTAGTTCATCGATTTCTGTTGGTGTTAATTTCTCTTCTTTAACGAAATAGTTTACCATATTTGAAACCGAATTGCCAAAATATTTTTTAATAGAATCTTTCACAAAAACCCCACGATAAGCTTCTAAACTAACCAGTGGATAATATTGATGCGATTTTCCATAACTTTTATGTGCCAAAAAGCCCTTTTCTTCTAACAACCGCACAATGGTTGAAAGGGTGTTGTAATGCGGTTTTGGTTCAGGCATCTCGTCTAAAATATCGTTTACAAATACTTTTTTTAGTTGCCATATAATTTGCATGATTTCCTCTTCTTTATTGGTCAGTTTTTCCATAATTCTAATTTTGATAATACAAATTTAAACTAAAATTTTAGTTACACAACTATTTTTTTAGTTTTTAAACTAATTTTTTAGTTTTTTTTTTTTTGAATCAAATTAAAAACCCCAAATTGCTGTTTGCAATTTGGGGTAAAATTATATTTTTTTGAGGTTCAACTATTTTTTAATAAATGTATGTGAAAAATTATTTATTTTTAAAATATACGTTCCTGATGAAAGTTCAGAAATATCTATAGACAAGTCTTCATCGTTAGCTTTTATACTTTTAATAAGCTGTCCCGCACTAGAATAAATAGATATTGATTTTTCATCAAAATTGGTAGAATTAATATTTAGTACATTTTCAGCAGGGTTAGGATAGATATTATACTTTTCCTTTCCCAAATCTGCTGTTGAGAGGTATGATTCAAATATAACTCCATAATCTTCAATGTCGCCATATTTATAAGCTGTGCTACAATCAAGTTTTGAAGCAGTAATATTACTATTGTCACTAATTATTCTCATTCGTAATATTTTACCTTTTATTACATTTGAAGGAGGAGTAAAAGTAAAAGTGTACATCATATTATTTACCATCGATGGCACTATTTGCTGAAAAATCAATTCGTATGTTTCAAATACTCCATTGTCATTATAATCAATATAACCATGCAAAATTTGATTAAAATAAACTTGATTACTAGTAACAATAATTTCAATACTGTTCATTTTATCATAAGGTGCTTGTGTGATATGTGTACAACTATAATCTTTATAACCTAGATTAACACCTATTTCTGAAGTATTATATATATTATAAAATCTTACGCTGTTAACTGAAACACGGGAGTATCCTACATTCAATGATGTGGGAGTACAATAACTGTTATTAGTATTAGCAACAATCTCTACATTTTTAGTTAAAGTACTTGCACCAATGTTGTTTTTTGCCGTTAAGGTAATACTGTAAGTACCTGCCTGATTTAAAGTGATCGTTGGATTTGGCTCTGTGGTTGTATATAATGTTTGTCCATTTTTGGTAATAACCCATTTGCTGGTGTAATTTGCTAAAGGGGTGTTGTTAAAAGTATTTAAAAAACAAGTTGAAGAATTCTTTAAATTTATTGGTGTTCCAGCACAAAAAAATTGTTTATAATTTGAATTACTCTCATTTATATAAAATTGAGCTTGTGGTTTTTGTGTCATGGTGAATACAGAATTATTAGCTGGTAAGTAGGATGATCTGTAAAAAGTCGTCGCACTTTGCATTCTTGTAATTTGCATAGGCGTAAATACATTACGATATGCAGCTCTTGCATAAGACATATAATTATGTTTATAAGTTGAATTGTTGTCTCCTGAGCAAATATTTGGTGCATTTAAAACTAAATCATCGGCATGATTAAGAGAGTGAGGTGGTGTATCTGATATGCAATCGCCATCTGCGCCACAGCCATTTACTTGCGCTGGGCAGTTTGTTCCTGTTGATCCTTGAAAGGTGTGCATTAAATTTAAACTATGTCCTAATTCATGTGTAAATACTGGATTATTTTCAAAAATTAGATACTGATAATATATAAACGTACCATCGTGTGTTGTACCATGCTCTGTTGGGTAATACGCATAACCACCTACACCTGGCACTGCTGTAATTTTATTTACAACCCAAATGTTATAGTATTGTGTTGAATTCCAGTTAGATAAACTTCTTATCGTAGCTGCATCTACACCATTATCTGTAGTTCTATAGGCATTTCCATATTCAACATAATTTTGATTACTGCCAAAATTCACTCTATTGATACCGTTAGAACAGGAGCCGTCTGGTGCTTTTGTAGCTAAAACAAATTGGATACTTGTATTACTATTGTTTGGATGATTGTGGTTGTTTTTAAAATTGTTATTTAGACGTTCTAAGGCTTTGTACACCTCAATATCTGCAATATTTGAACCATAACCAAGAGGCTCACCAATATGTATGATATGGAAAACGACAGGTATATAATATGTTACCGGATTTTTTGATTGCAATTGCAGCTTACTTTGATAAAATTTCTCAAAATCGCTATCATAATTTTCTTCAACAGTATATATTGTTCCACAAGAATCTAAAGTATTTTCTGATTGGGCTTTAACAAAAATAGTAAAAAAAAGCAGCGCTAAAGTAAGTAGTTCTTTCATGAATGGTTGTTTTATTCAAAAATATATAAAATATTATAACTTTCGTTCTTTTTTATAAAAATCATGTTTTTAATTCACAGAGTGCCAGCAGTAAACATCCAAAATTGTACCTTTGTGAAAAGTTTTTTCTATGAGCGAAGAGTTGAATTTAGGTCTTGATTATTTCAACGAAAGTCCGTTGTATTCTGTTATTTCTTTTCATAAAGTGATTGATGCTTTGCAGGAAATTGCAAAAGAAACCGAAACGCCTTATCGCGCTATTTATGCTCAATCATTACTAGAAGATGTTGCAAAAGTACCTCAACTATATACCGGAATTACCTCTAAAAAAGAGATTTACGATAATTTACCTTTGATTCATAACTTATTAGCAGACCTTTTTCCTACTGCTTTAACGCACAATGAAATAAAGGCGGTGAGTTTGCCATTGCAAAATTTCAATTTTAATTTCACACAGCGTTTTCAAAAAATAATTAACGAAGCGGGTGAAGCTTTTGAAATTAATTTTCGCGAATTTAATAGCGATGAATACTATATTTTTAGCTGCTGTATTATTCTAAACAGTTGGTATGGCGAAAATTTCGATGTTTCAAGACCAATGTTTTACGATATACCTGATAAAAACGGCGTTATTAAGCATTACAGAATCACACTAAATGTAGATTTTACCGAATTAATTCCAACGGAAAAGGCGCAGGAAATTACCTCAGAAGATATTAAAATACTCAAACGCAATTACAATAATATCGCGATTTGGAAAGAAAAATTTCCAATTAACAGTTGGATTTTGAAAGGATTTGGTATCATCACGCTAACCGATGTAACCACCGAAAACACTATATCAAACATTAAAACAAATCTTTTAAAACCCGGTCAGGAAGGCATGAGTATTACGGCGGGAAAGGAAATTTTTCAATCTATTTTTAAACAAAAAGATATTGATTATGGGATTTTCTTTGTAAACGACATCCATTTTGACTTTATCGATTTGCCGCTGGCAGCCGATTTTAAAAGTGTTTTTAAACTTCCTAAAAACACTCCAAAAGACATTGTTACTGCTGCAAAAAAGTTTTTTAAACAATTTAACAATGCGATTAATTATTACTGTGTAACCGACATTTTAGAACTGTATCACCAAAAAGATTGGTTGCCTTATTTAAAATATTTGGAATCAAAAAACATTCGCAGTTTTATCCTAGCTCCCATAAAAAAAACCGATGCTTATCAGGCATATATAGAACTCACAAGCGGCACTCCTTTTGCCTTGCACACAGTAAATGCAAATAAGTTAAACGATGTAATGCCACTTATCAACGACACGTTTGTTAAATATCAAATCGATGTGAAAAATGAACTTGATGCGATCATTCAGCGCGAATACACCAATTTTCACCCAAGCGTAAACTGGAAGTTTGAAGAACAAGCAAAAAACTATTATTTTGCAAAAACACACAATAAAGAAGCCGTTTTAAAAGAAATTGTTTTTGATGCTATTTATCCGTTATATGGTGAAACCGATATTCAATCATCAACCAAACTACGGAACAAAGCCATGCTTGCAGATTTGCGCAAGCAATTAAAAGAAATTTTGAAAGTGCTTGAAGCCATTAAACCCATTGAAAATTCCATATTATTTCAGCAACGAATCAACGAAATTGCTTATTTTCAAAATCAATTAAAAACGCATCATTTTGTAGCAGAAAGCCAAATTTATCGCTACATAACCGATACCATTCACCCTCTTTTTAAACAATTAGGCGAAAAAGACGAATTTAGCGCAATTATTGAAAAGTATAAAGAGCATTTAGATGAAAAACATGAGCTTTTTTGGCATCAACGCAAAAAATACGAACTGGCTTTACAGACTGTAAACAAGCAACTTACCGACATTTTAGATAGTGAACAAATTGCGGCACAAAAATTATATCCCCATTATTTTGAACGTTTTAGAACAGATGGTGTGGAACACAATTTGTTTATTGGCAACAGCATCACACCTACACAAATTTATGACATTATGTACCTGCACAATTTGCGCTTATGGCAATTGCAAGTTATGTGCAAAGCTGTGGTGATGCATCAGTATTTAAAGCCTCAGTTACATTTTGATATGCAATTAACCAGTTTAATTTTAGCATACAATGAACCTATCTCGATTAAATTTAGAATGGATGAAAAAAGGTTTGATGTGGAAAGCAATGACGATGTTCGGTTTGAACTTATTAAAAAACGCTTGGCAAAAGCTTTGATTAAAAACACCCAAGAACGCTTGGTACAATCCAATCAACTAAGCATTGTTTATCTAAGCGATGCAGACAAAATTGACTATCTAAGTTATATCGATTTTTTAAAAAACAAACAATATCTTATTGGCGAAACCGAATTTATTACTGTTGAAGATTTGCAAGGCATCACCGATTTGAAAGCATTGCGGGTGTGCATCAATAAAGATTTTAACTCAGCTGATTTTAAAGTGTTCACCTATACCGATTATGTAGATTATTTAACTAAATCCGTATAAAAGCAAAACAAAATGCGGCTACCGAAATTATAATTCCATACATAAAAACCGTGTAGGCTATACTCAATCGTTTGTATTTTTTATTTAAAACCAAACCTAAAAAATACAAATCTTTGATGAGTGTATCATATAAATAATCGCGATCTTTCATTAAATCGTTCATCGCCTCGTTAAAATCGGTCAATTGCAATTGATGAAAATTTCCAAAGAACAAAATATTCGCCTTGCGCTGTTCAATATCTGCTTTGCTAATGGTATTTGAACTCACTTTTGGTTTTGTTGCCAAAATGGTATAAACAATTGTTACCACACTAAAAATCAACAATATAAAAGTAGGAATTATTAAATGTGCATTACTTGGACTGTCTAATTTTGGTATAATTACCGTTAGCGATATGGTGATTAGTATAGAATTTACAGACAACAAAATATTGGCTTTGCTGTCTGCAATGGCGCTTAATTGGGTGTGGTTGTTCAAAGTTACACGAAACAAGGTATCTATACCACGTTCTGGTCGCTCTAGTTTTTCTAACTTCTTTGCTTTTAACTCTTTGCTTTTGCCTTTTTTATTGCTCTTTAATTTTTCAAGGTTTTCACGGATTTTTGAAAGATTCTTTTCTTTTTTAGGCTGCCAATTTTGTTTGGCATAATCGGTAAAAAAATAATGTTTTTGGGTTAGAAAAATTAAATTTTCATTGCACCAATCCACTTCTGCAATTTGTTTGTCGCAGGTTTTCTCAATTTCAACTTTTAGCAATTCTGCCAATTCACTGTAATTATCTAGCGTAAAATGATAAAAATCGGCATCTTTCATGCACATTTCTAATAAATTCTCAGGAAAATGAGCACATTTTGTAGCTAAAATAAGGCTACACACTTTCTTTGCATCTACTGTTTCAAATTGATGTTCCGCAAGAAAATCTTTAAAAATAGCACAACTTTTTTCTTCGTGATTTTCGCATCCATCCACATAGCCCGAATCGTGAAACCAAGCAGCAAGTCTCAATGCAGTGGCATCGGGCTCTAAAATAGGCATGCCACTGATCAACTCATTTACAGCTGTCACCACTCGCAAAGTATGCAAATAATCATGATACATATATTCAGAAGATAGTTTATCTTTGAACAGCTTAAAAATATATGATTCGGCTTTTAATAAAAGTTCCATTGAGGTTTTTTTACAAATTAAAATTATGAAATTTAACTTACACATTGCAAAGATATCTGCTTTTGTTTTTATCTTTTTTTTGCTGAATGCTTGTGCATCATTTCATGAACAAGTGGGTAAGGAATTTTCGCGCGATATGATTACTAACGATGGCAAAGGTAATTTATTGCATGAAATTGTTGTTGTGGGCGATGCAGGAAATGCCAATGAACCAAAATCACAGCAATTATTGCAAACAGTTGAAGCTTATTTAAAACAGGAAAACAACCCGAAAACCTTGCTTTTTATGGGCGATAACATTTATCCTTTGGGAATGCCAAAACCGATAGATAAAAACCGGGAAATGGCCGAAGAAAAATTAGATGCACAAATCAATTTGGCGGCATTTGTAAACGGGCAAACAATTTTTTTGGCTGGAAACCACGATTGGTACCACGGACTTGATGGCTTAATGGAACAAAAAGAATATGTTGAAAAAAAATTGGGTAAAAACGCTTTTCTTCCAAAAAAATATGAAGCAATTGATGCGGTTGAAATCAATGATCAACTTATTATTATCACCATTGACAGTGAATGGTTTATTCAAAATTGGGACAAATATCCCAATATAAACGAAGAAAGTGCCGTTAAAACGCGTGAAGATTTTTTTGAAGAATTTCGAAGTTTAATCAATAAAAATCAAAACAAAGTTACCGTAGTAGCCATCCACCACCCTATTTTGACAAATGGAACACACGGAGGCTTTTTTTCTGCCCGTAATCATCTTTTTCCTTATAAAAAAGTGCCAATGCCGGTTTTAGGAAGTATTGCAAACTACCTTCGAAAAACATCGGGTGCAAGTCCGGCAGATACGCAACACACCTACTACAGAATGATGATTGATCGCTTAAAAACGCTTACAAAAGATAAAGAGCAAGTGGTTTTTGTTTCGGGTCATGAACACAATTTGCAGTATATCGAAAATGATGGTATTAAACAACTCATCAGCGGTGCCGGATCAAAAACCGAAGAAGCACGAAGCGTGCAACCAACAAGTTATTCCATCGGAAGTTTGGGGTTTGCTACTTTAAAAATTTACAAAGACAATCACGTAGATGTGTTTCTTCATAAAATGACCGAATTGGGTGAGGAAGTTGTTTTCAAGAAAACCATTATGTGTCCGGATGATTACGAGGCAAATTTTCCTGAAGTCACCGAAAAAACAATCATGGCATCGGTTTATCCATTAGAAGCTACAAAAAAATCAAACACCTATAAATTTCTTTTTGGCAATCATTACCGAAGCATTTACGGAACCAAAGTAAACGCTAATGTGGCTAATTTGGAAACGCTATACGGTGGTTTAAAACCTGTAATTTCAGGTGGTGGCAATCAATCAATGTCGTTATGGTTAGAAGATAAAAACGGAAAACAATTTGTAATGCGGGGCTTGCGCAAAAGTTCCAAACAGTTTTTACAGTCGGCCATTTTTAAAGACACTTATATTGAAGATCAATTAGACGACACTTTTGTATTAACCTTTATCGATGATTATTACACCACTTCTCACCCCTACACGGCATTTATCTTAGGCCAATTGTCTGATGCAGTGCAATTGTATCACACCAATCCAAAGCTTTATTTCGTTCCCAAACAAAATGCACTGGGCAAATACAATGCTACCTATGGAAACGAATTGTATATGATTGAAGAACGCCCACACAAATCGCAGGCAGATGTTCCTTCTTTGGGAAAAGGAGCAGATATCATCAGCACCCAAGAATTGCTTGTGAATTTGGAAAAAGATGCAAAATATAAAGTTGATACTAAAATGTATCTACGCGCCCGAATGTTTGATTTTTTAATTGGCGATTGGGACAGACATGCCGATCAGTGGCGTTGGGTGGAGCAAAAAACCGACCACGAAGTGATTTATCAGCCTATTCCAAGAGACCGCGACCAGGCTTTTGCAAAAATCGATGGAAAATTGCTCATGCTTGCAAATAAATTGAATCCGTTGCGCCACATGCAACATTTTAAAGGCAATTATGGCAAACCACGATGGATTACCAAGTCGGCTTTTCCGCTGGATAAAGTTTTTCTTCAAAACACCACCTTACAAGATTGGCAACAAAGCGCCGAAGAAGTGGTAAAAGGCATGAATGATCAAGTGATTGAAGACGCTTTTAACAGCTTGCCTAAGGAAATTCGCAACCAATACAGTGATGAAATCATTGAAATTTTAAAAGAACGCCGATCAAAATTAGTTGCTTTTTCGGATAAATATTACAAAGAATTGTTTAAATACGGCGTTGTAACCGGAACCAATAAAAAGGATTCATTGGTTATAAACACTTCAAAAGACAAAGTAGCAATTGATCATTACCGCACCAAAAAATCTACCGATACATTGATGCATTCTTATACCTATTATCCAAAAACTACAAAAGAAATCTGGGTGTATGGTTTAGATGGTGATGATGCTATCAAAGTAACCGGAGAAAAATCATCTATTCGCTTAAAATTAGTCGGCGGAAAAAACCATGATGTGTATCAAATCAATTCAAAAACAAACACTAAAATATTCGATTATGCATCAAAACCAATTACAATCGAAGAAAAAGGAAATGCACGAGTGGTGTTGCGCGATCAGTACAATTTGAATCAATATGATTACCGCAAAGCACCTTTAAATATTTTAGCCATTTTGCCGGATGCTGGTTACAACCGCGACAACGGAGTGATGTTGGGCTTAAACGGAACTTACACTATTAGAAAATTCAACCAAAACCCCTATTCGCAAAAGCATCAACTGCGTATTAAATTTAATTTTGCCACATCAGGAATTTTTGCTGCTTATAAAGGCAGTTTTAAAGATTATTCCAACACAGGCTATTGGAATATAGAGGCATTGGCTACTTCATCAAACTTTACCAGAAACTTTTTTGGATTTGATAATTTTGCAACCTATAATAAAGATGCTTTTAGAGATAATTATTACCGAGTTCGAACTTCGCAAATGGAACTAAAACCGGCTTACGAATGGAAAGGCCGCAACGGAAGTTCGCTTTTAATTGGTGCAACGTATGAATCTGTTAAAATCGAAGAAACCAATAACCGCTTAATTGATGAGCAACTGCTTATTAATCTATTTGATACCTACACCCGAACCGATTTTGTGGGAACACGCATTAAATACCAGTTCGAGAATTACGACAACACGCAAGAACCTACGGTTGGATTAGGATTTATGCTGCTGTTTGGAAACCGTTTCTTTGTGGAAGATTTTAGTAAAACACATCAGTATTTAAACACCAAATTAAATTTTGTAACGCCAATTTCGAACAATAAAAAACTTACATGGTCTTCTACTTATACCTTAGAGAAAGTTTTTGGAAACGATTATAAATTTTACCAAGCTGCTACTTTGGGTGCGAATAATGGTTTACGAGGTTACCGCCAGCAAAGGTTTATGGGCGATACATCGTTTGTAACCAGCCAAGATATTCGTTATAAAATGAAACACATCACCAATGGCATATTGCCGTTGAGTTATGGATTATATGCCGGATACGACCTGGGCAAGGTATGGAATAAATGGGATCCAAACAATAAATGGTACCACAGTTATGGCGGCGGTTTATGGTTAAATGCCTTAGATTCTTTTACGGCCTACGGAGGTATTTTTACCAGCAAAGAAAACAGTTTAGTGAGTTTTGGTATTGGTTTTACTTTTTAGTTTAATTGCAATGCAAAAACTTTTCCTCCGTCTTTACCTTTTTCCTTTTCATCTGCCACAAAAAGCTCTTGGTTATTTTTATAAGTTATCGCTTCTTTTTGCGAATAATGCCCCAATTCCTTTATCGTAATATTTTCTTGATTGAAAGAAGCATCGTTTTCAAATGGAATCAAGAGCACCTTATCGTGCGTTAACAATGCTATTTGGTTGCCGTTTTTGTTCATTGCCGCACCTGTGATAGCACAGCTTTTAAAATTTTCGCAGGTTTTTAAAACTGCTATTTTCTGAGCTTTGAAATTTCCTGCCTTATTCGGAATTTTATAAACAAAAAAAGATCCATCAAATCCTTTTGCTCTGTTTTTGGTAAACAAATAAAATGCATCGGTAGTGGTTACAAAGGCTTCACAATCGTACCACAAATTACTTTTCTTCGGTGGAAAATCCGTTTGATCTTCATAATAAAAAGTAGTTTCTTGAACCACATCAACCGTTTTTAAATGCAGCTGTGAGGCATCAATCTTTAGAATACGCAAGTCTTTACGATTGTTTTCGTTATTTCCAAAGTTGCCAATATAAATATTTCCAAAACCGTCTTGCGATAAATCTTCCCAATCCGTATTCTTTTGATCATTCACAAAAACCGAATGTTTAAAAGTTCCATCAACCGAATATACATACAATTCCGGTGGATTGCCTTTATCTTGCAACATCCACAATTGCTGAGTTGGTTCTTGATAAATCATTCCTGATATTTCTGTATGTTTTTTATACAATGAAAAAACCTCTTTCAATTGATGCTCTTGCGATTTGGAGGAACACGCATACAGTAACGAAATACCAAAAAACACGATATATTTTTTCATTTGGTGGTTTATAAAAAAAGGCTTTAAAAGCCTTTCTTGTTCAGTTATATAATTTCATAATCAATATTCTCGGAAAATGCTGCTCTATTATTTTTATTATTTTTAATAGAAAAACGCTTCGATTCTTTTCCTTGTCTTTTATCTTGAAAAAACGAAATGCCAAATGGCAAAAGTTTTAAATCGTCGGTTCCAAAAGTTAAAGTTTCCCATTTCCCGTTACTCAAATACATAAGCTCTATGTACTCTAATCGATTCTGGTTGAATTTTTCGTTTACAAATGAAATTTTAATTCCATGGTTTTCGGCTAGCTGCTCAATCTCTTTTAAATCGTTTAGTGACGAGCTTCCCGAAACTTTTATCAAACCTGTACTACTGCCAGTAAGTTCATAAGTAACCGCATAATTATTAGGCAGTTTCTTTTCGGTTTCTTCTACTTTCGCATAAGATTCTTGTGCACTTGCAAAGAAACCCATCAACCCAATAATACTACAAACAATTTTTTTCATTTTTATATTTTTCTAATTGTAACGAAAAAAGTGATTGTTTATTATAATTCCTTTTTAATTTGTTTTTCATTTTGCTCTGCAGGCACCTCTAAGAATTGCTTGGCTTCTTCTCTAAAATCTTTGAAAAATTCTTGGAATCTTTCTTGCGAGGCCTGCATTTGCTGATACATTTGTTCAAATTCTTCACTGAAATTTGAAAATTCGGATTGGAAATCGAATGTTTTTTCTGATAAAGAATCAAATGCTGAAAATGGATTTTTAGACAAACTATTTAGACCCATTTTTGCTGAATTAGTAGCGAGTTGCACATCGTATTTATCACCCTGAATTTTGGTAATGCGTATAGCAAACGGGTCAATAGCTCGATCCGAATTTTTAATTGATCTCATAAACGATTGATTTCCGTTTATGAGTTGCATGCGTATAGCAACTATTTTATCATCAATTGTCTTTACATTTTCAAATGTTACATGTATGTTGTAGTTTTTTTGCAACATTTCTTCAATTTCTTTAAGATCTTTTAGCGTGGTATCTGCATTAATTTCTACAGAAAATGTTGTTTGAACACTGTCAACAGTATGTGCAGATTGCGTTTCTTGGGCAAAACCAATGCCACTAAACATAAAAAATGCAACGAACAACCAATAAATTTTAAAATTTTTCATTTCAATTCTTATTTAAAGAGTTAAACAAAATAAATAGTAAATTTGAATAAAAAAATAACATGCGAAATTTACTGATTTTTTTTCTTTTATGCAGCAATTTAACTTTTTCTCAACAATCTGAAAAGGAAGTGCTTGCTTATCAAAAGGCACTCAACGAATCATATCTTAATCCAGAAACAACTCCTTTAAAAACAGATGAGTTGAAGGATTTTAAAGGTTTAAATTTCTATCCATATAATAAAAAATTTGTAGTTAAGGCCCGATTAGAACGTTTAAAAAAGCAAACTGTTTTTAAAATGCCAACTTCTGGAAAATACACTCCAAATTACAAACGTTTTGGAATTTTACATTTCACGATTGATGATGTAAATTATCAATTAGAAGTGTATCAAAATATGGAACTTATAAAGCGAAAAGGCTTCAAAAAACACTTGTTTCTGCCTTTTATCGATGAAACCAGTGGAAATGAAACCTACGGAGCCGGACGTTATTTAGATATTGAAATTCCTGATGGAAACGAAATTGTACTTGATTTTAATAAAGCCTATCATCCATATTGTGCTTATACTATTGGTTATTCATGCCCAATAACGCCCGATGTGAACTTTTTGAATACCGCAATTACGGCAGGTGTAAAATTCTAGCTCATGTATTACAATATTCACACCCACCATTTTTCAAACAATAATGAAATTGTAGAATTAGTAAATCAATATCCAAACGAAATAAATACAGAATTACCGCATTTCACGGTAGGTATTCATCCATGGTATATCAATGAAGAAAACTTTTTGAATGACATGGCAGCAATTGAGCATGCGATACATCTTCCCAATTTTAAAGCAATTGGCGAATGCGGTTTAGACAAACGGATTGCAACATCGATTGAAATTCAGAAAAAAATAGTGATTCCGCAATTGCTTTTGGCGGAAAAACATAAAAAACCAGTAATTTTGCACTGCGTTGCTGCCTATCAAGAAATCATTGAGATTAAAAAAGAATTAAAACTAACTATTCCTATGATTATTCATGGCTTTTCAAAAAACAGTCAAGTAGCTGAAAGTTTAGTTAACAATGGGTTTTATTTATCGTTTGGAAAATATTTGTTACAAAACCCCGACTTGGAAATGGTGCTGAAAATCATTCCGCTCAATCGGCTTTTTTTGGAAACAGATATGATTGATCAAACAATTTTTGAAGTGTATAGCAAAGCAAAAAGTGTTTTAAATATCAATTTAGAACCTATAATTGCAGAAAATTATAACCGAGTTTTTAACCAGTAAAACGGAATCGATTTTTCGATCGAAGAAATTTTACACAATTTATTTTTAGATGGCTGTTTGGCAAGAAAGAGCAGAATTATTATTTAAACCAGAAGGAATTGAAGCTTTGCAAAAAGCAAATGTATTAATTGTTGGCTTAGGAGGTGTTGGATCGTTTGCAGCAGAATTTATAGTGCGTGCAGGTGTTGGAAATGTAACTATTGTGGATGGCGACACGGTAGATATCACTAATATAAACCGACAATTACCAGCTTTGCACAGCACGGTTAGTCAACCAAAAGTAGAGATTGTGGGCAACCGCTTAATGGATATAAATCCGAAATTAAATTTAACACGTATTCAAGAATTTGTATCTCCCGAACGTGCTCATGAAATTGTAACTTCCGAATACGATTACGTTTTAGATTGTATTGACAGTATCACGCCAAAATTGCACTTAATTGTAGCCGCAAAAAAAGCACGTGTAAAAGTAATTTCAAACATGGGAGCCGGTGGAAAAATGCTTGCCAGCAAAGTGGTTGTTAAAGATATTAGCAAAACCGATGTGTGTCCTTTGGCAAAAGTAGTGCGTAAACGCTTGCGAAAAATGGGCGTTAAAAGTGGAGTGAAAGCCGTTTTTTCTTTAGAAAAACCTGATGAAAGCAGTTTAAAAATGACCGACGGAACCAACTTTAAAAAATCATTTTTTGGTACCAATAGTTGGATGCCGGGCTTGTTTGGACTTCACAGCGCCGAAACCGTGATTAGACATTTATTGACTACAAAAACGGAGGTGTAAAAAAATACTCTTCCAGCATTATATAAAAAGCCGTTTCACTCTTTTGTTTGAAACGGCTTTTCATTTATTTTATATTTTTAAGATTTATGACTTCTTGTTCGGTAAGAAAACGCCATTGTCCGCGGGCAATACCCCATTTGGTTAATCCGGCATACATCACACGGTCTAATTTTATCACGTTGTAGCCCAATTTTTCAAAAACAGCACGAACCACTTTTACGTTTGATGTTTTTACTTTTATGCCTACTTCGCTTTTTGGTTGATTTTCAACATACGAAATTTCTTCCACCCAAACTTTATGTTCGTTGATATAAACACCTGTTTGAATTTTCTCTAAATCGTCGTATTTTAAGTTTTTATCTAACGAAACCTGATACAATTTTGAAGAGTGTTGTGCGGCATTTGTAAATTTCTGAATCATTTCGTTGTCGTTTGTAAACAACAATAGCCCCACTGTGCTTTTATCCATTCTGCCCACTGGTTTTAAGATCGATGTGGAAGCATTGCGAACCAAATCATACACGCTAGAAACATTTTCATCGTCTGAGGTAGAAAAACCTTTCGGCTTGTTCAATAAAACATATACTTTTTTCTCTGGGTTTAATAAAACGCCGTCAAAAACCACTTTATCGGTTGGTTTTACTTTGTAGCCCATTTCGGTGATAACCTCTCCATTTACGGTGACGTTACCCGATTGAATGTACAAGTCTGCATCACGACGTGAACACACACCTGAATTGGACACATATTTGTTTAAACGTATGGTATCGTCTATAACAGTTGTAGTTTTTAAGGCTTTTGAAGGCTTGTCGTTGGTCCATTTTTTAAACGGTTTGTCGTCTTTTTTAAATGGTTTACCAAATTTTGAACCCGATGCCGACCCACCTTGTTTGCTTTTATCGTAAGATCCCTTTTTAGAAAAAGAAGATTTTTTATTATTTTTATTGCCGTTATTTCCGCCTTGCGTATTCATTAAAAAAATTTTTACAAAGATACGAGAATATTTAGCATCTTTACCATAAGTTTTAAATTGTAAAAACGTTATGAAAAATAAATGGGTTATCCTTGTTTTAATTCAGGCAATTATTAGTTTGGTTGCCGGAATTTTATTGTCGAAAATGTCAATTATTGGCCGCATTGGCGTGTCAACTGTTTATACCGAATATGCTTTTATGAAACATTGGTATAAAGGTTTTGCTGCGGTTTTTGTGATTCAACTGCTTTTAATCTCTATTCTGTGGATTGTGAAACGCACCACCACTTTTAAAAACTTTAGCATTGTAAATTTAGTTTTTATCATTTTGGGGTTAATCGGTCTTATCTATACTTTTTACGATTTCACATCAACCAGCCATCAGTATATGAACAGTCAGTTTCATGCAGGCGGCTACTTGTTTTGGGCGGGATGGTTTGTAACATGTATCTTTTTCTTTTTTGCCCGTGTGAAGCCAAAACCCGTGCTTACACCAACAAATACAGCAGAAGTTACCAATAGTGATGACTTAAATTTATAGTAGCGCATACTATTTTTCCTAAATATTGCGTTGGTATTTAAAACCCTAGTTTATGAAAAATAGTATTTCGTTTCTTTCAAATTTTGTAGAATATCTATTGATAATTGCTGTGCTTATTTATTGGCATGGAACATCAAACCTATTAAATCCATTTGCGATTGGGTTATTGGCTGTTCTCGTTTTTCAACTTTTTATTAAAAACAATGTTGTAGGTGTATTGATAGCTAGTACACTGATTTTGTTGTCTATGTATATGCTTTTGGCTCTTTTTTCAGAAGTAAATGAATTTGAAAGTTTTAACAGCGAAGCACAAAGATTGCTGTTTATTGGACTTGCTTATTTTTTAGGAACAATCATTGTTGCAATTTTAATGATATGGAAATATCTCGTTAGATCAAATCCTAAAGCAATTGTTTATAAATAAGGCACTACGAGGTTTTTCCCATGGATGATTACATTTGGATCGATCAAAACAATGGAAAGCACTCCTAAAAGAATAATGAGTTTTAATAAAATATGCAGTTTTTTGTATTCGATTTGTGTTGATGCTTGATATAAAAATATTAAAAACGCCAGCAACAACCCACTGCTTACATAAAAATAGTATTGCATATAACCTATTTTATAGTAAGCAATTAGCGCAAATGCAGGTACTAAAGTTAGCAAAACCAAAAAAGTAATTAAACTTTTTGAGACTTTGCTTCCAAAACGTACCGGTATGGTTTGATAATTATTAGCAAAATCACCTTTTAAATTTTCTAAATCTTTTACCGATTCTTTAATAAAAAGAATTAAATAGAGATAAAAGCCATGGGCGAAAATGCCCCAACTAAAATTTTGAAAGTGCATTAAAATCCCAAAAAATGGAATTAAAACCAAGAGCGATGCCGTGATATTTCCCACGATTGGGAATCTTTTCAACTTGTGTGAATAAAACCATAACAGGAAAATATAAACAGCATAGAAAAATGCAGCCCGCCACGAAACCAACCAAGCAATGGCAACACTTAAAAAATTTAAGAAAAAATAAACCCGAAGCTGAGTGGTTTTACTAATTTTTTTATCCAGTATTGATTTATAAGGTCGGTTGATAAGATCTTTTTCGGTATCGTAAAAATTATTGATGATGTATCCAGATGCAATTGCAAGCGAACTACTGAAAATGATTAAAAACAAGCCACCGTCTGTTAAAACAGTAATGGCTCTCGATTGAGAGCCAAAAATAAAGATTGCCGATAAGTATTGTGCCAACACTACAACAGCTATATTGTATCCACGAACAACCGAAAAGAAACTTAGAAATTTTAATAATGTTCTTTTGAGTTTTCGTTTTTGTATCATTTTTAAAACTTGTAAACCAATTCTAATTTATAATCTTTTAACGCTTCCTTAGCTTTATCATAATCAGGTGCAAAACCTAAAATGTAGCCTCCTCCACCCGATCCGCACAACTTTAAATAATAATCATTGCTATCAATTCCTTGTTGCCAAATGTGGTGAAATTTTTCAGGAATCATTGGTTTAAAGTGGCTCAATGCAATCTTAGAAAGCTCTTTAGTGTTTTGGTACAAGGTCTTAAAATCGCCTTTCAAAAAGTTTTCAACAGCCGCATCGGTATATTTTGCAAACTGTGATTTCATCATATTTCTAAAACCTTCATTTTTAAGGTTATCCATAAAAATAGTGACCATTGGTGCGGTTTCGCCAACCATTTCAGAATCAATTAAAAACACAGCGCCTTTTCCTTCTTCTTTTTGCGATGGAATGCCAGTAGGTTCGATGTGATCTTTTGAATTGATTAAAATAGGTAAACTTAAATAACTGTTTAAAGGATCTAATCCGGAAGATGTGCCATGGAAGAACGATTCCATTCTACCGAAAATCTTCTTCAACACAAGTAATTTTTCTCGATTTAAATTCTCTAAAACAGTGATTTTATCGGTTGCATATTTATCGTAAATCGCAGCTACTAAAGCACCGCTGCTTCCTACGCCGTATCCTTGTGGAATACTGGAATCGAAATACATTCCAGCTTCTACATCTTTGTTTAAAGCTTCCATATCAAACTTTACCAACTCTGGCTCGTTTACCATTAACTGGTTTAAGTAGGTTGCAAATGCTTTTAAACTTTTGTTCGATTTTTGCGTAATCTCGGTTTGATTTTCATCAATCTTCAACGCTCCGTTATAAAAATTATACGGAATTGCTAAGCCTTTAGAATCTTTAATAATTCCGTATTCGCCAAACAATAAGATCTTTGAGTAAAACAACGGACCTTTCATAATCATTCTATTTTGTAAAACAAATGTACAAATTTAATTAATAAGTTGGTTAATTATTTATGAATTCCGTACACACAATGTCGGCAGCCGTTTTGGCAACACCTTCCTTTTAAATAATGATAGGTCTCGGTAAACACAAACAAGCCATTTTCTATGTAAAAATGCAAACCTTCCACCAACTCTGTTGGACGTTTTGGAAACTTATTGGTCAATGAAAACTTTGTGAGTTCATCGAACTTTTTTAGGCAGTCGTTACATAAACAATCGTGCTGTGTTTTTTCATATAAAAACGCAACAGTTTCATCTAAAAGCTCCACTTTTTGGCAATCGCAGTTTGCAATATCATCTACATTACAAGTGATGGTTTTGTGGCAATGGGTGCAGTTTTCGGTTTTCAATAGATTAATTTTTAAAAGCTGTAATTGTTTAATACCTATGAGGTTTTGATAGCTTGTACCGTTTCAATCGTTATTTAAAATACACAAAAAAATGTTTTTAAACAAGGTTAAACTTTACTTCTTAATCCCCTCCAAATCTAACAAGAAAGCAAATTCTTTAGCCACTTCCTTTAAAGCTTCAAAACGCCCAGATGCACCGCCGTGGCCGGCATCCATATTGGTGTCTAAAAACAATAATTTTTTGTTGGTTCGCAGCGTTCGCAGTTTTGCAATCCATTTTGCTGGTTCCCAATACTGCACTTGCGAATCGTGGAAACCTGTGGAAATATATAAATTCGGATAATCTTGCGCTTTTACGTTATCATATGGCGAATAGGATTTCATATACTCATAATATTCTTTTTCGTTGGGGTTTCCCCATTCATCGTATTCCCCAGTAGTCAACGGAATGGAATCATCAAGCATCGTCGTAACTACATCAACAAACGGAACCTGAGCAATCACACCATTGTACAATTCAGGTGCTTCGTTTAAAACAACTCCCATTAACAAACCACCGGCAGATCCGCCTTCGGCATACAAATGTTGAGGCGATGTATATTTTTGATCAATTAAAAACTTTGAACAATCAATAAAGTCGGTAAACGTGTTTTTCTTTTTAAGCAGTTTTCCGTTTTCGTACCATTCTCTGCCTAAATCTTCACCTCCACGAATGTGTGCAATGGCGTAGATGAATCCACGGTCTAATAAACTTAAACGAACGGTTGAGAAATAAGGTTCCATGGTTGAACCGTACGAACCATAAGCGTATTGCAGCAGCGGGTTTTTTCCGTCTTTCTTCAAATCTTTTTTGTAAACCAAAGAAATTGGAATTTTAGTACCATCGGCAGCCGTTGCCCAAACGCGTTCTTCGGAATAATTGTCTTTATTGAATGTTCCGCCTAAAACTTCTTGTTCTTTTTTAACCGTTTTTTCTTTGGTACGCATGTTAAAATCGATTACTGAAGAAGGTGTTGCCAACGATTGGTAGCCAAAGCGAAGAATTTCTGTATCAAAATCAACATTTGTAGTTGTATAAACGGTGAAGGTTTCGCTGTCAAAAGGCAAATAATAAACGCCATCGGGGTTTTGCCAAGGCATTATTTTTATTTGTGACAACCCATTAAATCGTTCAGAAACCACTAAATAATCTTTAAAAATATCGATTCCTTCTAGCAATACTTCTTTGCGATGCGGTATTAAATCTTTCCAATTTTCTTTGATGGTAGCTGTTTCGGGCGTAATCATCAACTTGAAATTGGTAGCATTGTCTTTATTGGTAACGATATAGAAATGATCGTTGTAATGCGAAATCGAGTATTCCAATCCGCGCGTACGTTTCTGAAAAACCCGAAAATCTCCGTTGGGGTTTGCCGCTTCTAAAATCTGATATTCAGATGTAAGAGTGCTTTCAGAAGCAATAATTAAGTATTTACGCGACTTTGATCGATATACATAAGTAGAAAAAGTTTCGTCTTTTTCATTAAAGATTAGTTCATCTTGTGCCACATTGGTTCCTAAAGTATGTTTAAAAATACGGTCGGCACGCAAGGTTTGTTCATCTTTACGCGAATAAAACAACGATTTGTTATCGGCAGCCCATGTGCTTCCACCTGTTGTTTTTTCTATTTTGGTAGGCAAAATTACACCTGTTTCCAAATTTTTAATCTGTATGGTATATTCTCGGCGCGAAACGGTATCCACTCCAAAAGCAGCAAATTTATTATCGTCGCTAATATTTAATCCACCTAATTGAAAATAAGCATGCCCTTTTGCCAGTTCGTTGCAATCAAACATGATTTCTTCTGGTGCATCTAAAGTGCCTTTTTTTCTTGAATAAATAGGGTACCCCTTGTCTTTTTCAAAACGCGTTATGTACCAATATCCATTTTTAAAATACGGAACAGAAGCATCATCTTCTTTAATACGGCTTTTCATTTCTTCGAACAAATCTTTCTGAAAATCTTTGGTATGCGCCGTCATTTCATTGTAATAAGCGTTTTCTGCTTCCAAATAAGCAATCACTTCTTGGTCTTCGCGCTGGTTTAACCAATAGTAATTATCTGTGCGAACATCGCCGTGTTTTTCTAAATTGGTAGGGTTTATCTTGGCAATTGGTTCTTTTATAGTGTTTTTCATTTTATCTTTGTTGTTGAACATGCTGCAAAAATACTACAAAAAGCCAGCATAAAAATACTTGAGTGTTTCATAAATTTATAATTAATGATTTCGGTTGAATTTAATACTTTTGTACTAAATATTAAAATTTAAGATATGTTTGGAGATTTAATGGGTATGATGGGAAAATTACAGGAAGCCCAGAAAAAAGTAGAAGAAACAAAACAACGTTTAAATACGGTTTTGATTGATGAACAATCGGCCGACGGATTATTGAAGGTTACTGTCACAGCAAACCGACAAATTAGAACCATAGATATCAATGATGAATTGTTAAGCGATAAAGAACAACTAGAAGATTATTTGATTTTAACGTTGAATAAGGCATTAGAAAAAGCCGGAGCAATTAATGAAGCCGAACTTGCTGCTGCTGCAAAAGACGGAATGCCAAATATTCCAGGAATGGATTTATTTAAGTAGAATGGAAAAGTTATTTTTACTACTAATAAGTGTGGCTGCGATGGTTTCGTGTAGCGACAAAAAAGCGGGAAACACACACATAACCGGCGAAATAAAAGGATTGAAACAAGGAACTTTGTACGTGCAGCAATTAAAAGACAGTATGTTGATAACGCTAGACAGTGTGGTGTTGAAAGGAACTTCTACTTTTGAAACATCATTTGATTTGCAAGAACCCGAAGTTTTATATTTGGGATTAAACCGTGGAACGACACAGTCTATGGACAACCTGATTTTGTTTTTTGCCGAACCAGGAGATTTAAAAATTAATAGTTCGTTAGATAATTTCTCAAGCGGAGCAGTAGTTGAGGGTTCTAAAAACCAAGATTTATATTCAAAATACTTAGAAACAAGAGCTATTTATACCAACAAACAAATCGATTTGGTTCGATCTATTATTTTGGCTCAACAAAACCAGCAAACAGCTAAAGCAGATAGTTTAGAAAATGTATTGAACCGCACCAAACGCAGGTATTATTGGAATGCAGTGAATTTTGCACTGAAAAATAATAAAAACGAAGTAGCTCCGTACATTACATTGACCGATGTTGCCACTATGAACAATAACCATTTAGATACTATTTACAACAACCTATCCCCACACGTAGCAAAAAGTAAATACGGCGTTATTCTTAAAAATTATTTGGAATTGGTTGATAAACAGTGAATTGATTTATTGAATTATGAAAATAATATTTTTATTTAGTGCTTTATTTTTCCTTGTTATAAGTTGTAATAAAGTCGAAAATAAACCTGTTGAAGATTATAAAGTAATTGAAACAGATCATTTTATAATTAAAAGTAAGTATGATTTGAAAGTTAACAAGGAATTAATACCTAATTCGTTATTAAAGCAAATCAACTTCAAAGATTCTTTAAGTTACTTATATTTGTATGTTACAAACGATGATTTTAGAATTGATGTTTATGACGAAATATTTATTGATGATGAAGAAAAGTTTCAAGAAATAGATAGAAAGCACTCGAAAATATTTAATGTAGATACACCAACAGTTTATAATGATACTGTAATTAATTCTTATAAAGCGAAATCTTCTGAATTAAAGATTGATAAAGATTTAATATATTATAATGTCAGGTTGTTTAATAACAAAGATTGTTATATTCTATCATTAAGTACAAAGGAAAATAAGATTAAAGAGCATAAGAAAGTTTTTCTTGAAATATTAGAAGGAACAACCATAAAACAATAAGATTAAATTAAATATTCATAAAGTTTGTCATGCTGAAAGCAACTTAAAACGAATTTAGATTTTTAATGGCATAACGATTAATAATTATCAGAAAACTGCTAAAAAATCTGTATGAATTGATGCTTCAATTTAACCACCCAAAATCATATCACTATAAGCAATAATCGTTTCGTATCCTTTATTTTTAAAATATTCTGTAGGATTTTGTTCTGATGCAACCATAACAAAATCGCCACCCCAGCCGCCAAGGCTTTTTACCAACCCGTTAAAATTTGGAAACAATTCTTTTTGAATTGTTGGTGTTTCTAAAATCTCGCCGAGATTTTGTTCATATTTTTTTAAGAAATTAATAAAAAACTGTAAATCTTGAATCTGTAATAATTCATTGGTCATTTGTGAAACCTGTTGTATTTCTGCTGATAAATTCTTTTGCTTTTTTCTGAAATTAGCAATAGCATCTTTACTGTCGCGCTTTTTATTCAGATACACAAAATAAATATGCTCTTTAAAATTCGGATTGAAAGTTACCTGTTCAACAATAGGTTCATTATTTACAACCTGATACGTTACAGGCGTGTTGTTTTGTGCACAAGCGATATCGAACCCACTGCCACCAAACGATTTTTGTAGCAATTCAAAAGCATCAATTTGAAACCATTGTGCAATATTATTTATTAAAGTAGATGATGTTCCCAAGCCCCAATTCCGTGGAAATGTCAGTTTCGTTTCAACTAAAAAGCCGTTATTTTCTAATATGGTAGGATTCATTAAATGTGCCTGATGCAGAATATCAATCAGGGTGTTTCGCACTTTGTCATCGCTGGATTGATTATTTGATAAAATATCGTTTACAGCAATTTCATCGTAATACCAAACCGAGCCATCAGCATCATAACTTTTCCAGCTTAAGGTTTTTGTCTTTAAAGGAAAAACATGTAGATATTGACCAAACTTTGTGGGCAATGCAAAAACCTTTGCGCCTTCTAACACATAATATTCGCCTAAAATAAAGAGTTTACCGTTGCTGTAAAATTCCATAATTATTTTTACTTATAAAAAAATCGGTTTATATTGGATCTAAATCAATCCAAGTCAACCATTTATTACCAATACCAAATACATGAATAGGATTTAAATCTTCATAATAACCTTTTTGAGTTTTAATAGAGTCACAACTTGTCCATTCTAAATATTGAGTACCAACTGAAGTTGACCATTTCTTTTGATATTCAACTTTTTGGCAGTTAAGATTATTTGTGACAATTATGTAAATAACATTCTCTTTATGTAATCTATTATAAATTGATTGGTTTAAATCTGTAACTTTAATTAAAGTTTCCAATTTTTGATTAACAATCTCATCCTTTAATATATCTTCTGTCAAATCGTTCCAATTTCCTATATTCTTTTCAAAATCTTCAATACTAGATAAAACTCTTTCATTTCTATTAGAACAAGATAGAAAAATAAAGGATATGAAAATTAAATAAATATTCTTCATGGGAGATTATAAACTTTGAAGT
This sequence comes from Flavobacterium sp. CBA20B-1, assembly GCF_028473145.1. Taxonomy (NCBI): domain Bacteria; kingdom Pseudomonadati; phylum Bacteroidota; class Flavobacteriia; order Flavobacteriales; family Flavobacteriaceae; genus Flavobacterium; species Flavobacterium sp. CBA20B-1. Next base: position 1,088,079 of record NZ_CP092370.1, read on the forward strand.
ACAATTAAATTACTTTCGTAAACCCTCAATAAAATCAACAACAGCACTGTGCGAAACCGTTTTTTTCTGCGAAATGCTGTAAAACTGCCGCTTTTTCATCAGCCGAAGCATTCATTTGATTCAAAATATTCATTAAGTGCATTTTCATGTGTCCTTTTTGAATACCCGTTGTTGTTAATGATTTTATGGCCGCAAAATTTTGTGCCAAACCAGCAACGGCAATAATTTGCATAAGTTCGTTGGCATCGGGTTTTTCCAACAACTGCAAAGCGAATTTTACCATGGGGTGCAAGTTTGTTAATCCGCCTACAGTTCCCAACGCCAACGGAAGATCCATCCAAAAACGGAATTCATCACCAACAATTTCGGCATGAGAAAGCGATGTATATTTTCCATCTTTTGCAGCAAAAGCATGCACGCCGGCTTCAATTGCTCTAAAATCGTTACCTGTAGCCAAAACCACCGCATCTACTCCATTCATAATTCCTTTGTTATGAGTTACGGCACGATACGTTTCTATTTCGGCAATGCGAACCGCCTGCACAAATTTCTCGGCAAACTCTTGCGGATTTTCTATTTCTTTTGATTTTAAATCGGAAATTTTACAAGAAACCTCAGCACGAACCAAACAATTGGGAACGTAGTTCGATAAGATCGACATTACAATCTGCAACGATTCTTTTTCTTCGGTAGAAAACAAATCAAAATTGGAAACTTCTTCACGCAACACATTTGCAAATTCTTCTAAGCACGAGTTAATGAAATTAGCACCCATGCTGTCTTTTGTATCAAACGTAGCGTGTAGTTGGTAGTAATTTTCAAGTTCTAACGTTTTGTCAATCAACTCAATATTTAAAATACCGCCGCCACGTTTTTCCATGTTTTTGGTAATTGCTGCAGTTCGCGTTCTAAAAATAGGTTGCACTTTTTCGATAAATTGAACTAATTTTTCGCCAGAACCAGCAAACATAAAATGCACGTTTCCAATTTTTTCGGTAGATAGAACAGTTGCTTTAAAACCGCCGCGTTTACTCCAAAATTTCGCCGCATTTGCTGCCGCTGCAACCACCGAACTTTCTTCAATAACCATTGGCAGCGCGTAAGTTTTGCTGTTAATTACAAAATTGGGCGCAATACCCATTGGCAAATAAAAATTGGTAATGGTGTTTTCTATAAACTCATCGTGCAGTTTTTGCAGTTCGTTGTTGCTATTCCAGTACGATTGTAACAATTGAACCACCGTTTGGTCGTTATTAAAATAAGTTTCAACCAGCCAGTTTATTTTTTGCTCTTTTGTAAGTTTAGAAAAACCGTTAACGATATTCATGAGAAATTTTTTTTGCAAAGATACATTTTTTTGGTTTTGGGTTTTAGATTTTGATTTGCCAGAGGCTTTTTTGCCACAGATGCACAGATTTTTTATCAGAAAGGATAGATTTGTATATTTGAGAGTTAATAGTAAATTAATAAATTAAAATGGCAGCAATTAAAAATTCAATTTTAGCAGGAATATTCTTTGGTGTTTCAATGGGAATTGTATTTAGTCTAATTTATGAAAGTAAATATGGAATTGTTTCAGGAATAGTATCTGGTTCATTCTTTGGAATTGCAATATATCTCTTCGTAAATTCTAAAACAGTAAAAAATCAAACTCAAATTAAAAATATTGAAGGACAAGAAATTATTTACTCAGGCGGTGCGAACCATTTCGTAAATAATGAGGCTGTTGGAGGCAAATTGTACTTATTGACAAATCGTGTTCAATTTAAATCTCATAATTTCAATATCCAAAACCATAGCCAAATTATTTTATTAAAAGATATTAAAGAAATTGGCTTTTGTTACACTTTAGGTATCATTCCAAACGGACTTTTTCTAAGAACAGATAATGGAATTGAAAAATTTGTTGTGAACAATAGAAAGATTTGGAAAGATAAGATCGAAATTCAAAAACGAAATATTTCTAGTAATTAATCTTGATTTATAGTTCCTGAAATAATTAAAAAAACAATTTCTAAATCTAATCAACCCAAAAAATAAAAAAAAGAAGTAATTTGCTCCTTTTTAATTTTCAGCTTTATTTTATGAAGAAAATTTTACTGCCGCTTACACTTATTGCAGCACCAATTACAACGATACAGGCGCAACAACAAATTGAAGTTGCTCAAATTTGGAACGGAACTTTTAGAACCAACCAACTAAATGCTTTAAATACGCTACATACAAAAAACCAATACAGCGTTTTGGATTATAACCGAAATACGGGTACGTTTACGATCGATGCGTTTGATTTTACTACGTTAGAAAAAGTGCAAACCTTATTTTCTACTGCCGATTTTCCGGAAATCAATCAAATTTCAGATTATTCCATCAATATAACCGACGATAAAATATTAATTGCAACGGACTACACTCCTATTTACCGTCATTCGTTTACATCGGTTTATTATTTGTTCGATATCGCTTCAAAATCACTTGTAAAAGTAAGCGACAACGCCATTCAAGAACCTTTGTTGAACAAAAACGGATCGAAAATAGCCTATGCGTTTGAAAACAATTTGTATGTTTTTGATGTGGCTACTAAAAAAACGACACAGATTACTAAAGACGGTGAGAAAAACACCATTATAAACGGTATTACCGATTGGGTTTACGAAGAAGAATTTGCCTTTGTACGCGCGTTTGATTGGAATGCCGATGGAACAAAATTGGCATATATTCGTTTTGATGAAAGCGAAGTGCCTGTGTTCTCTATGGATGTTTATGGCGAAAGTTTGTATCCGCAGCAACAGGTTTTCAAATATCCAAAAGCGGGCGAAAACAATTCAAAAGTAAGCTTGCATTTGTACGATGTTTCAAAAGCATCTACTCAAAACGTAACTTTAAATGCCGAAACTGCTTATTATATTCCACGCATAAAATTTACCAATAATACCAATGTTTTAAGTGTTCAAACCCTGAACCGCCATCAAAACCAGTTGAATTTATTGTTTGTTGATGCCAATTCGGGTAAAACATCGACCATTCTTACCGAAAAAGACAAAGCGTATGTGGATATTACCGATAATTTGACTTTTTTAAACGACAACAGTTTCATTTGGACCAGCGAAAAAGACGGTTACAACCATATTTATCATTACAATAACGACGGATCGCTAAAAAAACAGGTAACCAACGGAAATTGGGAGGTTACCAATTATTACGGTTACAACAAAAGCAATGAAACCATTTATTATCAATCGGTTGAAAACGGTTCTACAAAACGCGATGTGTACAGCATTCAGCTCAACGGATCTGGTAAAAAACAATTGTCAAGCCAAAGCGGAACCAATAGCGCTACTTTTAGTCCCGATTTTAAGTATTTTATCAACAATCATTCGTCAAGCACCAAAGCACCTTCTTACACACTTGTTGATGCATCGACCGGAAAAAACGTAAAAGAAATTTTAAATAATGCGGCTTTAGAAGACAAACTGAAAAAGTTCGATCTTCCTAAAAAAGAATTTACCACTTTTAAAAACGAGGTTGGAAACGATTTAAACGGATACATGATTAAACCAAAAAATTTCGATACTAAAAAGAAATATCCGGTATTACTATATCAATATTCAGGACCAGGTTCGCAGGAAGTTGCCGATTCATGGCACGATTTAAACGATTACTGGCACATGATGCTTGCCCAAAAAGGATACATTGTGGTGTGCGTTGATGGGCGTGGAACGGGTTTTAAAGGAGCCAATTTTAAAAAGGTAACGCAGAAAGAATTAGGTAAATTTGAAGTTGAAGATCAGATTTTTGTTGCAAAACAACTGGCAAAAGAATCGTTTGTTGATGCCAACAGAATAGGAATTTGGGGTTGGAGTTTTGGTGGATTTATGAGCAGTAACGCACTTTTCCAAGCAAACGATGTGTTTAAAACTGCCATTGCAGTTGCTCCGGTAACATCGTGGCGTTTTTACGATTCGGTTTACACAGAGCGTTTTATGACTACACCGCAAGAAAATGCATCGGGTTACGACAACAATTCGCCAATTACACATGCCGATAAATTAAAAGGAAATTTTTTATTGATTCACGGAACAGCAGACGATAATGTACACGTGCAAAACAGTATGCTTTTAATCAACAAACTGGTTGCATTGAACAAAAATTTCGACTGGTTGATTTATCCCGATAAAAATCACGGTATTTATGGTGGCAAAACCCGCGAACAATTATATACAAAAATGACCGATTACATTTTAGAGAAATTGTAGTTCAAAAAATTTAACTTATTTTTACGAAATAAAATTACAAAACGCAACATATAATGAATAATACAAACGATTTAGAATTAACTAAACATCTTGAAAGACAAGGAGCCGACACAAAAACGGTTTTGGGTCATCCTGCTTCACTTTTTGTCCTTTTCTTTACGGAAATGTGGGAACGATTCAGCTACTACGGTATGCGAGCATTATTAACACTTTTTTTAGTTAGCACTTTAGCCTCAGGCGGTTGGGAATGGACCCGAGAGGATGCGATGACTCTTTACGGATGGTACACCGGTTTGGTTTATCTTACTCCTCTTATTGGTGGAATGATTGCTGATAAATTAACAGGAGCTAAAAAAGCTATTGTTTGGGGTGCTTTAATTATGACTTTAGGTCATGCATCAATGGCGTTAGAAGGTTTTAGTCCGAACTTTTTCTATTTGGGACTTGCATTAATGATTTTAGGTAATGGAATGTTTAAACCAAATATTTCATCAATGGTTGGAAACCTATACCCTGATACAAGTGCTAAGAAAGATGCTGGTTATACCATTTTTTATATGGGAATTAACGCTGGGGCATTTTTAGGAATGTTACTATGCGGTTATATAGGTGAAAAGGTAGGATGGCACTATGGTTTTGGTTTAGCAGGTGTATTCATGTTTTTTGGTATGTTACAGTTCTACTTTGCCCAAAAAGTATTTGGTATAAATGGTGAAAGTCCTAAAAATACTCAAGAATTTCACAATAAAAAAATTGCAAATAACGAAGAGCAAGCTGAAGTTGAAACTCCTTCAAATGTAGTAAGAGACCGATTAATTGTAGTCGCTGTTTTAATGTTGGCAAGTATTGTATTTTTCCTTGCTTTTGAACAAGCTGGTGGTTCCATGTCGATCTTTGCACTTGATTATACACAACGCGTTTTAGATGGCAATGCTGCCATTACTTTTAAATGGATTGATGCTATATTAACCATAGTACCAATTGCTATTGTAACAATAGTTCTTGTAAACCTTGCCAAAAAATTATTCAAAGAATATCCTTTAACAATTATTTTTACTGCAATATCGTTTATTATAATTTGGGGATTAGGTTTATGGAAAGTTTCCCGAGAGTTTGGTTCATTAGAAACAGAAGTTGCAGCTTCATGGTTTCAAATACTTAACTCATTCTTCATTATTACATTAGCATCTGTTTTTAGTAAATTTTGGGAAAAAATTTGGAATCCTTCAGGCCCCATAAAGTTTGCAATAGGGCTTATTTTGGTAGGTATAGGTTTTGCTGCCTTAGCTTATGGTGCAAGTTCAATACCTCAAGGCGCAAAAACTGCTTCTGTAAGCATGATTTGGCTAATTATAGCTTATTTCTTTCACACAACAGGTGAATTATGTTTATCTCCTGTAGGGCTATCATATGTAAGCAAATTATCTCCGAAAAAATTACTTGGATTACTATTCGGCTTTTGGTTCGGAGCATCAGCAATTGCAAACTTTATTGCAGGTATGCTTGGATCAACAATTGATAAAATCACAACCGAACATTCTATGTCGTATTTCTTTATGATATTTGCTATCATACCAGGTGCAACAGCTTTAATTCTAATTTTACTAAACCCTATATTAAAGAAAAAAATGCACGGCATTAATTAATCGTATATAAAAAACATATATTCAAAAAGCGACTTTTTTAGTCGCTTTTTTTGTGCATCATTTTAAATATTTTACTTTATTTGTAAGATTAAAAATTTGTTAATTTATGTCAGATAATTCAAAATCATTTTTTCAAACTATAAAATCCTTAAATAGAAACTTTTGGTTAGCAAGTAATATGGAGCTCTTTGAACGCTGGGCTTGGTATGGAATGTTCAATATATTGGGGTTATACTTGGTTGGATCTACAGATGATCAGGGTTTAGGCTTTAATCATATCCAAAAAGGAAGTATTATTGGAGATGTTACAGCAATTCTTTATTTACTTCCTATTTTTTTTGGTGTAATTGCCGATAGAATCGGTTATAAACTTTCTCTAGTAATATCCTATGTAATAATGATTTTAGGTTATTATTTAATGGGTGAAGTAAACACTTATTGGAGTGTATATATGATTTTTCTATTTCTTGCAATTGGAGCCGCCTTTTTTAAACCTGTTGCCTCTGCAATTGTAGCTAGAAACACCGATGAATCTACTGGAACAATTGGTTTTGGAATTTTTTATATGATGGTGAATATTGGTGGGTTTGTTGGTCCTTTTATGTCTTCTACATTAAGAAATGCATATAGTTATAAAATAATTTTTATTCAAGCTGCAATTGTAATAACGATTAACTTATTAATTGTTCTGTTTTTATTTAAAGAACCAAAAAGAGAAAAACCAAAAGATTCAATAGGTAAAGCTATTGGTGATTCGTTGAAAGGAATTTTAGAAGCACTAAAGGATAAACGCTTAAGCATCCTACTTTTATTAATGGTTGGTTTTTGGGTAATGTTTAACCAATTATTTTATACTTTACCTAATTTTATTGATGATTGGGTAAATTCAAGTGCAATTAGTAATTGGATTATTGAAAATATTCCTTTTTTGAAACAATCGTTCGTTAATGAAAACAACGGACAAATTAACCCAGAACAATTTACTAATTTGGATGCGTTAATGATTATTTTCTTTCAAATTCCAATTTCATATTTTGTTACTAAAATGCGTCACATTAATGCGGTGATTAGAGGTGCAATTGTTGCTACAATAGGTGTAGGATTAACATTTTACTCTGGCAACGTTTGGTTTACCATTATTGGAACCGCAATTTTTGCTATGGGTGAAATGATGAGCAGCCCAACCGTATCTTCATTTATCGCTTTAATCACCCCAAAAGGAAAAGAAGGTTTGTATCAAGGTACTTATTTTCTTCCACAAGCGGCAAGTAACTTTTTATCAGGAATTATTGCCGGAAGTTTGTATCAATCATGGTCGGATAAATTATCCTTGTTGAAAAAAGAAATGGCAGGCCGAAACATTCAAATGCCCGAAGTGGTCACCAAAGAACAATTTATTGAAGGAGGTTCCAAAGCATTAAATATGTCTATTGGCGATTTTGAAAAACACTTTCATCTAAAAGCCGAAACCATTGATTGGGCGGTTGTGAAACAATCATTCACCGATTTAGCGGCATCAAAGAATATAAATATCAGCGAAATACACTTTCCTTTTTCTAAAAACGAATATTTTGCATTGGCAGAACAAAAGTTAGGCATGACACATTGGGACATGACCAATATGCTTTGGGAAACATACAACCCCAATAAAATTTGGTGGGTGATTGTGGGAATTGGTTTATTTTCAATTGTTTCCTTATCAATTTATGACCGATTCATCATTAAACCTTTAGAAAACCGACAAAGAGCACTTAAAAACTAAAACATATTTTTTTTTACGAATGCGTAATAAATTAAATAATTTAAGTAACTTTCCAACTTTAATAAAAACAATAAAACAATATTAATGGCAACAGAAACAGCTAATCCAGATTTTTTTAAATCGAATGTTTTAGGGCATCCTGCCGGATTATTCGTCCTTTTCTTTACCGAAATGTGGGAACGTTTTTCATTTTATGGAATGAGGGTACTACTCGTTCTATTTTTAACTGCTGCATTAACTGGTAATAATCCAGGTATGGGCTGGACAGCAGAGCATGCAGGTGCTTTATACTCAACCTATGCAATGCTACTTTACATTACCCCTATTTTTGGCGGAATTATCGCTGATAGATTTATAGGTTACCGTTGGGCAGTCGTAATAGGCTCCATTGTAATGACAATGGGACATGTTATTATGTTTTTTGATTCTGAAGTAGCATTATACTTTGGTTTATTATGCTTGGTAATTGGTACCGGATTTTTTAAACCAAACATGACTTCTATCCTATCCGAAATGTATAAAGCATTCCCTGAAAAGAAAGACGGCGCTTATACCATCTTCTATATGGGTGTAAATGCAGGTGCGTTTTTTGGAATGATGCTTTGCGGTTATTTGGCAAGAGAAATGGGTTGGCATTACGGCTTTGGTTTAGCTGCTGTTTTTATGGGATTAGGTACTTTACAATTTTGGTTGGCAAAACCATTATTTGGAAATATTGGCGATGTTCCTAAAAAAGAGGCTAACAAAACATCTGTAGTAGATTTAAACAAAAAAGAAGGTGAATCTGATAATGACTATGTAGAAAGAGTTAAGGACAGCAGAAGAAATCCTTTCACTACATTAGATTATGTTTTAATAGGTTTTACTACAATTGTGGGATTATTATTTGCATTTGATGCACCTTTATATGTTATTGGAGGTATTGATTTCTTACCAAGTTTTGATTTATCTTCAATAGGTTTAGATACAGTTCGCGGTATGTATCTGTTGGTAATTCTTGGATTGATTATATTCATAGGGTTAATTATATCTCGTCTTGTACGCTATGAAAAAGTAATTCGCGATCGAATGATAGCTGTAATTATCTTTGCCTTCTTTACCATCTTTTTCTGGATGAGTTTTGAACAAGCGGCATCCTCATTAGTACTTTTTGCTCGTGACAGTGTTGATCGCTCATTAGAAGGAACATCTTTGACTATTTTTAACATCGTTAATACTTTATTAACTGTTGTGCCATTATTGTTTATTTCATGGGTGCTTTTCTTATTAGCAAAACAAACTTGGAATAGAGCAGCTATTACAAATATCGTACTAATTGTAACTTTTCTAGGTGTTTGGGCTGTTGCAATTTGGATGCTTGGTAATGAATTTACTAAAGATGCTTCCGAAATTGACCCTACTTGGTTCTCTATTCTAAATTCATTCTTTATCATTGCTTTTGCATCATCGGTATCAAAAATATGGGATTCTAAATTCAACCCTCCAGCAGCTGTTAAATACGGAATGGGCTTAATTATCATGGCAATTGGTTTTGGTCTATTAGCTTATGGTGCTCATGGTATTACAGAAGGAATTAAAGTAAGTATGATTTGGTTAATCTTAGCTTATCTCTTCCATACATTGGGTGAGCTGTGTTTATCACCGGTAGGTTTATCGTATGTTTCTAAATTGGTACCTGCCCGAATGATTGCCTTTATGTTTGGTATGTGGTATTTAGCAATTGCAATTGGTAATAAATTAGCAGCCTTACTAGGTGGTCAGATAGACAATATCACTAAAGAATATTCGTTATCAACTTTCTTCCTTATTTTTACAATTGTTCCAATTGTAGCAGGATTAATAGTGATGTCGTTAAATCCATTACTTAAAAAATTAATGCACGGTGTGAAATAGGCACACTTTTTGAAAATAACAAATCCGGTAGTTTTTATGAACTATCGGATTTTTTTTTATATTTACATTCAAATTTTATAACAATGAGAAAAAGCATTCTACTAGTTTTATTTACAATGACTTGTTTTTTAAGTCAGGCACAAGAAATTAAATGGATGAGCATGAAAGATGCTCTGGCTGCACAGAAAAAAAATAAGAAACCTATTTTTATTGATGCATACACTGTGTGGTGTGGTCCATGCAAAATGTTAGATAAAAACACATTTTCCGATCCAAAAGTTGCTAAAACAATCAACGAAAAGTTCAACCCTGTAAAATTTAACGCCGAAGGAAACGAAGAAATTCAATTTGGGGGTAAATTATTTAAGAATCCAGGTTATCAAGAAGCTCGAAAAAACTCTAGAAACGGATTGCATGAATTTGCACAATTTATTGGTGTTCAAGCTTATCCTGATATGATTATTTTGGATAAAGACGGAAAAAAAATTAAGGACATTTTGGGTTATCGTACCCCAGATCAGTTATTGTCTGAGTTATAATTTATATTAAAACTTCCCTTGTTGCGCATATCGTGGTAAGGGATTTTTATTTTCTTCAAATACGCAGCATATTCTTCGTTTAAATAGGCATAATTGCTGCTGTGCAAAATTACTTGTTTTGGTTGGGTATAATCAATTAATCGCTCTATGTTTACTTTGGCGTTCTGATACAAAACCAAATAATCTATTTTTTTATTGGGATAAACCGCTAAACTGTCAACAATAAGCCAACTTTTGTTGTTGATTGTAAAACTATTGCTCAATGAGTCTATTTTCTTTTGCTTGATTCCATTGTGCAGCAAATAGTTCTTAATACTGGAGTGGACAATTGGTGAAGCATTTCCGATTTGTGCTACACAAGTTCCTGATCTATTCAAAAAAATCACATTTGTTCGATCTGCAACCAATACCAATTCACTTGTCGAATTGTTTCTATATACCTTTTGAATACTTGCTAGTTGAAAACTAATAAGCAAACACATAGACAATAAAATCTTTCGATTTTCTTTCTTTTGGAAATACCAAAAAACGCTCATGACAAACAAGAATGCTGTGATAGCCTGCAAACTGCTGAAATGTACATCGAATGCTTTCATTGGAAATAAAGTATTGAGTTTTGCCAATGTATCAAAACACAAATTGCTTGCAAATTCCAACACAATCGTTCCATAGCTAGCGGTTTTCAACCAAATAAAACTGACAATTAGTTGCACAAACCACGAGGTCAACAAAGCGGTTGCAATTGGCACAGCTATTAAATTGCCCAATAAAAACAAAATAGGCACTTGGTTAAAATAGTACACACTTATGGGCAAAATACCTAATTGTGCCACCAAAGATATACCGATTAACTGTGTAAAATAATTGATGATGGGGTTATTAAATGTGAAAAAACGCTGTATAACCGGAAAGCAAAAAATAATTGAGAAAACAGCCGCATAACTTAACTGAAATCCAATATCAAACAAGTAATTAGGCGCTACCAACAAAATCAACAGCATACTGCTTGCTAAAATGTTGTAAGTGATAACCCTTCGCTCAAAAACAGTACCAAATAGCACTAAAATACACATAAGCGATGCCCGTACCACCGACCCTGCAAGACCCGCCATGAAACTAAACATAATTAAAAACAGCACTAAAACCATCAGAATTAGTTTTGCTGGAACGCGCATTTGTTTTAAGATGTAATTTAACGTGGAAAACAAAATAAGCACATGCAAGCCCGAAACTGCTAAGATATGCATGATACCAAAATCTTTGAATTGGTTTTGCAAATTGGTGTCTAAATTATTTTTAACACCAAAAAGCAATGCTTCTATAAAACCTTTTGTTTGATCAGCATAACCCATTTTAGAAAACTGTTCCATTAAAAGGCTTCTAAAGTCGGCTATTTTTGAAATTACAGAATGCTCCTTTCTTATCAAAACTGCCGGATAATAAGAAGCTATTTGGTAATGAATATTTTTTTGTTTCAGATAGTTTTTATAATCAAAATCATAGGGATTTCTAGGGTATGGCACTTCTTTTATAGAGCCTACAATTTTGTAAACTTCACCCACTTTTGGCGTTTTTTGTTTGTTGGAAAATGTAACCAATACAGTAGGTTGCTGCGGGTGTGAAATTAAATCGGCATATATACGATGCGAATAAGAATTTGATTTTAATACACGAATTGTTTTTACTGTAAATTCCGTTTCATTTAATTGTTGCACCTCGATTTTCTTATTTGCCAAACGATGAAATGTAAAACCCAAGGCTATAAAAAGGCTACATACCGCAATAAGTGTAAAAAAATTATAGTTTTTATGGAAGCCTTTATTGTATTGCATCAAAATAAAGAACCCAAATAGCAACAAAGCAATTACTCCAAAAATCAAGGCAAACTGAATCGATAGCCCAGTATATAAGCTACAAAAAATCCCACTAACATATGAAAATGTAATGGGATAAATTGGATATTTCATTACTTTATTCATTAAAATAAAGATATGAAAAAATGAATATTAAATAACTAACTATAATACTTGTCTGTCGTACACACGGTTTATTTGCACAAACCCTCTGCTGTAATAGGCTTCTTTTGTTGAATTGATAGAAACACCTTTTGAAGTAGCCGAGTGAATGAATTTAATATCATCACCGTTTACTTCGATTACAATACCTACGTGATTTATTACGCGAGATCCTCCGTTTTTAAAGAAGATTAAATCGCCTGGTTTTGCTTCTGAAGCTGCCACACGCTCACCGCGCGATGCCATTTCTCTGGAAGTTCTTGGAAGGTTGATGTTGAACTGATCGAATGCAGATTTAACAAACCCCGAGCAATCCATACCCGAGCGTGACATGCCGCCCCATTGGTATCTGATTCCTTGATAATCATTTGCCACATTGAGCAATTGTTCTGTTAAATAGCAATACTTATTTTTTTCAACTTTTTTTGATGGTTTATCTAACTCATCATCAATTGCGTTCATTTTTTTATTAATGTTTGCAATTGTAGCTTCTTCTTTTGCTTTTTGTGATGTTGTGGTCACAGTAGTGGTTTTTTTAGCTGTTTGAGCCGATACCTCTGTGGTTAAACATACAGCAATCAACGTTGCGAACGTTAAAGCCAAATTTTTCATTAATTAATATTTTGAAATAGAATTTATAATCTTTGCTTTGGTGTATCACAAATATAGGCGATTTAATTTTCTTAACCTTCTTAAACAACTCTTAAAGTTTTCTTAATTATGTTGATAACTCGCTCACTTGCACCACCCCCTCCTAATCTTTCACTTAATTCACGGTACTTTGCAAGCATTTCATCTCTTTTAGGATTGTTAATAACTTTATCAAATTCTTTTTTTATGGTAGCTGTATTGCAGTTGTTTTGAATCAATTCGGTAACAATTTCCTCATCCATAATTAAATTTACCAACGAAATATATTTCAATTTAATAATTCGCTTTGCAATTTGGTACGATAGTTCATTTCCTTTGTAAACCACTACTTGCGGTACATGAAACAAAGCAGTTTCTAAAGTGGCTGTACCCGAAGTTACCAAGGCTGCATAGGCATAGTTCAGTAAATTATAAGTATCGTTTAAAATAAGTTTTACGTTTTCTTGATTAATAAACCGCTTGTAAAATTCGATACTTAAACTTGGCGCACCCGCAATCACAAATTGAAACTGAGGATAATCATTTACAATACGCAACATTTCAATAAGCAAGCGCGAAATTTCTTGTGTTCTACTTCCGGGTAATAAAGCAATGATTGGGCGATTGTCTAACTGATGTTTTGCTCGAAAATCTATCGCTTCATTTTTTTTAAATTGCTCAATAGCATCTAAAAGCGGATGCCCCACATAATGCACCTTATATTGATGTCTTTGTTCGTAAAAATCTTTTTCAAAAGGCAAAATAGTGTACATGTGGTCCACATCGCGTTTTATTGCTTTAATTCGGTTTTCTTTCCATGCCCAAATTTGGGGAGAAATATAATAATGAGTGCTGAAACCTTGCTTTTTTGCCCATTTTGCAATACGCATATTAAACCCTGGATAATCAATAAAAATAAGCACATCGGGTTTAAAAGTGGCAATATCTTTTTTGCAAAGCGCAATATTTTTCAGAATGGTTCTTAAATTAGCCAGCACTTCTGCAAAGCCCATAAAAGCCAAATCTTTGTAATGTTTCACCAAAGTGCCACCTACTTGTTGCATTAAATCGCCGCCCCAAAAACGTACTTCGGCATTGGGTTCTGCTTTGTAAAGGGCTTTCATTAAATTGGCACCATGCAAATCGCCCGATGCTTCGCCTGCAATAATATAATATTTCATTACCCTAAAATAATATAGAAACCTATTATAATGAATGAAAAAATCACACCTCGAGCACTAAAATAGTTTTCCCGATTCAGAAAAAAGTAAAAAAGGGCAATATTGGGTATCGATCCTAAAGAAAATGCTTTAGAAGCTACACTACTCATGCTAAAAATCACCATTTCTTGCAACGGATTCATCCCTGTAAATAAGCGAAATAGAATGCATCCAAAAACGAACGAAAGCAGCAATGCTACAAATGTTCCCAATAAAAATTTTAAAAACTTATTCATTATAATTCCCATGTGTTTAGTTGCTGCATGGCGTGGTATGCAGTTAAATCGTATTGTATAGGCACCACCGCAATGTATCCGTTTGCCAACGCCCATTCATCTGTATCATTGCCTTTGTCGTGGTTTACAAATGTGCCGGTGAGCCAATAATATTTTTTTCCGTGCGGATTAACGCGTTCATCAAACTTTTCTACCCAAGTAGCTTTTGCTTGTCGGCAAATTTTTATGCCTTTAATGTTCTTTTCTGCCAATTTAGGAAAGTTCACATTTAAAACCACACCTTCTGGCAAACCATTCTTAATGGTTTCTTCGGTGATTTGTTTCACAAATTTCTTAATAGGCTCAAAATCGGCATTCCAACTAAAATCGCCTAACGAAAACCCAATGGCTGGAACACCACTCATACCTGCCTCTACCGCAGCAGACATGGTTCCAGAATAAATCACGTTCGACGCCGAATTGGATCCATGATTGATTCCTGAAACACAAATGTCGGGTTTTGCTTTGATGATTTGGTCTATCGCAATTTTCACACAATCAACCGGAGTTCCTGAACAAGCAAATTCTTTAATTCCGTCTTTATCAATATAAACCTGTTCCAAAAAAAGGGTGTTATTTACGGTAATGGCATGTCCCATCCCAGATTGCGGACTGTCTGGTGCTACTACAATCACTTGCCCAATTTCTTTCATAACACTGATTAGGGTGCGAATGCCCGGAGCGGTTATTCCATCATCGTTTGTAACTAAAATCAACGGCTTTTTCATTGGATTGATAATTTGCTTTGTTGGTTGTTAAAATCCTTCTCAATTAATTCTTGTAAAAGTAATCATTTTAATCAAAAATCCGTGCATAATACCAAAGGGCGTATAATTGTTAACAAAATTTTATTTAAGCTTTAGTAGTTTTTATACACAGATTTTATTTACTTTAGTTGAAAATTTATTGATGACTGCTATTTGGCAATTTATGAAAAGAAATTATAAAGTATTAATACTTGTTGTGGCGCTGGCTGCAGCACTATGGAGTTTTATGCCTTCTAAAAAGGCAAATACGCCTGATCCGGAAAAAGAAGCGTTTTTAATGGGAGTTTTGAATTTTGTGTTGACCAATGCACACTACCACCCTGCCGATTTGAACAATGCCTTTTCTGAAAAGGTTTACAATAATTATTTAAAAGTAATCGACGGTAATAAACGCTACCTTCTTCAAAGTGATATCGATGGTTTTGAGAAATACAAAAACGATTTAGACGACCAGTTTAAAGAACAGCGCATTACTTTTTTCAACGAAAGTTATCCGGTTTTTCAATCGCGCATAAAAGAAGCTAAAATCTATTACAAAGAAATCTTATCCAAACCATTAGATTTCACCGTAACAGAATCTATCGATATCGATTATGAAAAACAACCGTTTGCAAAAACCAAAGAAGAGCTTAAAGAACGCTGGCGCAAACAGTTAAAACTAAATGTTTTATCGAGCATTGAAGACAAAATGAAGCTTCAAGAAAACGATTCTATTGGCAAAGAACCAAATAAAAACTTTGCCGAATTGGAAAAAGAATCGCGTGAAACAACTTTAAAATCACTGAACGAATTTTTTGAATTTTTCGAAGAGATTTCTCGTGAAGAATGGTTGTCGGTCTATATCAATACCATTTTAGAGCAATTTGATCCGCATACGAACTATCTGGCTCCGGATGATAAAAAGAAGTTCGACGAAAGTATGGCAGGTTCTATGGAAGGAATTGGTGCACAGCTTCGCAAAAAAGATCAAAATACCGAAATTACCGAAATAATTCCGGGAGGTCCTGCAATGCGACAAGGCGAATTGGAAAATGGCGATATTATTTTAAAAGTAGCCCAAGGCGATGAAGAACCGGTAGATATTACCGGAATGCGTTTAGACAAAGTGGTTAAAATGATCAAGGGCAAAAAAGGCACAGTGGTAAAATTAACCGTGAAAAAAGTAGATGGCAACGTAAAGGTAATTGCGATTGTTCGTGATAAATTCGAAATTGAAGACACTTTTGCAAAATCATCGGTTATTGAAACACCCGAAGGTAAATACGGAATGATTCATCTGCCTAAATTTTATATCAATTTTGAAAATAAAGAAAACCGCGATGCTTTTAAAGATGTTGCCAAGGAACTGGATTATTTAAAAGAACAAAAAGTGGAAGGAATCATTATCGATTTAAGAAACAACGGTGGTGGTTCGCTACAAACGGTGGTTGATATGTTTGGCTTGTTTATTCCGCAAGGACCGGTCGTGCAGGTAAAAGCAAAATCTGGCGAAAGCGATGTGCTCTACGACCGTGACAACAAAACACAATGGACTGGCCCGTTGGTGGTTTTAATCAATAATTACTCGGCATCGGCTTCTGAAATTTTCGCAGCTGCCATTCAAGATTATAACCGCGGATTGATTTTGGGTTCTAAACATTCATTTGGCAAAGGAACTGTTCAAAATTTATTAGATTTAAACCGATTTGGCAACAAGAAAATTGGCGATTTGGGTGCCATGAAATTCACAAGTCAAAAGTTTTATCGCGTAAACGGCGGATCTACCCAATTACAAGGTGTGGAAAGCGATATTATTTTACCAGACCGTTTCTTGTATGTGGATACAGGCGAACGCGATAACGACAATGCCATGGAATGGGATAAAATTGCAAAAGCAAAATACACTATTTTTGACTATAAATTTGCGCCGGTGATTGATAGAAGCAAAAAACGAATTGCAGCAAACAAAGAATTTAAACTGATTGACGAAAGCGCTAAATGGGTTAAAGCACAACAGGAAGACAATACGTTTCCGCTGAAATATGAAGATTATTTAGAAAAATCGAAACAATTAGAAGAGCATTCTAAAAAATTCAATGCCTTGAAAGACTATAAAAACAGTTTAATCTTTAAATCGTTGCCCCACGAAGAAGCGTTGGTTAAAAACGATAGCGTGTTGCAAAACAAACGCAAGCGTTGGTTTAAAAACTTAAACAACGATGTGTATGTAGAAGAAGCTGTAAATGTTTTAAATGATATAAAGACTCTTAAAAAATAACGCAAAGTGTTTAAAAAATTTGTTGCGGCAAATAAAAAAGCGCTCCAAAAATTCAAACGAAATTCTTGGGGCGTTTTTTCATTAGCCTTTATCGTAATTTTAACGTTCATAGCCCTTTTTGCGTATGTGATTGCACCCGACAACACCATAAATGCAAACAATGGCGATGTGTCAATCAGTACCCAAAAACCGGGTTTCACCGTGCAAATCATCAACATTCCACTGCAAAAAACTGCCAAAACATCGGTATTTGATTTTTTTACCGGCAAAGCCATAAAAGAGCAGTTTATCCCCATACTGTCGTATCAATTTAAAGGCGATACGCTTTATTACAATGAATTTTCGATCGATCCTGCCACCTCTCAAACAAAGTATATACTCACAAACCACTTCCCTACAACCAATCATCAATTGATTGAAGAAAACCATATTCAAACCAAAAAATATTGGCTGGGTACCGATAACCAAGGACGCGATTATTTAAGCAGATTGCTTGTTGGCGCACGTGTTTCATTGGCAATTGGTTTTGTAGCCGTTTTTATTTCCTTGATTATTGGCATTTCATTGGGAGCTGTTGCAGGCTATTTCGGTGGAAAAAACGATGCCTTTATTCTATGGTTAATCAACGTAATCTGGTCTATCCCTACCCTTTTGTTGGTTATTGCCATTACATTGGCCCTTGGCAAAGGATTTTGGCAAGTTTTTATTGCTGTTGGTTTAACCATGTGGGTAGAAGTAGCCCGAGTGGTTCGCGGGCAAGTAATGAGCGTAAAACAAATGCAGTATGTAACCGCAGCACGTGCGCTGGGTTTCTCTGACATGCGCATTATTTTTAAACACATTATTCCCAACATCATGGCACCGGTTATTGTGATTTCGGCAGCCAATTTTGCATCGGCAATTCTGGTAGAAAGTGGTTTAAGCTTTTTAGGTTTGGGTGCACAAGTACCCGTGCCAAGTTGGGGCGGCATGATTAAAGAACACTATAACTACATTATTTTGGGTAAACCACATTTAGCATTGATCCCCGGATTGGCAATGTGTATGGTGGTTGTTGCTTTTATGATGATTGGCAACGCACTGCGCGATGCATTGGATGTGAAGGGGTAGGTTTTTATTATCACGGATTACAAATCCGCGCCATCTGGGAACTCTTATTAGGAGATTTTAAGAGGTTTACAAGTAGAAACGTAATAAAAGCAATACAAGAAAATCCGAGAGAAAGCAGAAAAGAGTTTTTGTTAGACTATTTTAAGAAAGAAGCCGAAAAACGTACTAATACAACCAATTATCAATTTTGTAGGCAAGACAATAAACCAATTGAATTATGGAGTAATAAAGTAATTCAACAAAAAAATAGATTACATACATAATAATCCGGTTGAAGAAGGAATCGTTTTTAGACCCGAAGATTTTAAATATAGTAGCGCTCCAGATTATACCCGATCGCGCGGATTTGCAATCCGTGCGTAAAAATTCATTGAATTGAAATAAAAATGTAGTATGTCAACAAAGTATAAAGCAACAGAACCCGATCGCGCGGATTTAACTTCGTTCAGTCGGCTAAAGCCTCGAGTGCAATCCGTGCGTTAAATAAATAAAGAAGTTCATTAAAGACAACAAAAAAAGGGCAAAACCTACCAACTCTAAGCAACAATAAAAAACAAAAGTAAGCTTTTAAAACAGCATGAATTTATGAACAAAATTTTATCAATCATTTGCTTGGGCATTTACTTTTTATCTGTTCCATCATTTGCTCAAAAAAATATGGAACTTCAACAAGAGTTAAAAAATATTATTGCCACCAAAAATGCAACCATCGGTATTTCTATAAAAAACATAAAAAGTAAAGACTCTTTGAGCATTAACGGAAATTTGAATGGTTCTTTGATGAGTGTTTTTAAGTTTCATATTGCATTAGCTGTACTAAACTTGGTTGATGAAGGAAAATTGTCTTTAAACCAGAAAATCTATATTAAACAAGAAGATTTACATGAAAACACATGGAGCCCAATTCGCGACGATTATCCGAATGGAAATATGCTTTTAACATTAGACCAATTATTAAAATATACGGTTTCGCATAGCGACAACAATGGTTGTGACATTCTTTTAGAATTGATTGGAGGTACAGAAACGGTTCAACAATTTATTAATCAACAAGGCATCAATGATTTTACTATAAAAGTTAAATGAACAAGGAATGCAAACATGGCAAAACGCATATATCATCACTTCTACACCCTTGGCAACAACAGATTTATTGGAAAAGTTTCACACAGGAAAAATTTTAAAAAAGAAAACAACTAAGTATCTTTATAAAATAATGGCTGAATGCTCTAGAGGAACAACGTGGATGAAAGCTGGGCTACCAAAAGGTACAGAACTGGCTCACAGAACCGGAATATCGTATACAAATCAAGAGCATTTAAGAGCGGCTATGAATGATGTGGGGATTTTTAAACTTCCGAATGACAATCATATCGTTCTTTCTGTTTACTTAAAAAATATTACGGAAGAGCGGGCTGTTACTGAAAAAATACTAGCAGACATTGCAAAAGCTACTTGGAATTATTACACCAAAAAATAAAAATTATCTACAAATAGGCATCATTCGTTCTGAAGTTTGTGTTTTGAATCTTCCAATATCTTAAAACCTTACTCACATCTAATAGTAAAAAAAATCACATTTCTACTGAATCACAAACTGCTTTAAATCGTGGCGGTCGCCTTTAAAAATATTCAAATCTACTTTGGTTTCAATGCCGTTTACGGTGCCTTTATCGGTAAACTGCCAAAAATGCCAATCGTCGTTCATTTTTTCGCTGAACAAACTGTATTTGGCTATCCAAATTTTATATTCCGGGAAGTGTTCTTTTAAATGATGTTCGTAAAAATTAGCACCCGAATAAATAATGGGTTTTACGCCGTAATGCTTTTCAACAATAAGCAACCAATTTTTCAAGCCCTCGCGCATTTTTTCTTTGGATTGTTCTTTTGGAAGTTCCTCAATATCCAACACCGGAAAAAAATCTCCTGGTTCTAACTGGGTGTTTTTTATAAAATTTTGGGCTTGTTGCGTGCTGTTTTCATCAGGGCGGTAGTAATGATAAGCACCGCGAACCAATAATCTACTTTTGGCTTTTTTCCAATTGTACGTAAACTTGGTATCAACACCATCGATTCCCATGGTAGATCTTAAAAAAACATAATCAACCGCAAATTTTCCATACAGTGAATCAATTTCTTTCCAATCGATCTCATATTGATAATGCGATACATCGAACCCAAATAAACAATCGCTGTGTTTGTCTAAAATTTCTATGGCGCAGATGTCATGAACGGTAACTTCTTTGCTGTCTTCTTTCTTAAAAATTCGTTCATACAAATCTGTCACAAAATAGCCAATTCCGTCGCGGTAATGAAAAACCAAAAACAGCAACATAAGTAAAGTGTATGCTAAAACATGCCACTTCCAACGCGGTGTTTTTTTGCGTTTTCGGGTTGTTTTCTTACGCACGTATTTTTTAGGTTTTGCAGCTGTCATTTAGAATGTTTATGCTGCAAATTACGTTTATATTTTTTAAACAAGCAACTGCTTTTCAGGGAACTATTTTATGCGGTTGAATCCAAATAGGCGTGCACGGTCATCGGGTTTTCCACTGATTAAATTGGCAATTACTTGTGCGGCAATCATACTAAAAGTGATGCCATTTCCGCCATAACCCAAAGCAAAATACATGTTGGGTTTACCCGGATACAAGCCAATATACGGCAATCCATCTTTAGTAGCGCTAAAAGTTCCTGCCCACGACATATCGGTTACAAACGGAATTTCAGGAAACATTTTTTGAAACTTTTTTTCTAAAATCTGTGTTTTTTTAGTAAGCACTTTGTCTCTTTTTTCAGGATTGTTGTAAGCTTCGTCTTCTCCCCCAACAATAATGCGGTTATCGGCTGTGGTTCGCACATATAAGTAAGGTGTTTTGGTTTCCCAAATTAAAGCGCGTTTTTTCCAAATGAAAGAGGCGTCAACCGGATGTGAAACAATTGCAAAGGTGGACAATAAATCCATTACCTTTTTGGGTAGAAAAGTACCGGCTTCATATCCGGCGGCAATCACCACATTTTTGCAGTTAATGATGTTTCCGTTTTCAGTAACCAATTCATAACCGTTTTTGGTTTCGTTATAATCAGAAATTAAAGTGTGGGAGTATAACTGAAGTTCATTATTCTGCAAATGATGATCTAAGAGATATGTTGCGGCCTTGTAACAATCTACCTGAGCCGAAGTTTCGTTGTACAAAGCAGCCAAGGCATCAACACCTAAATGGTTTTTTAATGGCTCTTTTTCCAAAAATGTTACCGGCAACCCAGCTTCTTTTCTTACTTGAAATTCTTTTTGTAATAGTTTTTTTCCTTTTTGGTTAGATGCTAAAAGATAAGTGGGCACGCGTTCAAAATCGGGATCTTTTCCTATTGATTTAAAAACATTTTCAATATCTGTGATAGATTGTAAACAGTATTTATAAGCATCTTCTGCATCTTTTTTTCCTACTTTTTCAATTAAATCACACAAGGGTTCATCTATTTCATATTGCAGTTGCGAAGTTGATGCGGCTGTGCTTCCCGTTGCAATTGTTCGTTTATCAATCACCACGCAATCTATTCCCAAACTGCAAAGCGAATGAGCCACCAATGCGCCTGTGATTCCTGAACCAATAATTACTGTATGGGTTTCTATATTGGTTTTTAATGGCTTATAATAATTGTATAATGGGTTTAAAACCACCCAAAAAGGCATTCCGGAATGTAGATCCATACTAATTGTTTTTTACAGATTATCTAAAAATGATATGAAAACAACGAGATTGGCGTTCTTTCACAAAATATATTTTTCCCTGTGACTGGTATTTTTTTAATACCGTTTCTAAATGTTTTTCTAATTTAGAATTGCTTCCTAAATGATGATTGAACCGCACATACGAAATATCAATTGCCCCACCAAAAGAATGTGAGCTATCGTTTGAAGATGCATTGGAATTTACACGTCGCAATCTTTTTTGATCGGCTTCGGTACGCGTTAAAGAAGTCACCACAAAAAAGTTTTGTCCGGCAGCTTTCACAAAATCGCGCGCCAATGCGTTTAAAACTGTTCTTCCTTTAGGCACCAAATAAGCATGACTGTGGGTTAATTTATCAATACGATAGCCGTAACCACGCTGTTTTATCGCTACCAATTTGCCTTGCTTCACCAATTTGTTTAAGTGTGTTTTATCTTTAACCAAGCCCACGTTGTGACTTTTTGCAGCATTCAAATGCGTAAGATATTCTTTTGAAGGTTTGGTTTGTGCTGTTGCAATAAAAGAACACAGCAATAAAAACAGGACAAATTTTATACGATACATGAAGGGCTTAGTTTTGCACAAAAATAGTACTAATAATATGCTATCACAACAAAACAAATCAATTATTTTGCTATTTTATAATGATATACTTCTGTTAAAAAAGTCTTCTTACGATCGGCAGGTAAATTCTCAATCGATTTTAAAAGGATTTTTTTACAGGCAATGGCAAAATCGGTATGAAAAATCATCAGATAATAGCTATTAAAATAAATTTCATTGATTGATAAGCTGGATAAATACTTAAATAAAAACTCTTCTATAATTTCATTTTTGTCTTCTCCATTGTCAATCTCGATATTATAGCTTAAAAATTTAAAAACCGTATTTACATGAAAAACATATTCATCAATCACGTGCTCATCAAAATATATTTGCTTTTCGTGCACAAACAAGTCGCTTAATTGTAAATTTTTTATGGTGTGATGTGATGCTTTAAAATCCATAATTCCTACAAAAACGTTAGAAACTTGGTATTTCAATTTCATTAAATCACCTTGATTTTGTGGTTCGATATAATCTCCATTGTAGGCTATTTTTTTATTGGAATTATTTTCCAGTTTAAACTTTTTCAAGCTGTCAATCAGATAGATAAAATAAGGTTCTAACGATTGACGGATGTTTATTTTTACTTGAAGTTTCAAAATTTCATTTTGGCGTTTGTTGAATTCATATTGAATATAAAAAGCCATAAAAGTAAAAACCACGCTGCAAATTCCAATAATTGGAGCAGTAGTTCCACCAATGGCATCACCTAATTCATTTTTATCGGTTAAATCTATTATCCAACTTTTATGGGTAAACAAATAGGCTAAAAGCGGCACCACTACCACCATGATCAGCGCCATAACCAATCCCATAAAAACAACGCTTTTTTTCATCATTTATTTTTTATTAAAGATACATATAATATTGGTGAATTTGGTAGATGGTTGTGATTTGATGGGAAGCAAAAAAGGCAAAGAAAATTCTTCGCCCCTCAAAATTTAAAATGGTGTGGTTGCAATACGACCTAACCCAACAAAGGTTTCAATTTATTTCCTTGGTCAATAAATATCCAAATATTAATAAAAAATAAAATGCCTGCAATTGCCAAACCTTCGGGCGCAAATGTTGCGTTATGACAAAGAATACCAATCAAGACCGGAAAAATCATTAAAGCGCCTAACAATCTGGTTTTTGGTATCAACACCAACACACCACCTAATAGCTCAACAGCTCCCACCAACGGCAATAGCCATTTTAATGCAACCATTGCTTTTGCTATCTCTTGCATGGCGCTGTCCATCTCAGGTATTGGCATATAATGAACAAATTTATCCAGACCCGCGTTGGCAAACATCAATCCAAACAAAGCAAAAACTATATTCTTGAAAATTTTCATGTCTATTTATTATTTCATTGAATACAAACCAATTGCATTGCCTTCTGTATCTGCTATAATAGCACAGAAACCATAGGAACCAATTGAAAATTTAGGTTGATGAATAGCACCACCAGCGGCAACTACTCTGCTTTGTTCTACTGCACAATCTTCACAGCCAAAATAAACCAGCGTACTGTTTCCCCCGCATTTCATTCCATCCATTTTTACAAGCGCTCCAGATGCTCCTAAACCATCTTCGGAACCAGGAAAACACTTCATCTGCATGGAAACACCTTCAGGAGTATCCATATCTTCTAACTTTACGTTTAAAACCGTTTCGTAAAATTTCACTGCCCGTTCCATATCTTCTATATAGATTTCGAACCAAGCAACTGGGTTGAATTTTTTACGTTCCATATTTATCTGTTTATACCCAAAAGTACTTCGATAGCAGAACAATTCACTTGCCATAAGACAAGAAATTTATTTTATTTTAAATTATTTTTAGGTATTATTTTCCCATTCCGATTTTAGCAAACTGTAGCAATGTGAATCTTCATAATTGCCATTAAATAAATAATCCTGACGCAAAACACCCTCTTTTACAAAGTTTAAACGTTGCAGTAATTTTAGCGATGGTGTGTTCCAATCTGAAATTAAAGCTTGTATTCTGTGTAAATTCATTTCGTTGAAACCATACGCAATCACTTTTGGCAAAGCTTCGCTCATAAAACCTTTTTCTTTGTAAGTATCGTTTCGCAATGCATAAAATACTTCTGCACGATGGTGTGTGGTATTCCAAGTGTGAAAGCCACATTCACCAATGGTCTTTTGGCTCGCTTTTTCTATCAACAAAAAGAAAAAATGAGACAAACGATGTGTTTCCATTCCTTTTTCGTGCATTTTTTTGTATTGATTAAATGCGCTTTCATCTACAATACCTAAAAAATCCATGATTTGCTCTTTTGTTTGCGTAGCAAATAAATTATTGATGAATTGTGGAGAAATCCCTTTTAAAAGAAGTCGGTCTGTAGAGATTTCGGGTGTTGTGATCATACATTAATTTTCAACTAAAGTAAAAAAATTATGAGGAATAAAAAAAGAGAATCACTTTCGTAATTCTCTTTTTAGTAGCGAAGACGGGAGTTGAACCCGTGACCTCAGGGTTATGAATCCTGCGCTCTAACCAACTGAGCTACCTCGCCGTTTGGTTTCTTATTTCGGTTGCAAATGTATAAATAATTTTAATGCCTGCAAAGAAAAATGAAACTAAAAAATCGCTTTTTTTTCACAACTTTTCTACTGTTCTGTTTTTGAACAACTTAATTCTCTTGTTTTATTGCTTTTCCTTCTCCGTTCTCGGTTACATTCACTGTTTTTGTGAAGCGATAGTACAAATTTCCACTACCACTTATCGTTCCATCAATTCCATTAACTGTGTTGGTATAAATATCGCCAGCACCTGTAGATGCTACTTCAGTAAAAAAGTTCGACAAATCTTTCATGTTTATTTCACCATTTCCTTTATGGTCTATTTTAACAGTGTTTGCATTCCCTTCCACCCGAATACTGCCTTCATTTTCGGTGTTTAAAATCAATTTTTCGGCTTTCACTCTTAAATCCATCGTTCCAGAACCAGCATTCGAAAGGGTTAATTCGCTTGATTCAATAGCTCCTAAATTGCTAATACTCCCTTTATCACCCATCATGGAAATTGCTTCTATATCTTTGCTTGTAAGAGTGATTTTTAATGGTTCTGTTTGGCTTATTACTACAAATCCAGGTTTGCGTTTTAAAGTCAACACCTGATTTTCCACTTTTACCTGAACCAAATGATGCAAATTACCGTCGCCAGATGTGCGGATGGTGTTTTTAAAAGGATTGTTTAGCAATTCAACGGTTAAATCACCATCTATCACTACTTTGGTATATTTTTGCACCCGGCGATTTTTTTCTTGAACCACGCCGTTTCCTTTTATTTTTCGATCTTGAGCATAGCTTGTTACCGTTATCAACGATACAAAAAACAGTGCTAAAATTTTTTTCATAATTAAAATATTTGTTAGGTTAGAATACTTCTTCTGGTAACATTTCAAACACATCTTCGGTAAAATCTAATACTTCTGAGCGGATAAAATTGTTTTTTAAATCGTTCAATCCTTTTTCCATTAAAAGCGGCGTGGTAAACTTTCTACTTACGCCCAAAATATGGTCGTTTAGGTTTACTTTAAAAAACAATTTCCCCGAAGGTGTTTTGTAATGTATGAATTGAATAATTGTAAAATTTCTTTTTAATATATTGATTTCGCTTAAGCAATGCGCTTTTGAAGCATAGCTGTTGCTGGTAAAAACCACATTTCCTTTGCGGTTGTTATAGGTGTATTTATACGTGTTGTTTTCCTTTTTGCTAATTACTAATGTGCCCATATTTGTTTTTAATGCAAACAAATCTATTTATAAAATTACGGAAATGAAAATTGGTTTTGTTGTTTTTTTTAATAAGGATTTACACTTCCAATCCCCGATACTTTTTGTTTTATTTTTAATCCTTTGTGGTTTTTGTAATCTAAATTGCCCACTCCCGATATTTTAATATTTATTTCTTCCGAGCTGTTTACTTTGGCATTTCCTGCTCCTGAAATTTCTATGTCTGACAATTTATTGGTTAAATCTTCGGCAATCAAGTTTCCTGCTCCCGACATATTAGCCTTTAGCTCATTACTAATCCCACGCAAGCGAATATCGCCCGCACCCGTCACAAAAACCGCAGTGTTGTTATTGAATAACTTCACATTTACTTCGCCGGCACCTGAAATGTGGAATTCAATATCATTTGTAAGAGTGATATTATTTGTTGCAATAGAGCCCGAACCTGCTATAACCATTTTTTGTAAATGGGGATTATTCATTTTTATAATCAATGGTGCTTTTTCACCTTGATAGGATATCGATTTTTTATTAGAAATACTTAATAAACTGCCTTTGTTTTCAATGAGCAAATTTTCTACCAATGATTTATCTCCGGTGACTAACAACTCATTTGGAGCAACAGAGGTGTCTAGTTCGATACTTGCTGAAGAATTATTTACCACACTTTCATAAGAAACCAATTGCTTCTTTTGATTAATGATTTCGCCAGAAAGTCCTATTTTCTTGGAACACGAGCATAAACAAAGGCTTAAAAATAGTATGATTACCTGTTTTTTCATATCTTTTTTTGTTTAAAGCTACAAAAAACAATTTATATTTTGAAATTCTTGCCAAACAAAACCTCTTTCTTTTTTAATGGATTCCTTATAATAAACTATCATAGAAAATTGGCTGTTCAATGATATCAAAACCTTACTAGAGCTTTATTGTGTTATAGAATGATTACAAATGAATAACTTTTTATTCGATACTCCACACTATTCATAGAAATCATGCAACTTATTAGATGATAAAAAAATAACCGATAAAATCTATTTTTAACCCCTGGTGCATTATTAAACGAGATTAATTTTTAGGTTGTTAATATTTCTATTAAACACAAATTTATTCAAATATTGAATAGTTGTCAGTGTTGTAATTTTAGCCAGAATTCTTGTTTTAAATCCTTCAAAGGTCTTTGCGTAATTTCTTCTAATCATAAATTGGTCACACAATTGTGAGAACAGAGTTTCAATTCTTTTTCTATATTTTTTGAAATGATAAAATTGAGGTTTATAACCTTTTTGATTTTTTCTTTTCGGAGTTTCTAATTGGATATTGACCTGGTTAAATAAATCAAGTTGAATGGTTTGTGAAAGATAACCTTTATCTCCAAGTAAAACACAATCAGACATTTGCTTTCTTATATCCTGCAAATAATGAATATCGTGGACAGAGGCAGGAGATAAATCAAAACTTTGAAAAACACCAGAAATTGAGCAAACAGCGTGTAATTTATAGCCATAAAAATGTAAATTTTGTGAAGCACAAAATCCCTTGTTGGGAATGGCATAATCGACCTCCTTACATATTTTACTTCTGGAAGAACGTGTTATTTTACACACTTCCAAGGGCATACTATCGACCACAAAATAGTTTTCAAACTCATTAAATTTTTTTACCATTTTCATTCTGATTTCTTCGATAAATGGAAATAATTTTCTTTTTCTTCTGTTGTAAACACTTCGCTCAATTTTAGATTCAATTTCAAAACCCTTAATTTCTCTAAATAGCTGATGTTCAGAATCAATCGATTTAAATTCTGACAAGATTATTAAACTAATTAATTCAATATCAGATAGTTTAGGCTTTATTGGTTTAAAATATAAATTCTCTTTTTCCGAAATTTTCCGCAATTCCTTCAAAATTAATTTGTAACTTGCTTCTAAGTTGCTCATGATTGTATTTGATTGTCAGTCAATACAATATACTACTTTTTTGTATCTTGAGCAACTTTTTATATAATGCACTACGGGTTATTTTTAGTAATTTAATCAGCAAATTCAAGCGTATATCTTCGTAAAATATACAATTAACAATCATCTATTTTATTAATTCACGTATGATGGATGTAGTGCGATTTTTTGTTTAAATAAAGGCTTCGCTAGATTCTGTTCGTCGGTACAGACTTTTGCCGTTTACCCCGCCTGCCTGCTGGCTCATTCGCTAAAAATGTCCACTGGACATTTTCTTTACGCTCTGTGCTTTTAGTGCATACCTCACGATAAACCACCTTGCCATGTACTAACGATTCGGATTGTTAGTCCGCTCGTAAGAGACTTGCACCCTCTGGAAAAATAACACCCCGAAAACTTGGTTCTTAATACTAAATTTTTATTTTTTAACTATTTGAAAAGCTTTCGGGGTGTGTCCTGCATATGCAGGGCACACACAAGGTATTTATGAAATGGCGGCTAAAGTGCTAAAAACAAACGAAGTGCATTTAATGAGCTTCTGTGCTAACACGAAAGTTTCAGTTTCCAAAACCACCACTTCATAAATACCCGAACCGTTATGGGCAAGCTAAAACGACAGAAACCTTAAATTAAACAATTCAAACAAATAGAAAAATGAAAAAAACAACTACCAAAATTGCAGTCGGACTTTTTACTTTATTATCAATCGGACTAACTTCTTGTTCTGAAAAAGAGCCAACCCGAGATGAAATTGTAAAGAAAAATGCGGAAGAGTATATTAAGTCAAAAATGAACGACCCTGAAAGTTATGAATTCGTAAAAATTGAATTGGTTGATTCCGTATTATATAGTGACAATATTGAATACAGAAAAGAAAATTTCAAGAGCGATATGGAATACGACCAAAGCTCACTAGAACGATTAGAGAGATACAATACTGAAATTCCATCTATGTATGACGAACAAGAAGTAAAAGAATTAAACTCTAAAATTGAAAAAAGTAAAAAAATACTAACTAAAATTGACTCATTAGAATCTGAACTTGGCGATAGAAAAAATGAAGTTGCATCATACACGTATATCTTTAGTTTTCGCGGTAATAATGCTTTAGGTGCAAAAATTTTAAATGAATATGCAGTACAAACCAACCCAGCACCTGAATATAAAATCATCAATATGACAGATGACAAAGACAAAATGTACCTTAACCCAAATGATTTTCCTGGATACAGAGAAATGATTGATAAAAATCTGTAAAAAAGCTAGCCCATAATCGATTAAACTGCCCTGCCAGAAACTAGCAGGGAGAGCCCCTCTCACACCACCGAGCGTCCGGGTCACGTACTCGGCGGTTCGCAAAATGATGTATTAAATTCGATGTAATATCCGTGTTTAATTTTTTGAAAAGAATTTTGAAAGTGAAATTTATTTCGTCCTTGCATAAAGCTATATACATTTTTTATTTATATTTTAGTGGTGCAGCGAGTGCATGGGTTTTGCAAAATCCTTTCACTGATAAAACTCGGAAAAAGAACTTCGTAAAACCGCCGCCGCGTTACCTATTCTATAGATTGAAATGCAGAAAACAGCAATCAAAATATTTATTTTATTAGTATTAATCTCGTGTAAACAAGTAAAGCGAGATAATAATAGTAATGAACCAATCCAAAGTGTAGATTTAAACAATGTTAATGATGGTTGGACAATTGAAAAACTTTATAACACCCATATGATTATTTTGATACAATTTTGAGTAATGGTTATCATTTGTCCTTTTCATATATTCAAGATAATGATGATGATGTAATTCAAAAATGTTTAACTTTAAACAGGGGAGATAAAATTATAGATACATTGAATGTTATGGGTTATGCAGCTATTGATAAAAATCTAGGATATGTTGGAGCTGATTTTGAAGAGTATTTTGCGTTTGTTAATTCATACGGTAGTGGAAATCCACATTATCTTTCTTTAAGGAGAAAAAAAAATGCAAAAGAGATAAAATCGGGTTATATAATAACTTCAAATTCTAACCCTGAATTACTTATATACAAAGACAGGAATGATGAGAAATTAAAAATATTTGATTTTGAAAATAATAATGACATTGATATTAGCGATATAAACAATGACTGCTTTTTATGGCAACTAACAGATGCTTTGCTAATAAAAAAAGTAACTGAAAATGAAGTGCATATGGAATATGCAGACAACAGTGATAGTATCAAAAAATATAAATACAACCGCCAACAGCGATAACCGTTACCAAATCCCATTTTTCTGATAACATTTAGAATATCCAACCTCGTTTAAAGCCTTTTAAGGGAGATTTATTTTTTTATAATACACAGAATCTCCACCTCAAGCAATTATTCAACTTTCTTTCAATAAAAACAAACATAATCAGGCTTCATCTATGAGCCATGAAGGGTATTCATCTACATAAATCCATTGGTCTTTTTCTTTTCGAATAAAAATAAAACTTCGGCAAATCTCCTCTTTTCTGCAATAAAACGACACTAAATAACAGGCTTTGGTAGCGTTGCTGTTTAAAACCAATCGGAATATTTTATCAAGCTTCACACAATATTCGTCTTGGCAAATTTTGTCGCTGCTACTGAATTCATAATACGAATGATTTAATTGGTTTAATAATATGGGTTGATTTGTACCTTTAAAATCAATTTGCTTTTTGATTAAATCAATATATTCTTTTCCAATTATGGTATCTAGCCGAACGTGTTTATTTTCCTCAAAATCTTCCAATAAATAAGAATATTCCGTTTGCCAATCGTCCTTATTTTTTAGGTTCTTCAAAGCTGGTTTATACTGATAGGCAAAAAGCGTATCGTTTACATATACGTTTATTTTGCGCTCTTTTAACTCGTTTTCAATTGCTTTTGAAACAAATTCCAAACTATCTAAAGCATTTTTTATTTCTTGGTTTTGAATGGAAACTTCTTCCATTACAGTACCTACAACCAGCCCAAACTGTATCATTTCATATCCTTTTCTTCCTTTGATATAACTTGCAATTGAATTGGGGTTTGTATCTAAATACTGGCTTAAAGTTTGTTTAATAATTGCTTTTTCGGTTTCTAAATCAATTGTTTGTGCCGAAGAAATACTTCCAAAAAATAAAAAAACAAAAAGTATAAGTGCTTTTTTCATGTATTGATAAAAATTAGATGTTAACGTACAATTTAAACAATTAACAAACCAAAATCGCGTAATTGTTCTCCTTGTTTAGAGAAAATAAAAGGTTCAAAATCTTCGTTTGTTTGTTCTTCAAAGCTTTTTTTCATTTGCTGAAAAGACAATGTTCCTTTTGGGTTTACTTTTAAATCATTGCAAAACTGCACAAACCACTCGCCTGCTTCTTTATCAACCTCAACCTGCAACAAATCGTTTTTAGAATGCACATTAATTCGGGCTTTTTCAAACGTTTTTCCTTTTTTAGATTTGGTAAAATGTTCTAACACAGGTTTTGTGCCCAACCAAACCACTTTTTGATTGGCTTTGTAAACCGGAAATGCTTCATTTTCTAAAACAGATACTATATAATCGTGCGGAATTTTGGTGCGGGGAATGTTAAAATCGAACCATTCCTGCAATTCAAAATCTAAACACAAACCGTGCATATAGTTAAAGAGTGATTTCTTTAATCCGAATGAAAATTTATCGTGAACCGCACCCGATTTTTCTTTATGCACCAAATCGTTGTTGGCAAATGTTCCAATTTCTTTTGATAGATTAACCACATCAAACGCTTCTGGATTCAATCCAACCGGACTGTGAGCGGTCATTGCAAACTGATGCCAAAAACCGGATTGCATGATGCCGACTTCAAACATTTGTCGAACCATTTCCAATGAATCAATCGTTTCTTGAGCCGTTTGCGTTGGAAAACCATACATTAAATATGCATGTACCATAATTCCTGCTTCGGTAAAGTTTCTATTCACTCGCGCCACTTGTTCAACGGTTACGCCTTTGTCAATCAATTGTAACAATCTGTCTGATGCTACTTCCAATCCACCCGAAACCGCGATACAACCCGATGCTTTTAATAATCGGCATAAATCTAATGTAAAACTTTTTTCAAACCGCATATTCGTCCACCACGAAACCGAAAGTTTGCGCTTTATAATTTCTAACGCTACTTCGCGCATTAACGCCGGTGGTGCTGCTTCATCTACAAAATGAAAACCGCTGTTGCCTGTTGTGGCAATCAATTGTTCCATTCGGTCAACAATTTCCTTAGCAGCAATGGGTTCGTAAATCTTTATATAATCTAACGAAATATCGCAAAAAGTACATTTCCCCCAATAACAACCGTGTGCCATCGTCAGTTTGTTCCAACGACCATCGCTCCATAAACGATGCATTGGATTTACCACTTCGATTACCGAAATATATTGCGACAAATCAATATCGGTATAATCGGGACAACCAACCTGACTCTGTTTGTAGTCCTGAATCAGCGGGTTGTTCATATACTTCACTTCATCATCTTGCAATAAAAAAGTCCGTTTTAATTCGTTTGCAGAAATTTCATTATTCACAAAACGAATCAACTGTTCGGTTGGCGCTTCGCCATCGTCTAAATTAATAAAATCGAAAAACTGAAACACACGCACATCAGACACAGAACGCAATTCGGTGTTTGGAAAACCGCCGCCCATAACCATTTTTATCTGTGAAAAATTTTGTTTGATGAACTGTGCGCAACGAAACGCGCTGTACAAATTTCCTGGAAAAGGAACCGAAAAACCTACAATTTTAGGATTTGTTTTTTCTATTAATTCGCGTAAACTTTTAAGCGTGATTTGGTCGATATAAGTCGGTTCGCTATGTAACTTGTGGTACAATTCATCAAAAGAATTGGCAGACCTTCCCAAACGTTCGGCATAACGGCTGAATCCGAAATTTTCATCGACTGTTTCTATGATAAAATCCGATAAATCTTCTAAATAAAGCGTAGCAAAATGCTTGGCTTTGTCTTGAAAACCCATTGATCCAAATGCCCAATCCAACTCATCTAACTGTGAAAACCGGCTTGCCTGCGGTAAAAAATCGTCTTGAACAATGGCATTTGCCAATGTAGGATTTTTACCTTGAAGAAACGAAATCACCGAATCTACGGTATGAATATAATCATCTTTTAAAGCAAAAATCCTTTGAGAATTCTCGCCTAAAACCAAATCAGATCGATTGATAAAATCAAATAAATTAATTAATCCCTGTTTGGAAAACAACTTCAAAATCACTTCTATCCCTAAATCGGCTTGATAGGAAGAAATGTTCTTTGTATTTAAAAATCCCTTTAGGTAAACCGTGCCCGGATAAGGCGTGTTCAGTTGCGTAAAAGGCGGTGTAACTAATAAAATTTGTGTCTCCAAACAATGAAAATTTAGGCAAAAATACGATTTACTTATCATTTTTTATTGTGATTTCGCTTTTTAGTCGTTTATAATTTTACCAATAATTTATAGTTTATATGGTGCAACGATTTTAGTATTTTACTAAATTTGAAAAAAATCAGATAAATGTTCCAAATTCCATACGAACAAACCGGCTATTTCTCTCAATTAATGATTGATTACCTTTGTAAAAGCAATCAGTTGAGCACTTTATACAATCGTTTTCCTTCCATAGAAAATTTTAAAGACCAGATTTTAGAAAAGCAAGCGAACTTTCCTTCAGCAAACAGACAAATACTTGCAGACAGCCTGCAAAATCAATATAAAAATTTTTCGGTAACAACTGCCACTCAAAACAACATCAACAACCTTAAAAATAACAATACATTTACTGTTGTAACGGGGCATCAGCTCAATCTTTTCACGGGACCGCTTTACTTTTTATACAAAATTGTTTCTACGATTAATTTGTGTAAAGAATTGAAAAAGAAACATCCCGAATACGATTTTGTACCTGTTTATTGGATGGCGACGGAAGATCATGATTTTGATGAGATTAACTTTTTTAACTTCAACCGAAAAAAATTTCAGTGGAACAAGGAAGTTTCGGGTCCGGTTGGCAGATTGAATACCCATGGATTACAAGCGGTTTTTGATCAATTCAAAAAACAGTTGCCATTAGGAAACAATGCCGACGAACTTGCCCATTTATTTGAAAACACTTATTTAAAAAACAACAATTTAGCCGATGCTACTCGATTTTTAGCGAATGAATTGTTTGGCAACGAAGGTTTGGTTATTGTTGATGGCGATGATGTGGCATTGAAAAAACTTTTTGTTCCACATATAAAGGAAGAATTGACTAATCAGTCGTCTTTTAAAGAAGTTGAGAAAAGTTATGCTATTTTAAAAGATTACATGATTCAGGTAAATCCGCGTGAAATTAATTTATTTTTTATTGAAGACGGCTTGCGAGAACGCATTGTTTTTGAAGAAGATTTCTATAAAGTTTTAAATACCGAAATACAGTTTACAAAAGACGAATTGTTGCATTTGGTTGATACCAATCCAGAGAAATTCAGTCCGAATGTAATTCTGCGTCCGTTGTATCAGGAAGTTATTTTACCGAATTTGTGTTACATTGGCGGCGGCGGCGAACTGGCTTATTGGTTGGAATTGAAGGAAGTTTTTACGTTGCACAACATTACCTTCCCGATGCTTTTATTGAGAAATTCTGTTTTATTGGCAACCGAAAAGCAAAATAAAAAACGAGAGAAATTAAATCTTTCGTGGGAAGAATTGTTTTTAAAAACCGATGATTTCCTGCAAAAGAAAACAAAAGAATTTGCTCAGCACGTATTTGATTTTGAACAGCAAAAACATTTTTTAAAGCAACAGTTTTCCGCTTTAAAAGAAGTTACACTGCAAACCGACAAATCGTTCATTGGTGCGGTAAATGCACAAGAAGCCAAACAAATTAAAGGTTTAGAGAATTTAGAAAAGCGTTATTTTAAAGCCGAGCGTTTAAAAAATCAAGATCAGTTGGACAGAATGCTTGATTTAAAAATTGCTTTGTTCCCAAACAACAGTTTACAGGAACGTATTGATAATTTTTCGACATTATATGTAGATTATGGTAAAGAAATGATGGATATTTTGTTAGAAAACTTAAATCCGTTAGAGCAGCATTTTGCAGTAGTGGTTTTGTAGCTACGCATGCGTTAGGGATAGCAACAGAAAGCCCACAGCGAGGAGGCACGACGAGCGAGGACTTGTCGTGAATAGCCCGACCCCCTATTCTTTTGCGGAATTTTAATACTTTGCATCAATGGTGTTTGAGCCTATATCTTGGTTATGAAACGCAATTTTAGGGGGGAACGCCCAAAAAGAAATTTTTAAATAACTTCACCCACCACAAAAGTACTTCCGCCGATGTAAATTAGGTCGTTTGGTGTAGCATGTTGTTTGGCACACGCTAACGCATTTGGAATAGTATCAAAAACCGTGGATTGGAAACCGTTTGCGCTTAATTTTTCTTTTAAAATGTTTGCATCTAAACCGCGGGGAACATTTGGCTTTGCAACAAAATATTGGGCATTTTTGGGTAGCAATGGCAAAATAGCATCAATATCTTTGTCGTTTACAACGCCAAAAACCATATACAATTTATCAAATTTTTGTTGCTGAACCTGCTTCATTACCAATTCAAGTCCGTTTTTATTGTGTGCTGTATCTGCAACAATCAAAGGTTTTTCAGACAAAACGGTCCATCTGCCTTTTAATCCCGTATTTTTTTGAACATTCAAAAAGCCTTGAACAACTGTTTCATCGGCAATTTCAAAATGGCTTTTTAACAACTGAATTGCTTGGTAGGCCGTTTTTTTATTGTGCGTTTGATAATTTCCTTTTAAATCGGAGTCTAAATCGGGTATATTATTGATTGCAGATGCAAAATAAATTGGTGCATTTTGCTGTTGCGCCACTTGCTGAAACACTTCTTTGGTTTGATTGGTAAATTCACCAATAACCACAGGGATTTTGTTTTTAATGATTCCTGCTTTTTCTGCTGCTATTTCTTCTATAGTATTGCCCAAAACGTTCATGTGGTCCCAGCCAATATTAGTGATAACACTCACTAATGGCGTGATGATATTGGTAGAATCTAAGCGACCGCCTAAACCAACTTCAATCACTGCGATATCAACCTTTTCGTCTGCAAAATATTGAAATGCCATGCCCACAGTCATTTCAAAAAAACTTAATTTGTTCGTTTCTAAAAATGTTTTGTTTTTTTCAATAAAATGTACCACAAAATCTTTAGCTATTTCTTCGCCATTAATGCGAATGCGTTCACGAAAATCAACCAAATGTGGAGAGGTGTACAAGCCCACTTTTAGCCCACATTCTTGCAACACTGAGGCTATTAAAGAAGATGTAGAACCTTTTCCGTTAGTACCGCCCACGTGTATGGTTTTAAACTGCTTTTCGGGCTGGTTTAAATGGGCAGAAAAAAGCAACGTCTTTGTTAAATCTTTCTCAAAAGCAGCGCTGCCAATTCGCTGAAACATGGGCAGCTGTGCAAACATCCAATCTAAGGTTTGGGAATACTTATCCATAAAAGCAAAAAATGTGTTCTATTAATTTAATTATCTGATATTTTTTTCATTATTTAGCACAAATAATTTTTTTAAAAATAACAATCTACAAAAATCATTTTTTTACGCGTTAAATAAAACTTTATGATGACATTTTTTTTGCAAGCTGCACCTGACAGTTTAACCCAAACAACACAAGCGATTGTAGAAAACGTTGCCACAACTAAGGAACTTTCTTTGTTTGAGTTTGTTATGAAAGGCGGTGTTTTTTTAATACCAATTGTAATTTTATTCATTTACACTATTTATCTAACCATTGAAAGATATTTGTTTATTCAAAAAACAGCAAAAAAAACCAATTCTGGTTTAATGGATTCTTTAAGCACACAATTAAACTCTGGAAATTTAGATTTAGCAGTAGCTTCTGTTCAAAGAGAAGATACTTCGGAAGCTAAAGTTTTGCACGAAGGTTTGCTTACAATTGGAAGACCCATTTCAGAGATTGAGTCGAATATGGAAAAAGTTACCAACATCGAAATTGCAAATATGGAACGAAAATTGAACCATTTAGGAACCATTGCCGGTATTGCGCCAACATTGGGATTTGTGGGAACTATTTCGGGAGTAATTAAGATTTTTTATAATATTTCGATTACTGAAAATATTAGTATTGCCAATATTTCTGGAGGATTATATGAAAAAATGATTAGTAGTGGTGCCGGATTAATTGTAGGAATTATCGCTTATGCCGCATACCACATGTTGAATGGAAAAATTGATAATTTTGCATTACGCGCTCAGAAAATCATCTTAAAATTTATTAACATAATACAACGACCAAATGGCCATAAAGAGAAATAGACGATTTCATGCGGAAGTCGCCACTTCATCGTTAAGCGACATCATGTTTTTTCTGCTACTTTTCTTTATTATCATATCTACTTTAGCGAATCCAAATGTAATTAAAATGACATTGCCTAAAGCAGAATCAACAGAAAAAACAAACAAACAGCTGATTACTTTATCTGTAAATGAAAATAAAGAGTTTTTTATTGATAAAGAACCCGTTAATCCGCAAGATTTAGAAGCACATTTGCTAGCAAAGCTAGGCGAAGATAAAACCCAGACTGTGGTGGTAAGAATTCCTTATAACTTACAGGTACAAGATTTGGTAAATGTTTTACAAATTGGTGTTAAGAACAATCTTAAATTTGTAATTGCAACTAATAAACGATAAATTTCATAAAAAAAACTGAGCTTTAGATTAAGCTCAGTTTTTTTTATTTTTTCTTTCTTTTTTCTGCTCGTTTGCGCTCTACAGCTCGGTTTCTTGGTGCCGATTTTCTAGGAGTGCGTTTACCGGGACCGCCTAAATTTACTTTTTTGTTTTTATCTTTTTTCTCGTGAAAAGCTTCACCACGCTCATTATCTATTTTCCGTTTGTTGGTTTTCATTTTCACCTTATCCTTTTCAAACTCTAAACGTTGCTCTTCAATTTTTACATGGGCTGGAATCTCATTTAATGGAATTTCATAATCCATTAAAGATTCAATTTCAAAATGAGTTTCTTCTTCTTTAGGGCTCACAAAACTTATGGCAATACCGTCTTTATCGGCACGTCCTGTTCTACCAATTCGATGAATGTATTGTTCTGGAATTTCGGGCATTTGTAAGTTAAAAACGTGTGTGATATCGGTGATATCTAATCCACGCGCCATTACATCGGTGGTTACCAAGCCCCGCAATTCACCATTTTGAAACAATTCCATTGTGTTTAAACGGTAATTTTGAGTTTTATTGGAATGTATCACGCCAAATTGCTCTGGAAATGCTTCTTCTAAATGTTCTAAAACATAATCTGCTAAACGCTTGTTATTTACGAACAATAACACACGTGTGGTGGTTTCATCGGTTGTTAAAATATCTTTTAAAATGTTTAGTTTCGTAAGAAAATTTGGAACGATATAAGCACTTTGTTTGATTTTTTCTAATGGTGTTCCCGATGGAGCCAATGAAATTTCTTCTGGAAAATTGAAGTAGTCATCTAACAGTTCATCTACTTCTTCGGTCATGGTGGCAGAAAACAAAATATTTTGTCGTTTATCTTTCATCATTGAGAGAATGGATGTTAATTGGGTACGAAAACCTAAATTCAATATTTCATCGAATTCATCAATCACTAATTTCTGCAAGTTATCAAAACGTAAAATATTATCGAGCGCCAAATCCATCACTCTTCCGGGTGTTCCCACCAAAATATCGATTCCGTTGTAAACCGATGTTTTTTGTGTATTGATGTTTACTCCTCCGTATATTCCCAAAACACGGATAGACATGTATTTGGTTAATTTTTCAACTTCTTCCACCACTTGAACAACCAATTCGCGGGTAGGAACCAATATCGCAACGCGAGGCGCATCGGTTGGTTGAAATTTCCATTGTTTTAGTATAGGTAATAAATAGGCAAATGTTTTTCCGGTTCCGGTTTGAGCGATCCCCATAACATCCTTTCCTGATAAAATCGCATTGAATGATTTTTCTTGAATGGGTGTAGGGTTTACAAAGCCTAAATCATCGATTGCTTTTTGTAAAGATTTTGGTAGATTGAATTGCTCAAATGTTGCCATAAAAAAATATTTTGGGCAAAGATAAGCATTCTAGCAAGGAAATGTGGAATTAAACAATTAAATGATTTTTTTTATCACGCGAAGTTTGTGTGTATGGCGACCACTATCTATATTCAAAATACCTAAATGATCTAAACGGTCAATACGCACTTTTCCGTGTGCATGAATGATATAGTTGTTTTCCATGATGATGCCTACATGAATAATTTGCCCTTCTTCGTTATCAAAAAAAGCCAAATCGCCTACTTCGCTTTCTTCGATAAAACTTAAAGGTTCGCCAATTTTTGCTTGTTGAGAAGCGTCTCTGGGAATATAATATCCGTTTAAACGATACACCATCTGCGTGAGCCCCGAACAATCGATGCCAAAAGGGGTTTTTCCACCCCAAAGATAGGGTGCGTTTAGGTATAAAAAAGCAGTTTGCAGAAGGTTTGCTTTGGGCTGAATTCCAGTAGTTTGATTTCCATCAAAAATAAGCGCGTTGGAATTAATATCAGGAAAATTTAAAAACGACAAATCGCTTCCTAACGAAACAGGCATTAACGTGTTTGCACCGGTTACATAATCAATTAAATCTGCACAATATTTTTTAGGTGTTTGCTGTAATTGCAAGTATTGACTTTCAGAAATGGTAATAAATTGTTTGTTATCAATCCATCCTTCATACAAATCGGTAGATAAGGAAATTTTAGACCATTTTTCTTTTTGTTCTAAAATAATAAATGTTTCTCCGAAAAGAACTTGAGTAACTAATTCACTTCTATCCGAAGGTTCAAAACGCAAAGGAACAATTGCTAAATTACAAATTGCAAACATATTTAAGTTTTAAAAGAAGATGAGAAGGGCTTTGATGTACCTTCTCATCTTTATAAAATATATAATTAAACCTTTTCTATAACAATTGCCGATGCACCACCGCCACCATTACAGATTGCAGCTGCACCAATTTTACCATTGTTTTGCTCTAAAACATTTAATAAAGTAACCACAATACGTGCTCCTGAACACCCAAGTGGATGACCCAATGATACAGCACCTCCGTTTACATTCACTTTTGCAGGGTCTAATTCTAGAATATTTGTGTTTGCAATACCAACTACTGAGAAAGCTTCGTTAAACTCAAAAAAATCTACATCATTGATAGCAACACCAGCTTTGTCTAATGCTTTTGGTAATGCTTTTGCAGGTGCGGTTGTGAACCATTGTGGCTCTTGAGCTGCATCTGCAAACCCTTTTATGTATGCTAAAGGTTTTAAGCCTAATTCATTTGCTTTCTCTTCGCTCATTAAAACTACTGCAGCAGCACCATCGTTAATAGTAGAAGCATTTGCAGCGGTAACAGTACCCTCTTTTGTAAAAGCAGGATTCAATGCCGGAATTTTCTCTAACTTCACATTGGTATATTCCTCATCTTTAGTAACCATGATAGGATCACCTTTTCTTTGCGGAACCGCTACTGGTACTACTTCGTTATCAAATTTACCTGCATCCCAAGCAGCTGCAGATCTTTTATATGAATTGATAGCAAATGCATCTTGCTCTTCTCTTGAAATATTGTATTTAGTTGCCGTTGCATCTGCGTAAACGCCCATTGCTTGATTTTCATACGCATCACTTAAACCGTCTTTTTGCATACCATCAATAAAGTTGGTTCCGCCAAACTTGACACCGTTTCTTAAATGCGCGTAATGTGGAATCATACTCATATTTTCCATACCACCAGCAACAATAATATCTGCATCGCCATTTGCAATTGCCTGTGCACCTTGCATTATTGCTTTCATCCCGGAAGCACACACTTTATTAACAGTAGTACAAGGAACTGATTTAGACAAACCAGCTAATATAGCAGCTTGGCGTGCAGGAGCCTGACCAACGCCAGCTTGCACCACATTTCCCATTAAAACTTCTTCAACTTTATTTGGATCTAAATTGATTTTATCTAAAGCACCTTTAATTGCTGCTGCACCTAATTTTGTGGCAGGAACGGAAGATAAAGCGCCCATAAAACTACCTATTGCAGTTCTCGCAGCTGATACAATTACTACTTTTTTACTCATAAATTATTAAAGTTTTGTTTCATGCGAATGTACTAAAATTAATGCTTTTTTACAACATTTTTTTGACGGTGAAATAACCACCAGCTTTTTGTTTGTTTATATAAAAAAATAAATAATGTTTTATTTTACTGATTATTAATAGAATGGTAGTATAAAACCTTTTGTTTTTAAAAAAAATACAATAAATACTTGCAAAGTCTTAAATCTCGTTATACATTTGCAACCGCTTAACTGATTTAAGATGAGTTATAGCAGGAGAGGTGCCGGAGTGGTAACGGAGCAGATTGCTAATCTGTCATCGGGTAACCGATGCCAGGGTTCGAATCCCTGTCTCTCCGCGGTTAATGACCAATTCGGGGTGTAGCGTAGCCCGGTCATCGCGCCTGGTTTGGGACCAGGAGGTCGCAGGTTCGAATCCTGCCACCCCGACATTTTAAACAGTTGTTTGTTTAAGGTTGGGTCCAATAGCTCAGCTGGATAGAGCAACTGCCTTCTAAGCAGTAGGTCTCAGGTTCGAATCCTGATTGGATCACAAAAATTAAGATTCTTTTTAGAATCGTTTTCGACTCGATAGCTCAGTTGGTAGAGCACAACACTTTTAATGTTGGGGTCCTGGGTTCGAGCCCCAGTCGGGTCACAATTGAAGTTTACAGGCCGCGTGGAGGAATTGGTAGACTCGCCATCTTGAGGGGGTGGTGCTGAAAGGCGTATGGGTTCGACTCCCATCGTGGTCACGAAAAAGTCGAAATAATATTGACTCGATAGCTCAGTTGGTAGAGCACAACACTTTTAATGTTGGGGTCCTGGGTTCGAGCCCCAGTCGGGTCACAAAATTTTATTGATAAGTTACGGACTTTTTAGTTCAATGACTCGATAGCTCAGTTGGTAGAGCACAACACTTTTAATGTTGGGGTCCTGGGTTCGAGCCCCAGTCGGGTCACAAAATTTTATTGATAAGTTACGAACTTTTTAGTTCAATGACTCGATAGCTCAGTTGGTAGAGCACAACACTTTTAATGTTGGGGTCCTGGGTTCGAGCCCCAGTCGGGTCACAAAAATCATATTCTTTTAGATTTTTAGGAGAGGTGCCGGAGTGGTAACGGAGCAGATTGCTAATCTGTCATCGGGTAACCGATGCCAGGGTTCGAATCCCTGTCTCTCCGCGGTTAATGACCAATTCGGGGTGTAGCGTAGCCCGGTCATCGCGCCTGGTTTGGGACCAGGAGGTCGCAGGTTCGAATCCTGCCACCCCGACATTTTAAACAGTTGTTTGTTTAAGGTTGGGTCCAATAGCTCAGCTGGATAGAGCAACTGCCTTCTAAGCAGTAGGTCTCAGGTTCGAATCCTGATTGGATCACATACAAATCGTACTTTATTTAGTGCGATTTTTTTATGTGTATTTCTACTGATTTTTAAGTTTTATTGACATTCCTTCTTCCAAAATTATGATATTTTTCCAAATTTAAAAAGAACTTTAAATTAAGGTTTAAGACATTAGAATTTTAATTTCAAAATTAAAACTGCTAGATTTTAACGCTCAAAAAAATACTTCCATCTGCAACTTTTTTAGTAGCATTCCAATGCTTGCTCTGGTTTATTAAAAGAAACAACGATATAAAAATATATTTTCGACATCACTAATAACTACTATATTGAAAAAACAGCAGTGTTTTTCATGCAGTTGAAAATTTTGTAATAGTGCTTTTAATTGCTCTATTTTTAAATTTTTAAATAAATGAAAAGCGGGTATTTTTTATTGTTTCCTAACTTCCAGTTGGTTCTATCTTTTACCAAAATCACCGATTAATTATATGAAATTAAGCTAAAAATAATCTGTGAAATCCATTTCATGAGCGTACACAGTACCTAGGAAAGAATACATTAATATT
This sequence comes from Flavobacterium sp. CBA20B-1, assembly GCF_028473145.1. Classification (NCBI taxonomy): domain Bacteria; kingdom Pseudomonadati; phylum Bacteroidota; class Flavobacteriia; order Flavobacteriales; family Flavobacteriaceae; genus Flavobacterium; species Flavobacterium sp. CBA20B-1. Next base: position 1,131,589 of record NZ_CP092370.1, read on the forward strand.
TTTAAAATCAAATTTTTAACCCAATTTAAACACAATTAGTTTGTTGATTTTTATTGTCATGAATTGAAGTTAATAATACAAATTGATAGGAGTAGTCATGATATTTAAATATGAAAACGACACCAATCATCAAGATGAACCTGATACATTGATTGTTCATTTTATTCGTTTCACTGAAGTGATGATAAAAAAAGAAATTTTCAGTGTTATTCTATCAATTGAAGAACAAGAAAGTTAAATCAACATCCTTCCTGCGCCCTCTTAAAATACGAAGAAATAAAATTCTTATTGTAAAAAAAGATAAACGATTAACGCATCTTTAAAAGCATTTCTTCCAAGCTTGTTTTCCAGTGCGGAACGGCAACTTGGTACACTTCTTTAATTTTTGATTTATCCAGCAATGAAAAATGAGGTCGCTTTGCGGGTGTGGGAAAAGCATCGCTGCCAATGGCGTTTACGGTGGTGCTGAAGCCTTTGATTTCTTTTATTGCTGTGGCAAATTCATGCCAACTTATTTTACCTTCGTTACTGTAGTGATAAACTCCTTGAACAAACACAGGTGCTTCTACAATCGTCATGATGGCTTGTGCCAAATCGCGAGCATAGGTCGGCGTGCCTACTTGGTCTGCCACCACCCCTATTTCATCACGTTCGCTCATTAAACGCAGCATGGTTTTTACAAAATTAGCTCCGTACGTTGAATATACCCAAGCGGTGCGAATGATGACATTGTTGGCACCTGAAGCTTGTAAAGCTTGTTCGCCTTGCAGCTTTGTTTGTCCGTACACGTTGATTGGATCTGGTGTATCGGTTTCCTTTAACGGTGTTTCACTGTTGCCATCAAATACATAATCGGTAGATATATGAATGACTTTTGCTTGGTTTGTTGCGGCCCACTCACCAATTGTTTGCACAGCGATATGGTTTACAGCATTGCACAGTTCTTGGTCACTTTCGGCTTTATCAACGGCTGTATATGCGCCTGCACTTACAATAATCCCTGGTTTTTCGGTTTTTAAAACTTCGAGAATCTGTTCCGGATTACTTAAATCCATTTCCTCACGATCTACAAAAACCATTTGGTGTTGAGGATATAATTCTTTTAAATCGTATAATTCGGATCCTAGTTGACCTTGACGACCGGTGATTAATATTTTCATCTTAGAAGGTGTTATGGTTAAATGGTTAAATGGTGGTTCGATGAACTGATTATTTGATGAACTGACAAAGTAACATAATAACGATTAAACATATCATCAATTAAACAGTTAAATACATCAACGATTAAACAATTCTACAAATGAACAAATTATCAATTAAACAATTGATTAAAAGTTGGCAAAATGATGTCTTTTTCTGATACGATCTCATCTTCTGCCTCTATTCCCCAATCAATAAGTAATTCAGGTGAATTGTAAAAAACGCCTTGTTCTGATTCTTTGTTATAAAAATTATCACATTTATAAAAAAAGATTGCTTCTTCGCTCAATACCGAAAAACCATGCAAAAAGCCACGTGGAATAAACAACTGCTGATTATTTTCTGCTGATAAATGCACGGCTACATGCTGACCAAAAGTGTCTGAGTCTGGACGGGCATCAACAGCTACATCAATTACTTCGCCTTTTAAAACGCGTACCAATTTTGCTTGGGCATGAGCACCTGCTTGCGCATGCAATCCGCGTATCACTCCTCTTGTGGAATAACTTTGATTGTCTTGCACAAAATGGGTGTTTGTTCCCGTTAAATCGTTAAATGTTTTTTCGTTAAAGCTTTCAAAAAAGTACCCGCGTTCGTCTTCAAACTTGCGTGGTTCTATAATAAAACAGCCTTTTAGTTTTGTTTCGAATATTTGCATGTGATAATATGGTAACGCAGTGACACCGTAAACAAGTGACACAGCTATATTTAATTATTTTTTTTGTAAACTTTGAATTAATTTCAACAACATTCTTCTAATAGAAGCGTTTTCATCCAACAATTCATTCTTATCGATATTCCCCTTAAACCCTAACAAAACAGCTAATTCTATTTGTGTTTCAACTTCAGCTAAAGAACCTAAGGCGATGTACAAAAATTGAATAAATTCTTTATGATACTGTCTTGCAGCTCCTTCAGCGATATTACTTGGTATAGAAACAGCCGCTCGCCGTAATTGACTGGTTAATCCATATCGTTCTTCAAGCGGAAAACCTTGTGTAAAATTATATATAGACTTAACATATAAGAGTGATCTTTGATAAACAATCAAATCTTTATGACTTTTCATAACATTTTATCTTTTAATTCTGCAATGGTCACTTGGTCACTCCGTCACTTGGTCACCCCGTCACTCGGTCACTCCTCTTCTCCTTTACTTATACTGCCCCTCATAATATTTCTGATAATCTCCCGATGTGACATTGTTCAGCCAATCTTGATTGTCCATAAACCAATCAATTGTTTTTGCCAACCCTTGTTCAAAGGTTACGCTTGGATACCATCCCAATTCTTTATTAATCTTATTCGCATCAATGGCATAACGCAAATCGTGCCCCGGACGGTCTTTCACAAAGGTAATCAACTGTTCACTAGTGCCTGGTTCTCTACCTAATTTGGCATCCATTTGCTTGCACAATTCTTTGACTAAATCAATATTTGTCCATTCATTAAATCCACCCACATTATAACTCGCACCGTTTTTTCCTTCGTGGAAAACCAAATCAATCGCTTTGGCATGATCAATCACAAACAACCAATCGCGGGTATATTTTCCATCACCATAAATTGGCAACGGCTTGTTATTGATGATATTATGGATACACAACGGAATTAATTTTTCTGGAAAATGGTTCGGGCCATAATTGTTGGAACAATTGGTCATGATGATCGGCATGCCGTATGTATCGTGATATGCACGCACAAAATGGTCAGAAGATGCTTTGGAAGCGGAATAAGGCGAGTGCGGATCGTATTTAGTATCTTCGGTAAAGAAACCTTCGCTGCCCAACGCACCAAAAACCTCATCGGTTGACACATGATGGAAACGTTTACCCTCATAATTATCTTTCCATATTTCACGTGCGGCATTTAATAGATTCACCGTACCAATTACGTTGGTCATCACAAAAGCCAAAGGATCGGCAATGGAACGATCTACGTGCGACTCGGCTGCCAAGTGAATAACGCCGGTTGGTTGGTATTTTTCAAAAACACGATTAACAGCCTCTGCATCACAAATATCAACTTTTTCAAAATGATAATTGGGCAAGTGATCGATATCTTTTAAATTTTCTAAATTACCAGCGTAGGTCAACACATCTACATTTACGATGGTATAATCGGGATATTTGGTCACCAATTCGCGTACCACGTGCGAACCGATGAATCCGGCTCCACCTGTAATGATAAGGGTATGTTTCATTTTTTTGAATGTTTCTAATCGAATGGGTTCAAAGATACTATTTTATTATTACTTTTCTGTTTGTTGCTGAAATTTCCAAGAGGTTTGCATAGAGGTTTCTAAGCTGGTTGTGGGCTGCCAATTAAGTTGGTTTTTTGCTAACGAATAATCGGCAAATGCTTGCACAATATCACCTGCTCTGCGGGGTTTCATTTCATAGGGTATTTTGATTCCGTTTGCTTGTTCAAAAGCATGTACAATTTCTAGAACTGTTGAGCCGGTACCTGAACCCAAATTAAAAAACTCTAAATGAGCTTGGTTTTTCTTATCCAACAAACGTTGCATGGCTTTAACGTGGGCATCGGCTAAATCATTTACATCGATATAATCGCGAATAGCTGTGCCGTCGCGCGTATCGTAATCGTTGCCAAAAATTCCTAAACGTTCCCTTATTCCCAACGCTGTTTGCGTAACATATGGAACTAAATTATTAGGTATGCCGCTTGGCAATTCACCAATCACTCCAGATGCATGAGCACCAACAGGATTAAAATACCGCAAGGCTATGGCGTTTTTTTGTGTAGCTTTCACAAAATCTTCAATGATCTCCTCGCCTATTTTTTTGGTGTTTCCATAAGGCGACTCTGGTTTTTTCAGCGGTGTTTGTTCATGTATCGGCATTTCATCTGCTTGTCCGTACACGGTACACGATGAGGAAAAAATAAAATGGTCTGCCGCATAATCGTCCATTGCTTGCAAAACATTCATCAATCCCAACAAATTATTGCGGTAATAAAGCAAAGGTTTTTCTACTGATTCGCCTACTGCTTTGTAAGCTGCAAAATGAATGATACCATCAATATCATGTGATTGAAAAAAAACATTCACCGCATTTGCATCTTTCAAATCGATATTGTAAAAAACCGGCTGTATGTTGGTAATGGATGTGATTTTTTCCCAAACGTTTAGATGGGAATTTGATAAATCGTCTATAATATACACTTGAAAACCGGCTTGCTGCAAAGCCACTACGGTGTGGGAACCAATATAGCCTAAGCCACCTGTTACCAATATATTTTTCATTTTTTTCTTTTTTAAGAGTGAATTTTGGGTGCTTACTCGTTGCTTTTAATGCTTTCTTTTTCGGCTACGCTTTTGCGCAAACCCGAACTTGAGAAACGGTGATCGCGTTGGTTAAAATACATTGCAATACCTTTTTCCTCACAATAAGCTCTACCAGTAAAATTCTTATCGCGGTATTCTTCTCCTAAAATACGAACATCGATTTTAAACGACCGAAGAATATCTTCTAAATCTTGCTCGGTTGCGTAAGGAACAATTTCATCAACATGAATACATCCTTTTAACTGAATATACCGCTCTACAACGCTTTGGGCGGGTTTGTTTTTTTCAGGTCGATCTATTGTGGGATCGGTTTGCAACCCACAAATTAAATAATCGCACTGACGTTTTGCGTCTTCGAGCATTTTTATATGTCCTGCGTGCAACAAATCGAACGCACTAAAAGTAATTCCTATTTTCATAATGTTTTGTATAACTCTTCAGAAAAAATGTATTTTCGAAGGATGCATCACTTTTACTTCCTACCTTTTCTGTACACCGTCTAAAAAGCATTTATGGGTGGAAATTTACCACTTTTTTATGGATTGAAGAAAAACTTTTTAAGCGTGCGTGTATATTTGAATAAGCGAAACATTATTTTTTAGTTTGTTACTCCTTATTTATACTACTGCTTTCGGAGTGGCATTTAACAGTAACAAAATTTGATTCTCACAAAATATCAAAAAACTTTTAACTATTGATTGTGCTACATGATGCCTAATATGCATTAACATCTTGAAAGGTGTTTTTAATACTATCATTAAAATTATTTCAATAATGCTTCAAAGGATACCGAGCGCCAACAATGTCTTACAGTCTGCCATCTACCGGTTCTTGTAAAACTCCTTTCACATCATAAATCACGCCAGATGGGTTCAAATGTTTTCGAACATCCATCGATAAAAATTGTTGATGGGCTACGGCTAAAACTGCTGCATCGAAGGTGGTATTTTCTAAAGATTCTAAAACAATGACTTCTTTTGGAAGCACACGATTTTTCCAATTTACCCATGGATCATATACGGAAACACAGCATCCATAATCTAAAAGTGCATCTACCACATCCCATACTTTGGAATTGCGCATATCGGGACAATTTTCTTTAAAAGTGACACCTAATACCAAAACTTTAGCTTTTTTTATCTTCATATCATTTTGAATCATTAGTTTCACTACTTGGGATGCTACAAATGCACCCATTGAATCGTTTAACCTACGTGCCGATAAAATCAATTCTGAATAATAGCCCATTTGTTGTGCCTTTTGTGCCAAATAAAACGGATCCACCCCAATACAATGTCCGCCTACTAAACCTGGTTGAAAGGGCATAAAATTCCATTTGGTTCCTGCAGCTTGCAATACTTCTTTGGTATCGATACCCATTAACGCAAAAATTTTTGCCAATTCGTTTACAAAAGCAATATTTATGTCGCGTTGCGCATTTTCGATCACTTTTGCTGCTTCTGCCACTTTGATTGAAGATGCTTTGTGTGTTCCAGCTGTTATAACCGATGCATAAAGTGCATCAATCTCCTGAGCAATTGCGGTTGTTGAACCAGAAGTTACTTTAATAATTTTTTCAATAGACCGTTCTTTATCGCCCGGATTTACCCGTTCTGGAGAATATCCTGCAAAGAAATCAGTATTGAACTGCAAACCTGAAATTCTTTCTAAAATAGGCACACATTCTTCTTCTGTTACTCCTGGATAAACAGTTGATTCATAAACCACTACATTTCCTTTTCGCAGTACCGAACCCACCAATTCAGATGCTTTTTTAAGAGGCGTTAGATCGGGTGTGTTGTTTTTATCAACAGGTGTAGGCACGGTGATGATGTAATAATCGGCTATTTCCAAATCTACCTCACAGTCTGAAAAACGCAAACCGTTAGAAGCAGTAGTACTCGCTAATGATGTATTTAAAACAGACTGTAAGGTTTCTTTTGATACCTCTAAAGTTCGGTCTTCGCCATTATTAAGCGCTGCAATTCGGTTTGTATCGATATCATAACCAATCACTTGGTATTTTTTGGCAAATAGACAAGCTAGTGGTAGCCCCACATAGCCTAAACCAATGACCGCAATTATAGGTTGTTTGTTCATATTTCTTCTTTATAAACAGCTTTTTAAAATCAATTAACAAGCCAAAACACCATTTATATTGAACCTTACTGTTTTCAATAGTTTTAAAACTGAAAACATCAATACCTTTTGTTGGAACAATCTACAAGTTGGTGCCTACTTCCGCAAAAATAGTTAAATGTAAAATGAGTACCCAAAAGTACTCATTTTTATTTATTTTTCGTTACAACTCAATATCGTAGAGTTTTAATTTATTGTACAGCGTTTTACGGTCAATTCCCAATATTTGTGCTGCTTTTGTTTTGTTGTATTTTGCTTTTTCTAATGCCACTCTGATTAAATGCTCTTCGTTTTTAGATGAATACAACTTCATCTCCTCTTCAGGTGAAATACCGTTGCTGAAATTAGTTGCTGTATTTTCATCTGTCTCATTGCTTTTTAACAAAGTGTTTTGCTGAAACATTTCAGCAGGTAGAACAGAAGTTTCAATAAAATCGGATTTACTTAATAATACCGCTCGTTTAATTACATTGCGCATTTCTCGTAAATTTCCCGGCCATTCATAGTTTAAAAACAATTCTGTAACTTCATCAGACAAACCATGAACATCGCGCTCTAATTCCTCATTTGATTGCGCTATAAAAAAATTTGCAAATTCAAGAATATCCTTACCTCGTTCATTTAAACGGGGAGCTTGAATGGAAAATTCGTTTAATCGATGGTATAAATCTTCTCTAAAATGTCCGTCTCGAACTGCTTTTTGTAAGTCTTCGTTGGTAGCAGCAATAATGCGAATATCTACATTTATTTCTTTACTGCTTCCTACAGGTTTCACTTTTCGTTCTTGCAAAGCACGAAGTAGTTGCACTTGAACATCGTAGGTTAAATTACCTACTTCGTCTAAAAAAATAGTTCCCCCATTAGCTGCTTCAAAGTGACCAACTTTATCACCCGTTGCACCTGTAAAGGAACCTTTTACATGGCCAAAAAATTCGCTTGCAGCTAAATCTTTTGGGATTGCCCCACAATCAACCGCCACATAAGGCATGTTTTGACGCTTGCTTAATTTGTGAATGGAATAGGCTATGTTTTCCTTTCCGGTACCACTATCACCTATGATCAATACCGAAATATTTGTAGGCGCCACCACGTTGATAAACTCGTGCAATTCTTTAGACTTTTCACTTTTACCTTTAATGAAATGACTACCTGTGTATGCATTTTTTACAGGTCGTGTTTCATTGGTTTCAGTATTTTTTTCGGAGTGAACCACCGTAGCTGTTTTTCCGGAATCTTTCAGTGCTTTGTCAATAGTATGCAGGATTTCGTCAGAATTTATGGGTTTCGATACATAGTCAAAAGCACCCATTTTCATCACATTAACTGCTGTTTTGATATCGGTGTAGCCAGTCATTAATATTACTTGAATGGCAGGATTGATATCTTTAATGAATTTGAGTATTTCGATACCATCGTTATCTGGCAAGCGCACATCGGTTAAAACTAGGTCAATTTTTTCATCGTTTAAGATTATAGCCGCTTCTTTGAATGAAAAAGCATGGAACACTTCGAACCCTTTTTTGGTTAGAAATGTCTTCATCATCAGGCAGAAAGACACATCATCTTCTATTATTAAAATTTTTTTCATTCTTGGGCAAGATATTTTGTATTACATAATAATAAGGATTTTGAAAGGTACAAAATTTTCTATTAATACATATTTTTTATTTGGTGAAATTTTTGCTTCCCTCAAAACATGATTATTAATCCTACGTCATTACAAATTTGGTATAAAATCTGCCTAAAAAAATATTAAAACGGATACCCAATGGCAATATTAAACATAAGGTTATCTCGGCGCCATGTTTTTCGTGAAAAGTCTATTTCATTGAAAGTCCAGCGGTCTCCTTTGGGATAGTAAGGTATGCGCAAAGGCATTGCCAAATCGGCACGAAGAATGAGGATATTAAAGTCGAAACGCAAACCAAAACCAGCGCCAACGGCAATTTCTGATAAAAATTCTTTGCTAAACTGTCCGCCGGGTCTTGTAGTTTCTTCGTTAAAAAGCCATACATTTCCGGCATCTACAAACACTGCTGCATTTAAAAAACTAATAATATTGGCACGGTATTCTAAATTTGCTTCTAATTTCACATCTCCTGCTTGATCATGGTAAAAAGATGAACCTTCTCCGCGCGGATCATAGCTACCCGGACCCAACGTACGTGCTCGAAAAGCACGAATACTATTGCTACCACCCACAAAAAATTGTTTAGAAAAAGGCATGTGCACCGAATTTCCATACGGATAGGCCACTCCTGCAATAAAACGGCTCGCAAGTTGCGAGGTATTGTTCAGTTTTAAATAGTACCTAAAATCGTGTTCTGTTTTGATGTATTGGCTATATGCAACACCCAAAATGGTTTTAGGCGCTTCTTTTTCTGCGTTTGCTCCTGATATAATACCTGTTAAATTGGCCGATAAGTCTAATAATCCTTTGTAATAAAAAGTGTGTTTTTTAGGCAACATGGTATTGGTGAAAATATACGAATATACCGGACCAAAAATCAATTGCTTTTCGGTAACACGGGCTAATGGTGGATATTTTGCAATCTCTTCTTCATACTTTGCAGTGGTTTTTTCAGGTGCAACATAGGTAACTTCAAGCAGTTTTAGATCGTGTTCGCGCAAGGCGTTTTCTTTCCATAGATATCCAAATGATGCATTGAAATTATGCAACGTGTATAGTTGGGTGCGGTTTTGATATTCGTATCCTAATTGTACCCGAGTACGCGGCACAAAGGCACTTGATGACTGAAATTTAAACGGGGCAATGATGCGCGGCCAAGTTAAACTAAAACGGCTACCCACACGGTAAATATTATTGGCTTCCTTACTGCCGCCCAATTGAAAATCGATGGCTGTGTAGAGTGTTGCTGTAAACAATTCTGCTCCGCGAAGAAAATTGCGGTGGCGCCAATTAAAGTTTACTTCTCCGCCCACATAACTTGCAGAATTCGATTTTCCCAATGTTTCCAATCGAAGCGACTTGAAATCGTTTGGAGTGAGGTAATAATACACATCGAATTTTTGAGCGGTTGAGTCTTTTAATACAAATTGATTTTTTACAAACTTAAACGTACCCAAATTTATCAGTCGGCTTAAAGTGAGGTTGTGATTGGAACGATTGTACAAATCGCCCGATTTAAAATACAACGCCCGATCATAAATTTGCGGACGGAATTTTTCTTTTGGGTCTAAAATATATACATTGTCTTTCCACAGAATGGTATCGGTGTTTGCACGCACCAAATTGCGGCGGTTGCGCGCATTTCGCAAGTTATAATCCGAAAAGATATAAATTTTATCAATCGTAAACTGTTCTTTTGCCAGTTCGGGTGTATCGTTTTTAATTTTTACTTTTAAGTTGACTTTGTGTTTTACTTCGGTACTATCTACTTGTACAATAATGTTGTTGGGGTCAAAATAATAAAAACCATTTTCTTTTAATTTCGCATCGATACGCTCGCGTTCATTTTTAATGACATCTAAACTAAACGGATCGTTTATTTTTAAAAGCGATTCATCGGTTGTTTTCCGGATTTCTTTTGCCAAAATGGTTGAATCTTGTGGAAAAGTAACCTCATTGATTGTATATTGAACGCGCGGCGATACTTCATAATTGATATGTACTTTCTTGTTTTTGGGCACGGTATCATAACTTGCCGAAATATTAAAATAACCATTATTCTCACCCGTGTTTTCGATTAAATCTAAGTTAAAAGGAATGTCCACATCACTTAAATAGACCGGTTTTTTTCCTACTTTATACTTTAACCAATGTTTAAATCCCTTGTCTTTTTTTGGTTCGCTTACTTTATTGTAGATATATATTTGTGGACGCAACCCCAAAAATGATTTGTTGGGTTTTGGGGTTAACGATTCTTTTAGCAAATCTTCTAATGCCGATTTTTTGCTTTTCGGCAAGGAATCGCTTAAAATAGTAATAGATGCACCTGTGTATAAATAATCACCTTCGGGCACAAAACGCGTATTGCTACAGCCAACCAAAAACAAAGCTGTGGCTGCAAAAAGTAGTTTATTTAGTAGTTGGGGTAGCTTGTTCATTTTGTAATTTTCTTTGTTGTTTTCTAAAGGCGCGGTTTCGTTTGCTGCGGTTGATCAACTCTCTAAATTTGTTGTAATCTAATGTAATCACAAAACCAACGCCGGTTTCAATAATTTGTCCTTGTAGTGCCACTTGGTATTCGTCTTTTCGATAGGCTTTTAATAAATACCTGCCGTCTTTAGACAATAAATATTCTATCTGAATATCGCCTGCAATATTGGTCATTTGTTCGTTTTGGCGTTCATTTCCTTCTAAACCAAAATTACTGCCCACACTCACTTTTAAACGATCATTCAACAATGTTTTAGAAATATTTACATTCAAATCGGTACGGTTTTGTTGGGTACCTGTGCTGTAATCGTCGGTAGATTCTAAATCAAAATTCAATTCCACACCATCAATTAAATCAGCAGCAATATTGTTTAACTGCTCCGAAAGCATACGGCTTACACTTTGGCGGGCAACGCTTTCTGCAGACATTCCTGCACTGCTTTGAAATGGATTTTCGCCAATGAAACGATTCAACAGTAACAAAGCAAAAACTTGTTTGTTCATTTCCGACTCTTCGGTGCGCAGTTCACTTAGTTTATTGCTTACAGCTGCGGTGATTTCCGTTGGTATGCCGGGATTATTGCCATCTACTTCTATATCAAATGTAATGATTGGTTTTAGCAATTCGCCCGACATTTTTAACAAGGTATTAAAAGGAATGCGTTGTTTGTATAAGTTCGAAATTTCGTCGTTGCCCACTTGTTGTTGTACCAAATCATAAGGTGCTGCTTTGGTTTTATAGATAGCTGTGATATCAACATCTGCTTTTGTAGGCTCGCCCGTCCAAGTGATAGAACTTCCTTTTTGAATGATGAATCGACGTTTTAACAAACTTACCGACATTTCATAAGCGCCTTCGTTTACCTCATATCTTCCCACAAGGGTTGTTTTGCCCGATGGATCAATACCACCTGTTAACTGCCCTTCTCCTTGCAATTTGATAAAATCTCCGTTTGCTTTATCAATTACGATAGACATTTGTGCTTCTTTGTCTAACTCGATATTTAAGTTTACATCCAAGCCGCTTAGTGTTTGGTTTAAATCTTCTTCGGGGTCTTCTATGGTATCTTCCAAAGCCAATTGATCTTGATCTACAAATTCTATAATGCCTTCGCGTTCTTGCAACGCCGGACTTGATTGCGGCATTACAAATGTGAAATCGGTTTTATCGGTTACATTTATCGTTCCGTCTATTTTTGGAAGATCTAAATTGCCTTTTACACCAATATTAGCATTGATAGCCATCACCCCATAAAGCATTTGATTATCGGTTTTAGTAGAATTCACCACTTTGAAATTGCGCGCCGAAAGATTCAAATCAAAATTAAAATCTTGATACGTTTTGGTAAGTACTGCGCCGTTTATGGTTAAGGCATTTCCATCGGTATCATTTATTTTAAACGATTTAAACACAATTCCTCTATTAGTAAATTGAATTTCATCGTTCATGTTTTGAAAAGTAGTGTTGAGCTGTGATACGCCAAAACCGGCATCGTTAAACTGTACATTCCCCAATATACTTGGTGCATCAGTAGTGCCGGTAAGTTTCAATTTACCCGAAATATATCCCTTAGCATCGCTGAGTTGGTTCATTGAAAAACCTTGAATACTGGTCATTTGCAAGGCTTTTATATCTAAATCGGCATCAAATTTACTTGCTGCGGTATCATAGCTTCCCAATAGCGACAAGTTGTTGTTGAAGCCGCTCAATTTAATATCTGCATTATATAAAGAAGATGTTTCGTTTGCCACCAAAGCATCTATCGTTCCAATGGCATTTCCAAAAACTTTTAAATCTTTAATGTTTAAATCGGCTGTTAACCGCAAATCATTCATCACATCTTTTAATACCGCTTTTCCATTGATGGTTCCTTCTGCAGGTAACGAATCTTTACGAACAATCTCTGTTAATGTTTCAATTTTAAAATCTTTAAATTGAATATTTAAAGGCGCTGCAGGTGTGTCGCCTTCTGAATTAATCGTAATGGAACTGTTGGCGCTTGTAAGATCTAAATTTTGTGCCACCAATCCTGTTGGATACACAGTAAGTTTATTGTTCGGTGCAACACTCCAAGCATCATAATTCAACACAAAACCGTCTTGTTTCAAGCTTAAATCAATCAAATCATTGGCTGTGGCTACATTTCCGGCAATTTTATATTGAACTTCCTCGTTGTCGTCTTTAACCAATAAATTGTAATCAATGACATCGTTTGCTATAAATCCATCTAAAACAATATTTTCTAACCTAAATTGTTCGCTGTCTAACTGGTTCAATGTTACGGAATAATTCAAGCTTTCTTCATCGTTTCCAGCCGATAATTTAATGTCATTCAGTTGATAAGCATCATATTGCACTTGGGGCACACTTCCATATACCGTAATTTTACGCGAATCGGCATTGTAGGAACCGTACAGATTGATGGTTTGAAACGATGTAAGCGCAGGTGCAAACTTGCGAATGAGGTCGTCGTTTTTAATTTTTCCTTTAAAATCAAAATATTGCGATGGACTAATTGGTTTTTTGGGATCGCTTTCTTTTTGAAAATGATAATATTGATTTAATGTGCTAAGCAACGAAGCACTAATTTCGGTTAATTTATATTTTCCGGTAATGGCTGCATCAACAATTTGTGATTTTAAGTCGATGCTATTGATGCTGTCATTACTCACCGCTTTTAGGCTTATTGTACTGATTGGATAAATTTCGTCACCGTCTGAAAGCACAAAATCTTGCAACAGCATTTCGCCATTCAAAGCATCGGGATTAAGCGATGAAAAATCGGCCTTTAACTTTCCTGCCAAAGCCATTGGTGTATCGTAAAAACCAAGTTTGTTAAGATCAATTTTAAAAATAGTACCATCGGTTTTTACAGTTGGCTGCGTGGCGTTGTACACTCCGCTGGCTGCGATATTTAATTTTGCGTTTTCATCATCAGAACGAAGCGTTGCCTCGTAATTTCCATTGGAAATTTTTCCTTTTAAATCAACGCCTTGGTAAGTGTAACCTTTATAAGTTGCTTGGGTTACAAATGCATCGATCGTGGCATTGTTCTGTTCGAAATTAAAACCAGTTCCGTTTATTTTTGCCTGAGCAGTTACGATGCCCAAATCGGGTTGTTTCAACAATTTGCCTACGTTAAAAGATGCTAACGTCGCATTGATGTCATACTTTTCAGCATTTTTCACTTTTTGATTAAATGTTCCAGTGAATTTTGCATTACCAAAGGAAGATTGCAATCCTAAATCGGCATATAAATCATTCAAACCGCCTTTAATTTTCCCGGAAAGGTTCATGTTTTCCGGAATTTCTATGCTATTTGGAATCGCATTTTTTGGCGCTAAATTATTGATCAAACGCTTATCTGCTGTGAGGTTTGCAATTTTTAAATTCATCCATAAACGATCGGTTTCCAATGCGTTTTTTATGGTTCCCGAAGCATTTACATTTAAACTACCTAAGCCTGAAAGTTTGAATTCTTGTACTAAAAGATCGTTTACTTTTCCTTTTACATTGGCAGAAACATTCAGAACCGCAGTGGGATACGAATTAAAAGGCGCCGTATTTTTTAAATCGGGTGCCAACCAAAGAATATCTTTAAAGCCGATTTTCGTATCGGGCAAATTGGCTTCTAACGCTACATTTCCCAGATTATTCGTAAAATCATCAATTGACTGGTATTGCAGTTTTAAACTGCGTTGCAAAAAGGTGTTGGGAGTTTTTAATGTTAAGTTTTCTAAAAGAGTTTCCTTTTCACCATATACAAATTTTGTTGACAGCTCTTCCAACAAAAAGCCACTGGTTTCAGTAAAACTTGCCTCTTGAATAATTCCTTTCACATTGCTGCCTATCATTTCTAGATCGTTGATGTTTGCTGTTAATTTTTTAATATCTAAATGATTGGCATTAAATGCTTTTGAAGTATTTTCGCCCAAACCGTTGTTGTAAACCACGTTTACATTTTGCAGATTGGCTTTGTTTAAAAATACTTTAAACGGATTGGTTTCAGCGGCAACTTCTTCTTGATTATTAGTTGCTGAATCATTGACACTTTGCGATGCTTTTGACATAGGTGTGAGCAATACATTTACAAATGCATCATGAAATTGAAGGTCCGAAATATTAAAGCTATTAGTAGGCAGGTCTATTTTTTTAATTTTTGACTGCAATTTAGCAAAGACTATTTTTGCGCGTGTAGCACTATTTTCATCATCATATAAAACATCAAAATTTGTGAGATTTAATGCGTTAACAACAATGTTTAAAGGGTTTTCTTCAGATAAAGAATCTACCTTTTCTCTGGTATTAGCAGCTACTTCTTCTAACATGCCTTGGTTAAAAACCAATTGAAATCCGTCGGCATTAATGTAATCAACAGCGTAGTTGTTTTTTTCTAAGTCAAAAACCTCTACCACGGTTTGCAAATCGGTTAATTTTAAAGTAATATCGTTTTTGCTGGTGCGATCGTTGTATGTAACATTTATATTTTGTAGGTGTATCTTATCTAAATCAATTATAAAAGGTTTGCTTTCCTCATCCTCTTCATCGTTAGTGGCAAATGCATCAATAATATAGTCAAAATTAAAAGTGCTGTCTGCGCGTTTTTCCACGTTTGCTGTTAATCCATCCAATTCAATAGCAGTAAATTCGGCTTTGTTATTTAATAATTGAGGAAGGTCTAAACCAACATTTAGGTGGTTAACGTATAAAAGCGTATCGGCATTTTGATCTTCGAGATATAATTGTTCCAGCTCAATTTTATTAGGAAAATGAACATACACCCGATTTAAAGAAACCTTGGTTTGTATTTTTTCTTGCAAATAGTTTACCAATTTATCTTTCACAAAATTTTGCACAGCAGGAAACTGAAGCGAATAAATTGCCACCAAAATTAACACCAATAAAGAGGCTAAAGTTATTAAAACGTATTTAATAACTTTTAAAATTTTCTTTTTCAAACTCAATTTCTTACTTTTTTACTAACAAAAGTACCATATATTAATGATATTTAAAAGCAAATTATGAGTTTGTTGGGAAATGTTAAAAATTGTTTTTGGTGATTGGTTTGGGGGTAAAAAAATCGCCTTTAAAAAGGCGATTTTAATCAATTAAATAACTTTTAAGTCAACTAAGCAACTTTTCATGAGTTCAAAAGTACGTGCGATGTCATTATCTAAGCCGATAGAAAAGCGAATCAATCCATCAGACAAGCCCATTTCTTTTTGTTCATCGGCCGGAATTTCTGATGATGTCGATGTTCCAGGTGCACTGAATAGAGTTTTGTAAAATCCTAAGCTTACGGCCAAATATCCAATGTTTCGTTCTTGCATTAATTCCATAACTGCATTGGCATTTTCTAATGAACCAACATCGATTGTCAACATACCACCAAAACCAAACTCGCTATTGTACATACTTTTAAAAATTTCATGAGATGGATGGGTTGATAATCCTGGATAAACCGTTTTAACCCCTAATTCATTAAAAGCTTTGGCCAAATAGAGCGCATTGGCACTGTGTTGCTTCATTCGTAAATGTAGGGTGCGCATATTTTTTAAAATACTTGCCGACCGCATACTATCCATCGTGGAACCTAACAACATGCATGCACCATTGTTTACATTCTTTAGGCTGTTGATAAATTCAGCGCTGCCACAAACCACGCCGCCTACTGTATCGCTGCTGCCGTTTATATATTTGGTTAAACTGTGAATTACAATATCGGCTCCTAAATTGGCAGGAGTTACGCTTAGTGGTGAAAAGGTATTATCTACCACCACTTGTATATTGCGCTGTTTGCCAATTTTAGAAATTGCAGGAATATCCGCCACTTCTAGCAAGGGATTGCTAACGGTTTCTAAATAAATTACTTTGGTATTTGGCCTTATCAACGACTGAATTTTATCGATATTAGTAATATCAACAAAATCGATTGTTACACCAAATTCAGGTAAAAAATTCTTTAAAAAAGCATACGTTCCGCCATAAATTGTTCTGCTGGCAATAATATGATCGCCACTTTTGCACAATTGCATAAGCGTTGCTGTAATTGCACCCATACCCGATGCAGTGACGTTGGCAGCTTCGGTATTTTCTAATTGTGCCAAAGCTTCGCTTAAATATAAATTAGAGGGCGAACTGTGCCGACTGTACAAATAACAACCATCGGTATTGCCTTCAAATGTATCAAACATTGTTTTTGCGGCTAGGAAGGTATAAGTTGAAGAATCGGAAATTGAGGGATTCACACCGCCAAATTCTCCAAAAAATTGTAAGTCTTGAATTTTATCTGCTGGTTTAAACATTTTTTTGTATTTTTTAATTTAGCGTTTTAAAAGTAGGAACACCTATTTGTTTATCCAAATAAAAAATTGTATATTAGAAAATTAATCATCAAAAAGTTTGATTTTACCGAATAAAAATCTATAATAAAGATAAATAACTTAAAATATAATATGAAATTAGACGATACAGATTTAAAATTAGTGGCATTGTTACAAAAAAATTGCAAGCAAACCACAAAAGAACTTGCAGACCAATTGCAACTTTCTACCACCGCTGTATATGAACGCATTAAGAAGTTAGAAAAGCAACAAATTATTACCGATTATGTGGCAATTGTGAATAAAGATAAAATCAATCGCAGTTTTATGGCTATTTCTCACATAAAAATTAAATCGCATTCAAAAGATGCCATTTTGCGCTTTGAAAAGAAAATACATGAAATTCCTGAGGTTTTAGAGTGTTTTCATGTGAGTGGTGAGTATGATTATATTTTAAAAATTGGTGTTGCAGATATGGAAGCTTATCGCGAGTTTATGCTTTCTAAACTCACAACGATGGAAGAGGTGCAAAGCACACACAGCATGTTTGTTATTAAAGAAGTGAAGAACTTAAAAACCTATGAGATTTTATAGCGTTTTCAATTACTTATTGCTCCAAGGGTGAAATTTTTCTATTTCTTCTTTTAATTTATTTCTGTCTAAATGCAAATAAATTTCAGTAGTGGTAATGGATTCGTGTCCCAGCAGCATTTGTATTGAACGTAAATCAGCTCCGTTTTCTAACAAGTGCGTGGCAAAAGAATGCCTCAATGTATGTGGACTTATGTTTTTATTTAATCCAGCCATTTTTGCTAAATTTTTCAAAATCGTAAAAATCA
Organism: Flavobacterium sp. CBA20B-1; assembly: GCF_028473145.1. Lineage (NCBI taxonomy): Bacteria > Pseudomonadati > Bacteroidota > Flavobacteriia > Flavobacteriales > Flavobacteriaceae > Flavobacterium > Flavobacterium sp. CBA20B-1. Next base: position 1,149,518 of record NZ_CP092370.1, read on the forward strand.
TTGCACGGGTTAACTGACTTCCTCTTCTATTTAAAAACAGAATGTCTTCGGCTTCTTTTTTTATTTTTAATTGAAAACGAATTTCATTTATATAGGAATGAACCTTTTTCATAGCAGATTGGGTAATGGGTACAAAACGTTGTTTGTCGCCCTTTCCTAAAACTTTTATATATCCTTCATCAAAAAAAAGATCAGAAAGCTTTAAGTGAACAACTTCAGACACGCGCAACCCACAACTGTAAAGCACTTCAATAATTGCATCGTTACGCACCCCTTCATGGGTATCTTTTTTAATGAATGATTGCAGTAGATCAATCTCGTCAACAGTAAGTACCACCGGCAATTTTCTTGATTGTTTGGGCAATTCGATAAAGGCTACCGGATTTTGATCAATTTTTTGCTGTAAAATTAAAAAGTTATAATAGTGATTTAATGCCGAAAGTATTCGTGCTTGAGTGGATGGTGCTAAAAAATCGGCTATAAAATGAATAAAACTTCTGATATTATGTTCTTGAGCATACGCTATTTCACAATCGCTTCCCAAAAAGTGTTGTAACTTTTCTAAATCATACAAATAGTTCACCAGTGTATTTTCTGCTACACCGCGTTCTAATCTTAAATAATATGCATATTGTGCAATAGTATCACTCATAGGAAAAGCCACCTTTACGGTGGCTAAATATATTTGTAATTTAAAATACTGATGTATGGTGCAAGCTTAAAACTTATAACCAACTGATAATTGAACCGAAGTGTTTGTTAAAGGTGCAAATTTTAAATTATTGTTGATATAATCAATTTCTCGCTGAAGTTCTTCTCCTGCATCCGGAATTGTAAACTTTCGGTAATCGTTATCTATCTTATAAATATCTTGTAATCCCATATAGTAACGGAAGTTAAAGAATACACCGCTGTCTAAGTAGTATGAAAAACCGCCTGTAAGACCATAATCTAATCTTTCATAGAAATCATCTGGATCTTTACTGCGGTAACCAGCTTCAAACAAAGCTTGGTCTAATTGCGAATAGGAGGCAGCATAACGCGGATCTGTTAAATACAAATACGAGCGAGCGGTATTGTATTTATTGGCATCAAACTGACCTTGCGCATGCAACATATAACCTACTTGGCCACCAAATTCTACTGAGAAATTTTTACTTGCGTAGTATTTAAAGGTAATTGGCAAATACATATAATGCATGGTAACATCTTCTAACTTGAATGTTTCAGTAGTTTCGCCGGTTAACATATCAATTTGATTATATTCAGCGCCTTTGTACCCTTGCACTGCATATTGCAATTCGGCTTGAACGGCAAACTTTTTATAAAAAGACAAGGGAATTTCAACTGTTCCTCCTATTTGCAATCCAGGCTTGAATTCTTGAGTGTTTCCACCTGTTAAGCGTGACATATTAGGACCAATCTTAATTCCTGTTTCTATTAAGTTTCGATGATTGCGTTGCGCAAAGCTATTCGTTGTTAACAACCCTAAAAAAGCGATTGACAGTACTATTTTCTTCATTAGTTCAGCTTTAAATATATTTTAAGCCTTAAAGATATAAAAAAAGCCTTTCAAAAATGAAAGGCTCTTAAAATTTTATTAAATTTCTTTAAAAAAATTACAATTTAAAGGTTAAACCGAAGGTTGCTGTATCAAAAAAGTTATTAAAGTTATTTATATTAGCATAGAAATCGGTTGTAGCTTTAGCATTTGGCGTATCCATTTTCGATGAATTAAAACCTATAACATTGCTCAGTGCAAAATTTACTGCAATTTTAGGTGTTACAAAGTAATTGATACCTAAAGTAGCATTCACACCAAAACGGTTTGTTTTATCTAAATCTCTAGTGATTGTGGTGCTAGTTGCTTCATCATATCTCGAAATTTCTCCGCCTAAAGAATTATAGCCAATTCCCACTTCACCATAAGGTTGAAATCTATTTAAATCCATGAAGTAATAACGTCCGAAAACCTCAAAACCTACGTTGTTAGCCTTTTGGGTAACTCTATCTGCTACTACATCTGAATAGTTTTCAGTCTTAGCAGAACCAAAATTTAATCCTAACCCTACTGCAAAGTTATCATTAATGAAATAACCTGCTTTTGGTGTGAAATTAAATTCTGAAGTTTTTACTGTTTCCAACTTGTTGTCTTCTGAATTTGCTTGTAAACTTCCTTCTAATAAAACATCTCCTTGGTTAAAACCAAAAGTGCGTTCTTGTGCTTGTGCTGCAAAACTTGTTGCCAATACAGCTACTGATAATAAAATCTTTTTCATTTCTAATAATTATTTTTATAGTACAAATTTAGCAAATCGCAATACCCACAGACAACTTATTTAACAATACTTTAATCACTCGATAATGATTTATTCATGTTTCATTCAACTCATAGAGTAATAATAATATTGTAAGTGTTTTCATTTATTTCCTTTTAATTTTTACAATCTAGTTTGTTATCTTTACTAAAATTAAAAACTCCATTCATGAAAATAGCCATTATTAATGGACCTAATTTGAATTTATTAGGAAAAAGAGAGCCCGAAATCTACGGTAATATAAATTTTGAAGATTTTTTTAAATCATTACAAAACGAGTTTCAAACTGCTGATTTAATTTACTTCCAAAGCAATCACGAAGGATCTATAATTGACACCTTGCATGAGATTGGCTTTTCATACGATGGCATTATTCTAAATGCAGGTGCATATTCCCACACATCAATTGCTATAGCCGATGCTGTTCGTGCCATCTCAACGCCTGTTATTGAAGTACATTTAAGCAATATTTATAGCAGGGAACCATTTAGACATCATTCCTATATTTCTGAAACAGCGGTTGGTGTTATATGTGGTTTTGGCTTGCAATCCTATAAATTAGCGCTTCAATCCCTAATCAACCTTTAGTGAAAAAGAATTGTTTTTTTTAACATAATTTTTTAATTTTGCAACGAGATTATGGACGCCAGAAACCATGAAAAACGGAGCGATGCCGAAAAGCTATACGAGTAGGACACTGAAAAAACATACAAATGGACGCACAAAAAGTGGATATGTTCCTAATGACCAACGGAAAATTCTTTGAAAGTCATCAATTAGGATACATTAGAGAAGAACTTTTAAAGTTAGACGATTCTCAATGGTCAATCATTCAAACGCAACAATTTAAAGACCCTACAACCAGCTTGATTATTTCTTTAGTAGGAGGGGGAAGTTTAGGTATTGACCGATTCATTATCGGAGATACCGGAATGGGTATTGGTAAATTATTAACTTGTGGCGGTTTTGGAGTTTGGACTATTATTGATTTCTTTTTAATCATGGGTGCTACCAGAGAAAAAAACATGGAGAAATTGCAACAAGTATTCTTTAATGCCTCGTATTAAAAAAAATACCTTTTATTTTTTATTACTCATAGCCTGCATTGCGGGCTATATTTGGCTTTTTTACACTATTAAAACCGTTTCAAATACCCATGCGGAAGTAACAGTTTGCAGTATTAAAAGAATAACAACTTTTCCTTGCCCTTCGTGTGGATCAACACGAGCTGTAATAGCTTTAATGAATGGTGATATTCAGAAAGCATTGCTGTTGAATCCGTTGGGAATCATCATCGCAATAATTATGCTGGTGCTACCTATTTGGTTGTTGTTTGACTTATCCTTTAATAAAAATACTTTCTTAAAATTTTATAAGGATACAGAACAATTCTTGCAAAAGCCTAAAATTGCTTGGACAGCAGTATTGTTACTTCTTTTAAATTGGATTTGGAACATCATAAAAGATGTATGATTTTAAACAAGCGTTTTTCTTATACCCCCAGCGAACACGAAGCAGAAAAAGCATCGAATAGCTATTTAATGTCGTTAGTGGCTTTGGTGGCCGGCTTGCCCTTGCCCATTGTTAACTTAATTGCTACCGTAGTGTTTTATTTTAGCAATCGAAAAGGAACTTATTTTGTGCGTTGGCATTGCACACAAGCATTACTTTCACAATTAATTGTATTTGTTTTTAACAATATATGTTTTTGGTGGACTATTGCCTTGATTTTGAACAAATCCGGCGTGAATACGATATATTTTGTGTACCTTTCTGTGGTAATCATTTTTAACATTATAGAATTTATAGCTACGATTTACACAGCAATTGAAACACGCAAAGGAATTCATATCGAATGGTGGGGCTACAATAAATTAACCCACCGCCTTTGTAAACCATAAAAAAAACTCCCAAAATTAGCTTTTTTTGGGAGTTTCACTTTATTAGTAGGCTTTTGCAAACAACACTCTGCCTTTTGAAGGCTTGCCTGTAAGTACACAAACACCTTCTTCCGTTTTTTGATCCATCGGGATGCAGCGAATGGTTGCTTTGGTTAACTCTTTAATGCGCTCTTCGGTTTCGGGTGTTCCGTCCCAATGTGCCAATAAAAAGCCGCCTTTTGTTTTTAAAACTTCTTTAAATTCATCAAAAGAATTCACTTCAGTGATATGTGTTTCTCTAAAATTCAATGCCTTTGTAAACAAATGTTCTTGAATTTCATTCAATAAATTTTCGATATAATCTACTGCATTTGTAGCCGAAACAATTTCTTTGGTCAATGTATCTCTTCGGGCTACTTCAAAAGTGCCGTTTTCTAGATCTTTCGGACCAATAGCAATGCGCACCGGCACTCCTTTCAATTCCCATTCCGCAAATTTAAAACCTGGTTTATGGGTGTCGCGGTCATCGTATTTCACAGAAATCCCTTTCTTTTTAAATGCTGCAATCAATTCATCGGCTTTGTTGCCAATTTCTTGTAATTGCTCTTCGGTTCTGTGAATAGGAACAATCACCACTTGTATAGGTGCTAATTTGGGAGGCAACACCAAACCATTATCGTCAGAATGTGTCATAATCAACGCACCCATTAAACGCGTGGAAACCCCCCACGAAGTAGCCCAAACATAATCTTGTTTGCCTTCTTTATTGGTAAATTTCACATCGAACGCTTTGGCAAAATTCTGACCTAAAAAATGCGAAGTACCTGCCTGCAACGCTTTTCCGTCTTGCATTAAAGCTTCAATGGTATAGGTTTCATCGGCACCTGCAAAACGCTCGGTTTCGGTTTTGTAACCTTTAATAACCGGTATTCCCATGACATTTTCAACCACATCCACATACACATCCTGCATTTGTTTTGCTTCAACCAAAGCTTCTTCTTTAGTGGCGTGAGCCGTGTGACCTTCTTGCCATAAAAATTCAGCAGTTCTTAAAAACAAACGGGTACGCATTTCCCATCGCACCACATTTGCCCATTGGTTGATAAGTATCGGAAGGTCGCGATAAGATTGTATCCAACCTTTATAAGTGCTCCAAATAATTGCTTCGGATGTTGGGCGAACTATTAATTCTTCCTCTAATTTTGCATCGGGATCCACCATTAATTTCCCAGGGTTGTTTGGATCATTTTTTAAACGATAATGCGTAACAATCGCGCATTCTTTTGCAAAACCCTCGGCATTTTTCTCTTCAGCTTCGAATAAACTCTTCGGAACAAACAAAGGAAAATATGCATTGCTGTGACCTGTTTCTTTAAAACGAGTATCTAATTCGCCTTGAAGTTTTTCCCAAATAGCGTATCCGTAAGGTTTAATAACCATACATCCGCGAACACCCGAATTTTCGGCCAAATCGGCTTTCACAACCAATTCATTATACCATTTTGAATAATCTTCTGCCCTAGTAGTTATATTCTTGCTCATTTTTTGTATTTTGGTATATATTTTGATAAATTAAAATTAACAAATAATTAAGTGCAAATCTACTTAAATTTGTAATGTTCAACAATAAAAACTTTAAATATGCTACATATACCTATTAAAAGATTCAATGTGTTGGGCTTTTGCCTATTTGCAGCAGCAGGAGCAACCCTTACAAGCTGTTCTAGTTTAAGCCAACAGCCTTATGATGTGGATGGAATTTACAACAACAGCAAAATTGTTGTGGAAGATACACATGAAAAAGGTAAATACTACGCAGAGTATTTCAAAGAAAAAACGGAAGATAACGAAGCATTTTTTACCGATGTTGACAATTATTCCTCAAATTACAATCAACCAAACGGCGGCTGGGGCGATGCTACCACTGATACCCAAATTGTTTATAATTTTGACAATTGGGGTTGGGGTAATCCTTATTGGGGCTGGAACAATTGGGGTTGGGGCAGTCCATTTTGGGGTTGGAACAACTGGGGCTTTGGCTGGGGCATGGGAATGGGCTTTGGTTGGGGCGGTGCTTGGGGCTGGAACAATTGGGGCTGGGGTAATCCTTACTGGGGTTGGGGCTATCCTGGAGTTGGCTTTAGAAATATTTCGAGAAGCAATTCCTACAGAGCTTTAACTTCGCGCCAATGGGCTTATAACAACCGCATGGCGACCACAAACGCTCGTGGTTTGCGAAGTAGTAGTTTATCAAACAGAAATAGTTTTGGTAGATCTACCACCTTTGCCCGTGAAAACTCTAGAGCTACCCGAATGGCGGTATCGCAAGAAAGATTCCAAAGCAACCGAAACAGCTTCGATAGATCTCGCAACACCAACAACAATTTTAACACCCGTACTAATAGATCCAACCGCATAGAAACCAATCGCATGCAAAGAAGTACGCGTCCGGTTTATACACCTTCTAGCAACTCTCGAATGAATTCAGGCGGAAGTTTTGGTGGTTCACGAGGCGGTGGCAGCATGGGCGGCGGAATGCGTTCTGGTGGCGGAAGAAGATAAAAACCTTTAATTTTAAGAAATATAAAGACAAATAGCTCTATGAAAAAAATATATTTACCATTGCTTGCCATTTGTGGAATCATGCAAACGCAAGCACAAGAGTTTAATCCGAATGATGCGGTGCGAATTGGAACGCAACAAGTAAATGGTTCGGCACGATACAATGCCATGGGTGGTGCTTTTGGTGCATTGGGTGGCGATATTTCTACCATGCAAATAAACCCCGCGGGAACGGCTTTGTTCAACTACAATAATTTTAGTTTTACAGGCAATTTGCAATTACAAAGAAACGAATCTATCTTCAACGGCAATTCATCAAAGGCAAAAGAAAACGACTTGAATTTATCAAATTTTGGTGCTGTTTTTGTAATCGATTCTAAAAATCAAGAAAAAGCATTAAAAAAAGTAACTATTGGTTTGGGATATCATTCCAACGCACGATTTAACGACCGTACGTTTTCGAGCGGAATAACCAATCAATCGGTTACCAATTACTTTTTAGACCACGCCAACAACGGATTTAACGGCGGAAGCGTGCCTTTAGATTTGGTGCAAACAATGGAAAATGAATCGATTACCGATTTGTATGATTACCTAAACACCATTCCTAATGGTTTTTCTGCTCAGCAAGCTATGCTGGCTTACCAAGGATATTTGATCAACGACACAGGTACGGGATATACCTTGAATGGTGCCGGAAGCAGTTTTTATCAAGAAAACGAAACTTTTACCACTGGTTTCAACAATCAGTTAACAGCTAATGTGGCTTTTGATATCGACAAAAAATTATATGTGGGAGCCAATTTAAACCTTCATTTCGTTGATTATCTTACTTCTTCTGCCATTTATGAAGAAAACCGTGCAGCAATAACCGATGGTTATAAAGAATTGTTGTTTAGAAATGACGTATATACTTACGGTTCGGGATTCTCTTTTAATATAGGAGGAATTTACAAAGCAACCGAAGCCTTTAGAATTGGAGCTTCGTATCAATCACCTACTTGGATGCGCTTGCAAGACGAATTTTCTCAGAGTTTGCAAACAAGTATTGCTACAGGAGGTAGTTTTCAATTATACAATATAGACCCTGCTATTACAACACTTTACAACAAATATTCAGTGAAAAACCCAGGAGCGTTTACAGGAAGTTTAGCGTATGTGTTTGGAACAAAAGGTTTATTGAGCATGGATTACATCCGTAAAGATTACAGTACCATAGAATACAGCGCAGATGATGCCAACTATGATCTTACCAACGATTTTTACAGAAACAATTTGCAAGCTACCAATGAATTTAGAATTGGTGGCGAGTATCGATTAGACCGTGTAAGTCTTCGTGCAGGATACCGATTTGCAAGCAGCCCGTATAAAAACAAAACCATTATGGACGATTTAACAAGCTATAGTGGCGGTATTGGTTACAGTTTTGGAGCATCGCGTATTGATTTGGGTTATCAGTTCTGGCAGCAAGATGCGCAGCAACGAATGATTAGCTCGGGCACCAACGGTTTGGCAAATATTCAATCTAAAAACCATAACATCAGTTTGAGTTACACCGCAAGTTTTTAAGTAAAATAACATAAATAGACTAGCCCTTACCTTCAAAGTAAGGGCTTTTTTTGTGGTGTTATAAAATCTCTGAAACATAATTAAACACGCTAAAATATTTATATACAGACAATTATTGGTTTACGAAAGACACATTCATATAATTTTAAGCGTTATGTTTACCAATAATTAAGATTTCACTCATCTTGCCTACATCAAATACAATAATGTGGTATCGCTTTTAAAATTTATTGAGAAGATTGTTGAAAATGCATCAATTTGTAGTAATTCTAGAATAGATATAGAGGTAGAATAAAATATTTTAACGCATTTTTACCAATTAAAATCGTAATTTTGCACCCTGAATTTTAATTTTATGAGAACTAAATCTTTAAAGAAAAATAAAATCAACGTAGTGACCCTTGGCTGTTCTAAAAACGTTTACGATAGTGAAGTTTTAATGGGGCAATTGAAAGCAAGCGGAAAAGACGTTACCCACGAAGCTGCTAATAATGAGGCAAATATTGTGGTAATCAACACTTGTGGTTTTATTAATAATGCAAAAGAAGAATCTGTAAATACGATTTTAGATTATGTGGACAGAAAAGAACAAGGTTTGGTTGATAAAATTTTTGTAACCGGATGTTTATCTGAACGTTACAAACCCGATTTAGAAGCAGAAATTCCTGATGTGGATCAATATTTTGGGACGACCGATTTGCCCTTGCTGCTAAAAGCCTTAGGAGCTGATTACAAACACGAATTATTGGGCGAACGACTGACCACCACACCAAAAAATTACGCCTATTTAAAAATTTCAGAAGGATGCGATCGTCCGTGTTCATTTTGTGCAATTCCTTTAATGCGCGGTAAACATGCATCGCAACCCATTGAAAAATTGGTAAAAGAAGCCGAAAATTTGGCAAAAGACGGCGTTAAAGAGTTGATTTTAATCGCACAAGATTTAACGTATTACGGATTGGATCTTTACAAAAAACGCAATTTAGCAGAATTGCTTGAAAACTTGGTAAAAGTAGAAGGTATTGAATGGATTCGTTTGCATTATGCTTTCCCAACTGGTTTTCCAATGGATGTGTTGGATTTAATGAAACGCGAGCCAAAAATTTGTAATTATATCGATATTCCGTTGCAACACATTGCCGACAATGTTTTAAAATCAATGCGCCGTGGCACCACTTATGCAAAAACCACACAGCTTTTAAAAGATTTTAGAGCAGCCGTTCCCGGCATCACCATTCGCACCACTTTGATTGTGGGCTATCCAGGTGAAACCGAAGAAGACTTTGAAATCCTTAAAAATTGGGTACAAGAAATGCGCTTTGAACGTTTAGGATGTTTTACCTATTCACACGAAGAAAACACGCACGCTTATTTGTTAGAAGACGATGTGCCTGCGGATGTAAAACAAAACCGTGCCAATGAAATCATGGATATTCAGGCTCAAATTTCATGGGAATTGAATCAAGAAAAAATTGGAAAAACATTTCGCTGCATCATCGATCGAAAAGAAGGAAATAATTTTGTTGGAAGAACCGAATTCGATTCGCCCGATGTGGATAATGAAGTTTTGATTGACGCTACAAAGCATTATTTGAAAGTAGGCGAATTTGCGAATATAGAAATTTATGATGCCACCGAATTTGATTTATACGGCACACCGGTAACTAATTAAAAATCAAACCGAAAGACTAAAAAACTTTCGGTTTTTTATTGATTATAAAATATGTCTAGTATTCTTTTACTATTTCTTTGCTTGTTTATTGGTATCGCCCTACAAAGAGTAAAAAATTTCCCTACAAACACCGCCACGGTGCTAAACCAGTATATTTTGTATGTGGCATTGCCCGCCATGGCCTTGCATTATTTACCCAAAATACAATTAAGCTGGGATTTGCTTTTGCCAGCATCGGTCGCTTGGATTGCCTTTGGGTTATCATTTGTATTGTTCCATTTTTTAGGATCGATTTATAAATGGTCAAAAAAGCTAACGGGCTGCTTAATCATAACATCTGGTTTGGGAAACACCTCATTTGTAGGCATTCCGATCATTCAGGCGTTGTATGGCGAAGAAGGTTTAAACACCTTAATCATTGTAGATCTTCCAGGTACATTTGTAGTACTTTCAACCGTGGGTGTGTTGGTAGCAACGCTGTATTCCAATCAAAAAAAAGCCGAGGCATCTATCCTAAAAAAAATGTTCACTTTTCCGCCTTTGTTGGCCTTTTTAGTTGGATTGATAATGGTTTTACTGCAAATTGATTTTCCTGAAGCCTTAAGCACTACTTTTAAACAATTGGCAGCCACAATATCTCCCATAGCATTGATTTCGGTAGGCTATCAATTAAAATTTAAAACCTATGGCAAACATTTTAAGTTTCTATTGCTAGGACTTTTTTTCCAACTTGTTGTACTGCCATTTGTAATACTCACCCTATTTTATTTTGTATTAGGAAAAACCGATTTAGCCACCAAAGTATGCATCATTGAAGCAGCCATGGCACCAATGATCACCGGCGCTATTTTGGCATCAACTTATGGACTAAAACCCGAATTAAGCAATATGATGGTGGGCTATGGCATACCGCTATCGTTTGTTACTATTGCCGGTTGGTATTTTATTGTTGCCCACTTGTTGGGGTGATTGGCAAATGATTTTATAAATCGTCTAACGGACTTTTGATTTTGCTTTTTGAAAAATGCGAAACGTGAGTATAAATTTGTGTAGTTTTGATGTTGTAATGTCCCAAAAGCTCTTGAATATAACGCAAATCGGCACCACTTTCTAGCAAATGAGTGGCATAGCTGTGTCGCAAACCATGCACGCCTATTCGCTTGTGAATACCTGCATTTTTCATGGCTGTTTTAAAAATATTTTGCACGCTACGGTCAGAATACCGTCCGCCGTATTGGCCGTTAAATAAATAATGTTTGGGCTGAAATTCTTTGTAATATGCGCGCATCTCTTGCAATACGCTGTTTGGGAGGTTTACCACACGGTCTTTTTTACCTTTTGCTCCTTCGATGCGCACCAGCATATCGTCGCTATTAATGTCTTCAATTTTTAGGTTAACCACTTCGCTTAGCCTCAATCCCATGCCGTAAACCATTTTGAGAATCAGCAAATGTTTTGGGTTTTTGACGCTATTAAAAATACGTTTGATCTCGGGTTTAGACAGATGTTTGGGAAGCGTTTGAGGTTTTTTGGGCCGCGGAATATCAAAAAACATTTTTGGTCGATGCAAAACTTGTTCAAAATAAAATTTAATTGCGTTGATTTTGCCATTCATTTTACGCTCTTTTGTCTGTTCTTTTTTGAGACAATATAAAAAATATGATTTGAGCTGATCTGGCGACAAGTCATCCACGTTATGTTGTTTTATCGTTGATAATAAATGCGCAAACTCGTTCAAATATGCCTTGATGGTGTTGCTGCTGTATGCTTTTAGCTCTAACTGTTCTAAAAACAAGGTAAGTGCTTGGTGGTTGTTTGGGTGTGTTTTTTGGAAATAGTTTGCATAATTATTTTTTTTATGCAAGCCCAATTGCTCTCTGATACTAGGAAAATCGGGTAGATACCAAGCTTTTTTTGTAGCACTCCATTTGGCAGACGGAAACTTATTTTTCAGTTTTGACTTGAGAGAATCAGAATACGGAAAACTTATAAGGATGACGTTTTTTGCTCTGTGTACTGCAAAATCGTATTTGTATTGATGTAGTTCCATTGCGTAATTGTGATATATTCTAATAACAAATATAAGTTTTTTTTGGGATATAGATTTATTGCGCAACTGAAAACTTTTTGTAAGTATCTGAAAAACTATGCTTTATATTGTATTTATTATATATTTTTTGTTTTACATGGATTTTTAATTTAATTTCGTATATATTTGTGATGTAGCGAAATCCGCTTACGCTCCTTTCGCTACATCGGGGCGACGCCTGCACCGCACGATGCGCTTGTCGCTTCGCGAACTTCGCACATCATGCGGTTTTGCTAAATCCTTTCCCCGAGCAAGCTCGGAAAAAGAACTTCGCAAAGCCGCCGCCCCGTTGTGCGTCAGCATTTCCGAACAATCGCACAAAAATCAGCTTCGACAAAATATTGACTTAAGAGTGAATTTTTACTGAAAACACTTGTTTCCTAAATAAGAAACTTTTATCTTTGCTTAAAAATGATATTGACTGGATGAATACAAATTTCGGGTTGAATTTTTAGAAGAAGCGAAAGAATTTTTGGATAGTTTGGACGAAAAAACAAGAAACAAAGTTGTTTACAATGTTTGGAAAGCTCGAAGTGTAAACGACAAAGACCTTTTTAAGAAATTGCAAGACGAAATTTGGGAATTCAGAACAAAATACAACAAAGCCTATTATCGACTTTTTGCATTTTGGGACAAAACCAACAAAAATGATACAGTTGTAATATCAACTCACAGACTGATTAAGAAAACGGACAAAATTCCGAAAAGTGAGATTGAACGAGCAGAGAAATTAAGAGAAAAGTATTTTAACGAAAAAAATAAAAAATAATGAAGACATATAGTTTAGAAGATTTGACCGACCAATTCATCGGAAAAAAAGGAACAAAAAAGCGTGACGAGTTTGAAAACGAACTTCGTCTTGACTTGTTGGGACAAGCGATAAAACAGGCTCGACAAGAACGCAACTTGACACAAGAAGAATTGGGCGAATTGGTGGGCGTGAAAAAAGCTCAAATCTCAAAAATCGAAAATAGTACAACTGATGCAAGATTTACAACAATTTTGAAAGTTTTTGAAGCTTTGGGAGCAAAAGTGAACTTCAATGTCGAACTAAATAACAAAAAATTAGCTTACTAAAAACTATGCCGAACGCACAACAAGGTATTGCCAAAAGCGGGGCTGAAAGTATTCCTTTGAAGTTTTTTACTATATTTGAATTATGGTATTTCCCTTGAAGTTGGGACACAAAATCCCCCGCCTTCGGCAATACCCAACCGATGTAGCGAAATCCGCTTACGCTCCTTTCGCTACATCGGGGCGACGCCTGCACCGCACGATGCGCTTGTCGCTTCGCGAACTTCGCACATCATGCGGTTTTGCTAAATCCTTTCCCCGAGCAAGCTCGGAAAAAGAACTTCGCAAAGCCGCCGCCCCGTTACCTGCTATTATAGAACGACAACGAACTAACTGAGATTAAGTATGGAATTTATAACAAGGACAATACTGACACTTTTTATAACAATCGGACTGAACTCGTGTAACTCTCAAAACATAGTGACAGTTTTTGAAACCAATGAAAAGGATAAGGCGACAGAACTCAATGAAACTAAGATTTACAAATTAAAAAAGCAGACAACAAATTCTGACTTCAACTATTCGAAACTTAACGGCATTGACGGTCATAAAATGGACACCTTGAATATCCGAAACATAATTACCGTTTTTGAACCAGTACGTGGAGAATTCAATTATTATCAATTTTTAGCGACATTTAAGGGAGAAGGTTACAATTCTGGAGAAGCTCCAATTATTAAGGACTTTCACGACATTTTAATCATCAAAACTGACAGCGACAACAACATTTTAGATAGTTACCATTACACATTAGAGTGGGCAGAAATACCATTACAATATGACGTATTTAAGGGTTCTTCGAAGAATTTAAAACTTACAGACAGTTTACAAATTTCAAAACTCAAACTAATACGGACATATAGTTGGAGTGAAGACAATAAAGAACTAATGGACAACGGGATAATCAGACTGAAATGAGAAAAACAGCAGGTAACAACACCTACCCAAAAGTGGCTGTTCATTGGTTAAATCAAGCTTTGTACTTCTATCAAAATTTCTGCTTGGTTGACAGTGAAGTGCTTCGAAATCGCCACCTTCGGGTAGCTGCAAACCGATGTAGCGAAATCCGCTTACGCTCCTTTCGCTACATCGGGGCGACGCCTGCACCGCACGATGCGCTTGTCGCTTCGCGAACTTCGCACATCATGCGGTTTTGCTAAATCCTTTCCCCGAGCAAGCTCGGAAAAAGAACTTCGCAAAGCCGCCGCCCCGTTGCCCACAATTTGAAAAAAATGCAGAAATTAATTATAATTTTAGCTTTAATTACAATTTCTTGCAAAGGAGAAACCGAGAAAACTAACTCGACTGAAAAATATACGGCCGAAATTATTACAACATCGGAATTTGAATTAATCAAAGCTGAAAATCAAAAAGGACTGTTGATTTTATTTCCCTGCTTCCTTTGCGACGCTAAAAACACATTAAACGAATTTAAGATTTCAGAAATTAGCGTTAATAATGGCTTTTCAGTTTTGGCAATGAACTTAAACGAACTCTTATACCTTAAACCAAAAGAAAAACAAGAATTGGCTGAATAACTAACGAAAATTGTTAATGAACATAACTTACCAAAAATGAACATATTTGTTGGTGGATTTTCGAGCGGAGGAAATGTGAGTTTAACAATCTCTGATTATCTTGTGAATAACAAAAGCCAAATTCAACCAAAAGGCGTTTTTATTGTGGATTCGCCAATTGACCTTTTGGGACTTTACAGAACAGCAGAAAAAAATTTAAAGCTCAATTTTTCAAAACCATCGGTTGCGGAATCAAAGTGGATTAAAGAAATGTTAGATAATGAGTTTGGAAATCCAGAAAACGGAATCAACAATTACGAACTGAACTCGCCTTTCACTTTAGAAACCCAATATATTGAGAACTTGAGAGGATTGAAAAATCTAAAAATCAGATTTTATACAGAACCTGATTTAAAATGGTGGGATGAACACGCAAAAAACGATTATAAAGATTTAAATGCTTTTTACATTCAAAAATTATCAGATCAATTAAAAGTCGAGTTTGGAAAAGATAATATTGAACTTATAAAAACAGAAAATCAAGGCTATCGAGCAAATGGAGAAAGACATCCACATTCTTGGTCGATAGTAAATGAAAAAGATTTAGTAAATTGGATGACTGAATAAAAAACTGTGGGCAACAATGTATAACCGCAATAGCGGGTTAGGTGCTAAAATCAAAGTTTCTATTTCCTTTGTCGCTACTTGCAAATTAATTTCCTTTTTGTAAATTTAGCAAATAAATATGCAAGTAGCTTATGTTTGTGTAAAGTTGAAAGTTTTGACTTCTCTACTCCGCTACTGCGTTTATACGTAACCGTTGGCTACAATTTCGCATCAAAACGACAATTGAAAATTAATTGAATTATTTACCGAAACGGACGGAAAATTATAATGCGGAATTCAGAAACTGAAAAAAAACTCAGCGGAACTAAACTAAAAATATAATTGTGGAAATTTGTCGCAAACGAAAATTGCGGAAAAAACGTGAAATTACTAAACGGAATTTGACTGTCCAGAGCTGAAGAATTAATAAAATCGCTCGAAAAAATTAAGTCGAAAAAAACTAAATCTAAAACAAATAGAATTTAAAAAACAGCGGAAAAAATTCAACGAAAAATGAATTTAGCAATGAAATCTAAATTTTATGTGATTTTATCACGAAAATCGCACAAAAACTAACCGAAAAGCACGCAAAACACAAAACTGCAGCCAACAAAGGCTATACATAATGCGGGGTTAAGTGTGTAATTTTAAATTTTCGTCTTGTTTTTCGCTTCGCCTTTTGTATATTTATTGAAAATTTAAAATATTCAACGGCTACGCTCTACTTCGTGCCGATTTGAAACTTTCAGCTTTCAAATCCCGCACTACGTATAGCCCAGACCGTTGTGTGCAATTTTACCGAAATCCCGCACCAAAAATAAAACACAGAAAAATGGGAATATTTGACAAACTCTTTAGTGCTAAAAAAAGTGAAGCACCTACCTGGAAAATTGAATTAAATGATAATGGAATTTTCATTAATGAAATTGAAATTTCATTTCCCACATCAATATCAAAACTTTCTGAAATTTTCGGAGAGCCAACTCGTCAATATCACGAAGATAATGATTGGAGAATAATTTGGGACAATCTAGGCGTTTGTACTAACGGAGGTTTAAGCAATATTCTCGACCTACGCTTCTTAATCAAACCAGAAAATAATTTAAAACATCTACCCAAAGATTTGTTTAAAGGAGTAATTTTAGTAAATGGAAAAGCCTCTGAAAGTATAGAGGAGCAATGGACAAAAGTAAACAAATATCAGTTTGGAAAATTAAGATATAAAGGTGATGAGAATAATGACATATATTGTTATTCACTTATGAAAAACTATTCCTACAAAGAAATTAAGGACAAAAACAAATATAAACTTCATAAAATATCGGGAGAAAAAATTGAGTTTAATGACTTTAATTTCAAATTGGCTATTATCGAAGAACTCATGTACAATAAAGAGCTTTTAAAGCCAAAATTTGATGTTTATGAATTTGCAGAGTTTTACGATAAAAGAGAGATTGACATTGATGAAGATGGTTATGACCCAATTCCCGAAGTTGTAGAATATTTTAAAGCATTAGAAATTGACAAAAAATTTGCAGAGGAAATCACAGAAATATATCAAGACGGAGGAAACGAAATCTATATGAACATTACGCCATTTTGGGATGGCGAAGACGATGAATTTAACATTACTAATTATGATGACGTCAAACACTTTCCTAACTTAAAGAAAATGACTTTATTTGGAACCAACCCAAAAATTTTTGAAGAACTTAAATCAAAAGGAATTGATGCAAAACCACTATAACAAAACTGCACACAACAAAGGCTATACATAATGCGGGTTTAAGTGCAAAATTTGAAATTTTCGTCTTGTATTTCGCTTCGCCTTTTGTATATTTATTGAAAATTTAAAATATTCAACGGCTACGCTCTACTCCGTGCCGATTTGAAACTTTCAGCATTCAAATCCCGCACTACGTATAGCCGAGACCGATGTAGCGAAATCCGCTTACGCTCCTTTCGCTACATCGGGGCGACGCCTGCACCGCACGATGCGCTTGTCGCTTCGCGAACTTCGCACATCATGCGGTTTTGCTAAATCCTTTCCCCGAGCAAGCTCGGAAAAAGAACTTCGCAAAGCCGCCGCCCCGTTAGCTACAATTTCGCATCAAAACGACAACTGAAAATTAATTGAATTATTTACCGAAAACGGACGGAAAATTATAATTCGGAATTCAGAAACTGAAAAAAAACTCAGCGGAAATGAACGTAAAATAGATTACGGAAATTTGTAGCAAACGAAAATTTCGGAAAAAACGTGAAATTACTAAACGGAATTTGACTGTTCAGAGCTGAAGAATTAATAAAATCGTTCGAAAAAATTAAGTCGAAAAAAACTAAAGAGGCTGTCCAAAAAGGATAGCCTCTTTGTTATACTACTAACTTTTCAACATCATCACTAAAGTTAATTTCTTGCTTTTTTTGAAATAAAGACCGCTGATAGCATCTAAATTCGACAAAAATGACAAGTTTAGAACCAAAAATACGGCGTTTGAATACCGTTTTTCTTCCCGCAACTGCTACAGCCACCATTTTTCTAAAATTATGTCCAAGAGCCATCAGTAGAAATTCTAATTCTACTTTCTCTAAGCCTTTGAATGTAAATCTATTAAAATCATTATTGTGCTTGAGTTGCCCAAAAACAGCCTCTACTTCTATAGGGCGTTTACTGCGATGTTCCAGCCCTTTCTCGCTCGTTAATAAATTTCGAGCCTTTTCTTTAAGCTCATTCAACCGGTGATTGACTTCTATTCTGCGATTACCTTTTGCATTGAAGCATTGCTCTCGAAGCGGACAATTATTACAGTTTTTTGCCTGATAATAAGACACTTGCGATTCGTGTCCGTTGCTCGAAATTCGTTTTCCTTTGCCAACATTTTCCATTCGTTGACCCATCGGACAAACGTAAAAATCTTGTTCTTTGTTGTAGAATAAATTCTGAACCAAAAACGGATTATTTTTCATCGTCCGTTTCGCTTCTTTGTGAAAATAATTGTACTTCACGTAGGCTTTAATGCTTTTATTTTCAAGCATTTCGTAATTTTCTTCGCTTCCATAACCTGCATCGGCAACCACATCTTTGCTTTGTTTTCCATAGAGATTTTCAAAACCATCAAGATGCGATTCCAAAGTCGTGGTATCCCCCGGTTTTTGATGGATGGAAACGTGGGTAATAAACTGATTTTCAGTTGAAATCTGCGTATTATAAGCCGGTTTAAGCTGTCCGTTTTTCATGTGATCTTCCTTCATCCGCATAAAAGTAGCGTCAGGGTCGGTTTTGCTGTAAGAATTCCTATCGCCTAAAGTTTCTAGGTCTTTTTCGTATTTTTCTAATTTTGGAAGATGCTCATCCTGAAGTTTTTGTAGCTCTTTTGCCTGTTTTTTAGTGGGTTCTTTCAGCTTTTTATTCAAGATCGATAGCTTCTCCCGAAGTTCTTCCGAATTGATGCTTTTAGGTAATTCTTCTTTGTTAATTTCTTGATTATCAGACTGAATAGCACTTTCGATATCTGAAAGAATCGTGTTGATTTTAACTTCTAATTTTTCCTTGTATTTTTCAATCGAACCTCTCCAAACAAAAGTATAACGATTCGATTTGGCTTCGATTTTTGTTCCATCAATGTACTGAATATCAAGACTTACATAGCCCATTTCAACCAGCATTTTCACTACTTCGGCAAATAGTTGTTGAATATGATTTTTTAATATTTTCCCTCGAAAGTCGTTAATGGTTCGGAAATCAGGCGTAGAGTTGCCCGAAATGTACATGAAATAGATGTTTTCGGTGAGTGCTTTAGCTATTTTCCGGCAAGAATAAACGTTTGACAAATAGCTGTAAAACAACACTTTAATCATCATTCTTGGATGATATGCAGAGGTACCACCTCCTTTGTACAACTTAATTATATTGCTAATATCCAACGAGTTAACGACCTCTTCGATTAATCGAACAGGGTGATTATTAGGGATTTTATCAAAAATATTAATCGGAAAAAGTTCAGGACTATTGCCTGTTTGATTTTTAAAAACTACCTTAGCCATTGTTGGTTTTTTGTGCAACTCTAAGATAATTATTTTGGAGAAAAAATACAACAAAAAAAAGCTGTCCGACTTTTCGGACAGCTTCAACAGCGGAAAAAATTCAACGAAATATGAATTTAGCAATGAAATCTAAAATTTATGTGATTTTTTCACTAAAAAACGCACAAAAACTAACCGAAAAGCACGCAAAACACAAAACTGTAGCCAACAAAGGCTATACATAATGCGGGGTTAAGTGTGAAATTTGAAATTTTCGTCTTGTTTTTCGCTTCGCCTTTTGTATATTTAGTGAAAATTTAAACTATTCAACGGCTACGCTCCTACTCCGTGCCGATTTGAAACTTTCAGTCTTCAAATCCCGCACTACGTATAGCCCAGACCGTTGTGGTGCATATAAAAAAACGAAATGAGAGTTGAATTTTTAGGACACGGACTTCATAAAGACCATACCAATACGGTTGGACACTATATGATTGACTCTTTTAAAAATGACGACTACTACTCATTTATTGGATTCTCGGGATTTACGAAAATGTCAGGAATTAATCGAATTAAGGAAGAACTACTTGAAGCTTCAAAAAGGTTTCAGTCATTAAAATTCTATCTTGGAATTGTAAGAAAAGGAACTTCAAGAGAATCTCTTCAATTTTTAATCGACAACAATATTGAAACTTGGATTTTCTGCACAGAAGACCAAATAATGTTTCATCCAAAAATCTATTTTTTCAAAGGCAAACATAATTATCGCTTTGTCACCGGTTCATCAAACTTGACAAGTTTTGGGCTCTTTGATAATATAGAAGCTTCAACCCTTTTTGAGTTTTCAAAGACAAATCAGCAAGGGAAAAAACTAGTAAGACAATTTGAAGAATATTTCGAGCCAATTTTAAAAGGCACTGATAAGAACGTACAGAAACTAACACAAGAAGTATTAAAAGACCTAGAAGAATCAGGTTTTATATGGCCAGAATCTCAAACAAATGCTGAATACGAATTTGTCAAGTCAAATAAAAAAACCTTTGCTAAAAGAAAGAAAACCAAGTTTGATAAAAATTCACTAGGCAAAATTGAAACAAAACCACCTTCAAATAATAATAATTCAGACTATATACCTGCGATAACACAAGAATACTTAAACTCTTGGCCTGATTTTTTTGAGCTATTTAAGGAGTTCAAAAAAGAGAATAAAGACAAAGGAGAAAAATATAGTGTTGTTGTTCCAAGAGATTATAAAAATCCGTCATTATATAATTGGTACTTAAAACAAAAGATTTACTACAAAAACAAAATTTTACCACCTGAACACGAAGAACTGCTCAGAAAGGAACATTTTTATTTTGGTGATGCTCATAAACTATGGCAGGAATGGAAAGACAGCACAAAACTAAAATTGCTACAAGAAGCTGTAGACGAAGGCGAAAATATCGGACTTAGCCAGAGATATGAATACAAAGGTGTGCGACTTGGAACTTGGATTCAAGGAATTAAAAAGGCAAACAAATCAGGCAAAAAACTAGACGTTATGGAGAAAATCAATGACATTTTCGACTTGTCTTCAAAAAGCAGAACGCCAATTGACACAGCTAATAGATTTGTAAACGACCTTTTAGAAGCAGAGAATCCTGAAAAAGCTCATTTTCAAAATAGATTCAACCATTCAATTAGGGATAGAATTGACGAGCTTCCTGATGAAGTACAACAGGATATTGTTGATGTTTGGTTTCTTGTATTTGAAGAAGAGCGTCCACTTGGTAGAATAAGAACAAGGCAAAAAGATAGAACAGATGAGTGGAAAGAATTCCGATATAATAAATCAATAAATCCGGAAGGTCATTGGTTTTCAACTTATTCTCTAATGGGAGATTTATACAGTTGGGTCAGACAAAAAAGGGAAGTTAAAACTAGAATGGACTTAGTCAAAAAGAACTTTAATGAACAAGAGAAAAGTGAATTACGGAGAGAAGGATTCCCGATATAAAAAAATACGCACCACAACAACGGCTATAAGCAATTGGGGTTTAAGTGATTATATTAAAAATAAGTAAAGAAATCAAGGTCAATGCTAAACCGAAAAGTCAGGGCGAAAAATCCCCAACTGCTCATAGCCACGACCGTTACCACCAATTAAAAAACAAACCCGAGAAGAATAAGCAAACAGACGAATAATAAATGCCTTTTACATTTTCACACCCAGCAATAATACTACCATTGACTTTTTTACCAAGACATTGGTTTTCGCTGACTGGACTTGTAATTGGAAGCCTCACTCCTGACTTCGAATATTTTATAAGAATGAGAATTAAAAGCGAATTCAGTCATACAATTGAAGGACTTTTTTGGTTTGACTTACCACTAGGACTAATACTCGCTTTTTTATTTCACAGCATTGTACGTGACAGACTTTTCGACAACTTGCCGACATTTTTAAAATCACGATTTTTGTCTTTCCAAAAGTTTGACTGGAACGAACATTTCAAAAAAAATTGGATAGTAGTGTCTATTTCGATTTTAATCGGAGGCTCTTCACACATTTTTTGGGACAGTTTTACTCACGACCACGGTTATTTTGTTCAGACCATTCCTGCGTTACAAAACGTGGTTGATTTTTTAGGTAGACAAATTCCCATTCTAAAAATATTACAACACTCTTCAACATTACTCGGTGGACTTATAATTGCTTTTGCCATTTATAAACTACCTCAAAGTAAGACTGAAAACGACAATATAAATCTGAAATACTGGGCAATTTTAGTTGGACTGACCTCGACAATTATTTCAATCAGACTTTTGAGTGGACTTGACTTAAAACAATACGGAAACGTAATTGTGACAGCAATTTCCGCAGGACTAATTTCACTAACAATAACACCTTGGCTGACAAAAAGTAAAAAAATAACTGGTGGTAACAATGGCTATACATAATGCGGGGTTAAGTGTGAAATTTGAAATTTTCGTCTTGTAATTCGCTTCGCCTTTTGTATATTTAGTGAAAATTTAAAATATTCAACGGCTACGCTCTACTCCGTGCCGATTTGAAACTTTCAGCTTTCAAATCCCGCACTACGTATAGCCCAGACCGTTATGGGCAACCCCACGACCGAGCAACCCGACATTCGATTTTAAAACACAATGGAAAATAAACCGAAAATAATAAAAGTAAGAGAGTTGCTTACAAATGACTCTTTACAAATTCCAAGTTACCAACGTCCTTACAAATGGACAACGAAAAATGTCAATCAACTTATTGACGACATTCTAATACACAAAGAAAAATCAGAATATCGTTTAGGAACGCTTGTGGTTCACAATCACGACAATATTTCTGACATTGTTGACGGACAACAACGAACAATTACTTTGACATTGATTGCTTATGCAATAACTCAAAAACAAAACAAAACGACAGAAGAAGAAAAAGCCTTAAAAAGTTTTGACCCTAAACTTTTGAATTTATCTTTTGCTAATGACATTTCAAAAGCAAATATCCAAAACAACTACAAACAAATCGAAAGACGAATTGCAGATTTTGACGAAAAGTCAATATGGTTCTTCTTGGAAAAATGCACTTTGGTAGAAGTGGTATTGAATGATATTTCAGAAGCATTTCAGTTTTTTGATTCTCAAAATTCAAGAGGTAAAGATCTTGAACCACACGACTTGTTAAAGGCATTTCACTTGCGAGAAATGAATAATTTTTCAACGGAAGAAGAACGCAAAAAGACTGTTGAAAAATGGGAAAGTTTGGACACAGCAAAACTTTCAAAACTATTTTCACAGTATTTATTCAGAATTAGAAATTGGAGCAAAGGACATTCAGCACGATATTTTTCAAAAAATGAAGTTGATGTTTTCAAAGGTGTAAGTCCCGACATTGAAGAAAATTATCCTTTTGCATCAATGCTTCGCATTGCTCATTTTTATGTTGAAGAATACAACAGCTCATTTCACAGAAATATAGACAAACGAGAAATGACTTTCCCTTTTCAAATAGATGAAACTATTATAAACGGAAAACGATTTTTTGAAATGATAGAACATTATCAAATGATGATTGATAATGTAAAGTCAAAAGAAATGAGTGAAAAATATCCTATTTTAAACACAATCAAAACGTATGACGGTAGTTTCCGCACAGGCGACAAATATATTCGCAACTTGTTTAATTGTGGTTTAATTTATTACATAGACAAATTTGGGGATAAAGATTTATCAAAAGCTATTGATAAAATTTTTGTTTGGGCATATACATTACGTTTGAAGTTACAAGCAGTTGGCATTGATTCTGTTGATAATTTTGCTCTAAATCAAGGACATTCTCAAATTCAGCTATTCAAGAAAATGAAAGAAACGATTAAACCTAATGACATATTAAACTTACGACTTGAGACTTTAAAAGAAAACAAATCAAGCAAAACAGAACTAATTGTTGAACAATTCAAGCGTTTGAAATATTATGAATGATAAACAGCCGAAATATTACAATATAAAAACATTATTGGGTTCAGACGATTATGTAATTCCAATCTACCAAAGAAATTACGAATGGGGAGAGCCTCAAATAACTCAACTTATTCAAGACATTGTAGATTACATTCTTAAAAGCAAAGTATCAGAGAATAAACCTAAATACTACATTGGTTCTTTGATTGCTTACGAAAGAAAATTAGAGGGAAGCGTAAACTATGAAACCATAGACGGACAACAACGCTTAACAACATTAACCATATTGTTGAATGTAATCAAAAATGAATATTCAACGATTGATTTATCTTGGTATAAAAAACTCAATTTGTCTTTTGACAGCCGTAAAATTGCGTCAAACACACTTTCATATCTTTTTAAAGATGAAAGTTTAGACAATAAAGAATGTAATGTTGCTATTCAACAAGGTTATTATGATGCAAAAAAATCATTAGCGAAAATATTAGCTGACAATGATTTGTCTATTGATGAATTTTGCAATTACTTTTTTGATAAGGTTACAATCTTGCGTGTTTTAGTTCCAGAAGACACAGACTTGAACCATTATTTTGAAATAATGAATAGTCGTGGAGAACAATTAGAAAAACACGAAATTTTAAAAGCAAAAATGCTTGAAATTTTGGAAGACGACAATTTGAAATATGCTTTCAACTTGATTTGGGAAGCAACTTCAAATATGGAAAAATATGTTCAATACGGTTTTTCAGTTGCACAAAGAGATGAACTATTTGGTAAAAATGATTGGAACAATTTAGTTGGTAAAGACGATTTATATCAGAAATTACAAATTCCAACAGCTAATCAAACTTCAGAAGAAACTCTGACTATTAGCCAACTTCTTTTAAAAACAGCAAAACCTATTTCTGATAATTCAAGCACTACTGACGAAAGCCCAGATAGATTTAATACAATTATCAATTTTGCAAACTTCTTACTTCACATTTTAAGAATACAAACAAAATTCGACGTTCCATTAGACGACAAACGACTTTTGGAATTGTTTGAACCCTATTTGAAAGCTGAGGGTAAAAAAGAATTTGTAAAACAATTTGGTTACAATTTGTTGAAAGGGAAATTCTATTTTGATAAATATGTTATAAAAAGAGAGTTTGCAAAAGGTTCTGACCATTGGAGCTTGAAACGATTGAAATGGTATGACGGAAATAAAGTTAGTTATGTAAATACTTTTGATGCGGATAATGTAGAAACCAATGACGGTGCTAATAGAGAAATTTTGATGTTGTTATCAATGTTTCACGTTTCAAATCCAACATTGGTTTACAAACATTGGTTAAACGCTTCCTTGAAGTTCGTTGTAGAATATTCGGGAACTAACTTGGCAAACGATTATAAATCATATCTTGAAAATCTTGCAAAATCATTTTTAAATGACAGATATTTAGCCGTTAATCAAAGAGATTTTTATGAAATAATTTATACAAACAACGGACAACACAAAAATTCTGAAACAGACATTGAAATTAACAAACTCAATCAAGGAACAGCAGTAGAAAACTTTATTTTTAATTACCTTGATTATTTGTTGTGGCAAGATTATAGGACTAACAAAAATTATTTCAAAATCAAGAATGGACAAGCATTTACAGACAATCGTGTGAAAGATTTTGAATACACTTTTAGAAGTTCGGTAGAGCATTATTATCCACAACACCCTATTGACGAAAACTTAATCTTAAAAGGACAAGATGCTGATTGGTTAGACAATTTTGGAAATCTCTGCCTTATTAGCGGTAGTAAAAATTCTCGTTTGAGTAATTTTATGCCAACAGCAAAGAAAGATTATTATACAGGAAGTTCAACAATTGACAGTATAAAACAACGAATTATGATGGAATATGAGCATTGGGACACAAACGGTTCGAATAATCATAATGAAATAAAAGAACACTGCGAAAAAATGACTGAATTACTAACAAGATAAACGGGGCAGCCCATAATCGAGTAGACGGCTCCGCCAATAACTGACGGAGTGCGCCTCTCACACCACCGAGCGTACGGGTCACGTACTCGGCGGTTCGCAAAGAGATGGATTAAGCTCTAAATATAATTCGGTTAAGGAAATATACCCCCTTTTCTTCAAGCGTTGTAAAGTAATGGTTGTTCCTAAAATAGGACTTTGTGCAATTGCCCAACCTCCTTTTCTCGTTCTGCTCCAAGCGTAGGCGTGGTCTTGGCTGGCGCCCAATCGAATCAGGTTTTTCCGCTTTCGTTCAGGTTTCTTCCAATGATGCCAAATGCAGTAGCGCAGTCGGTTACGTAACCAACCATCTAAATCTCGTAATTTGCCCAAAATACTCGTGCCTTGAAAATAGTTCAACCATCCTCGTTGCACTTCTTTTATCTTGGTAATACGTTCTTCGAACGTGGCTGGTGTAGTTTTTCGGGTTATGGCTTTGAGTCGCTCTTTTAGTTTCTTCCATGCCTTTTCCGAAACGATGAGTTGGTATTGATTCTTGCTTCCTTTTTTGTACGTAGGCACAAACCCAAAACCTAAAATCGTGAAGTTGATTGGTTTTCTAATACCGCTCTTTTCTTCATTTATAGTTAATTTGAGCTTGTTTTTCAGGAACTTCTCAATTACCACTCTCGTAGCTTTGGCTTGATTGTGGCTTTTGCAATAGATACTAAAATCATCCGCATAACGTACAAATTTGTGTCCTCTTCGGGTCATTTCCTTATCCAATTGATGCAGTAAAATGTTCGACAATAGCGGACTTAAGGGACTTCCTTGCGGAACGCCTTTTCTTCTCTTTTGTAGCTTTCCGTTGATTTTAATCGGTGCTCTGAGCCATTTACGTATGAGTTGCAGGGTAGCTTTGCATTTTACTTTCTGATAAATTAAATTCAGTACTAAACAATGGTCAACTTCATCGAAGAAGTTTTTCAGGTCGATATCAACAATGTGATTGAGCCCTGAATGGATGTATTCCCTAGATTGTCCAACAGCTTGTCGGGCATTCTTCTGGGGTCTAAATCCAAAACTATAATTACTAAATTCGGGTTCAAAAAGTGGTGCAAGGGTTTGTGCTACGGCTTGTTGCAACACACGTTCTGTAGTGGTGGGAACACCCAATAATCGGGTGTTTCCGTTTCCTTTCGGAATTTCGATACCTAAAATGGGGTGTACTTGGTAGTTTCCGTGTTTGATGTCTTCAATCAGTTGTAGTTTCTTTTCAGAAAACACCTTGCGGAGTTCTCGGATAGAAACACCATCAACACCCGCACTGCCTTTATTGGCAATAACGTGTTCCAATGCTTTTTGAAGATTAAACGGTTGTACTACTCTTGTTATCATTTTAGCTTGTTTTAACCTGTTTTCGTTAAGTAGGGCTACTATGCGTTCCGTTACTCATTAAAAACCTCTTTACGTTCGGTCCTTCCTTAATTGTGAGTCCTATGCGGTATCTATTCGCACCTCGTTTGCCTTCAAGTACTATGACCTCTGCTGACTTCTCTTTGTGATTAACTCGTAATCTTTTGCCCGCCCGCCTGCTGGCTCGTTCGCTAAAAATGTCCATCGGACATTTTCTTTACGCTCTGCCCTCCTGGTAAATGCTTTTCCCTTCCATCTATCGCCGGTACATCTACATAACAATAATCTGATTTAATAACATGTTCAGAACACTGTTTTGGACTTCGTATTGCTGTGGATACTCATCCTTATTGCTATGCCTCATATGTACTTTCTGTTCGTCGGTACAGATTTTTGCCGTTTGGCTTCCTTTAGTGCATACCTCACGGTAAACCACCTTGCCACGTGCTAACGGTTCGGATTGTTAGTCCCGCCCGTAAGGGGCTTGCACCCTCTGGAAAAATAACACCCCGAAAACTTGGTCAATAAAACTAAATTTGTATTTTTGAACTATTTGAAAAGCTTTCGGGATGTGTCCTGCATATGCAGGGCACACACAAGGTATTGCCAAAAGCGGGGCTGAAGGTATTCTTTTGAAGTTTTTTACTATATTTGAACTATGGTATTCTCCTTGAAGTTGAGGCACAAAATCCCCCGCCTTCGGCAATACCCAAACCGTTGTGTGCAATATAACAGAACAAAAAACGTATTACTAAAAATGACATAATATGGACAGAAAAAAATTTTTAAAGAAAGGATTGGTTGGATTAGGGACTATTGTTGCTTTACCAACAGTTATAACCTCTTGCTCAAATGATGACGACAACAACTCTACAACTACAGGAGATTGTGATTTATCCCCAAGTGAAACAGCTGGGCCATTTCCAATTATAACACCAGCTCAATTGGCTCAAGCAAATATAATTGGTAATAGAACTGGTGTGGCATTACTTATTACACTTACAGTTCAAGACCAAAGTGACGATTGCAACCCACTTTCTGGAGTATTAGTTGACTTATGGCATTGTGATGCGGAAGGAAACTACTCGCAGTATGGTGGAACTCAAATGCAACAAACAGATTATACAAATGAAGATTTCTTACGTGGAAGACAAACAACGGATTCTAATGGACAAGTTTCGTTCATAAGTATTTTTCCAGGTTGGTATATGGGCAGAGCACCTCATATTCACGTAGAAATATTGGATTCAAATGAAAATTCGTTGCGTGTTACGCAAATTGCATTTCCTAAAGATATTTGTGATACGGTTTATGCAACAACGGGTTACAATGGAGAAGCTGATACACTAAATGAAAGTGACAATGTTTTTTCTGATAGCCTTGATGGTAATATGCTTGATTCCTTGACTGGAAATACTACTGATGGATATACTTTGTTAAAAACAATTGTAGTATAAAATACTGCACACAATCGAGTAGACGGCTCCGCCAATAACTGACGGAGTGCGCCTCTCACACCACCGAGCGTACGGGTCACGTACTCGGCGGTTCGCAAAGAGATGGATTAAGCTCTAAATATAATTCGGTTAAGGAAATATACCCCCTTTTCTTCAAGCGTTGTAAAGTAATGGTTGTTCCTAAAATAGGGCTCTGCGCAATTGCCCAACCACCTTTTCTCGTTCTGCTCCAAGCGTAGGCGTGGTCTTGGCTGGCGCCCAATCGAATCAGGTTTTTCCTTTTCCTTTCGGGTTTCTTCCAATGGTGCCAAATGCAATAGCGCAGTCGGTTTCTTAACCAACCATCTAAATCTCGTAATTTGCCCAAAATACTCGTGCCTTGAAAATAGTTCAACCATCCTCGTTGCACTTCTTTTATCTTGGTAATACGTTCTTCAAACGTGGCTGGTGTAGTTTTTCGGGTTATGGCTTTGAGTCGCTGTTTTAGTTTCTTCCATGCCTTTTCCGAAACGATGAGTTGGTATTGATTCTTGCTTCCTTTTTTGTACGTAGGCACGAACCCAAAACCCAAAATTGTGAAGTTGATTGGTTTTCTAATACCGCTCTTTTCTTCATTTATAGTTAATTTGAGCTTGTTTTTCAGGAACTTCTCAATTACCACTCTCGTAGCTTTGGCTTGATTGTGGCTTTTGCAATAGATACTAAAATCATCCGCATAACGTACAAATTTGTGTCCTCTTCGGGTCATTTCCTTATCCAATTAATGCAGTAAAATGTTCGACAATAGCGGACTTAAGGGACTTCCTTGCGGAACGCCTTTTCTTCTCTTTTGTAGCTTTCCGTTGATTTTAATCGGTGCTCTGAGCCATTTGCGAATGAGTTGCATTGTAGCTTTGCACTTTACTTTTTGATAGATTAAATTCAGCACCAAGCAGTGGTCAACTTCATCGAAGAAGTTTTTCAGGTCAATATCCACAATGTGATTGAGCCCTGAATGGATGTATTCCCTAGATTGTCCAACAGCTTGTCGGGCATTCTTCTGGGGTCTAAAACCAAAACTATAATTACTAAATTCGGGTTCAAAAAGTGGTGCAAGGGTTTGTGCTACGGCTTGTTGCAACACACGTTCTGTAGTGGTGGGAACACCCAATAATCGGGTGTTTCCGTTTCCTTTCGGAATTTCGATACCTAAAATGGGGTGTACTTGGTAGTTTCCGTGTTTGATGTCTTCAATCAGTTGTAGTTTCTTTTCAGAAAACACCTTGCGGAGTTCTCGGATAGAAACACCATCAACACCCGCACTGCCTTTATTGGCAATAACGTGTTCCAATGCTTTTTGAAGATTAAACGGTTGTACTACTCTTGTTATCATTTTAGCTTGTTTTAACCTGTTTTCGTTAAGTAGGGCTACTATACTCATTAAAAACCTCTTTACGTTCAGTCCTTCCTTGACTGTGAGTCCTATGCGGTATCTATTCGCACCTCGTTTGCCTTCAAGTACTATGACCTCTGCTGACTTCTCTTTGTGATTAACTCGTAATCTTTTGCCCGCCCGCCTGCTGGCTCGTTCGCTAAAAATGTCCATCGGACATTTTCTTTACGCTCTGCCCTCCTGGTAAATGCTTTTCCCTTCCATCTATCGCCGGTACATCTACATAACAATAATCTGATTTAATAACATGTTCAGAACACTGTTTTGGACTTCGTATTGCTGTGGATACTCATCCTTATTGCTATGCCTCATATGTACTTTTTGTTCGTCGGTACAGATTTTTGCCGTTTGGCTTCCTTTAGTGCATACCTCACGGTAAACCACCTTGCCACGTGCTAACGGTTCGGATTGTTAGTCCCGCCCGTAAGGGACTTGCACCCTCTGGAAAAATAACACCCCGAAAACTTGGTCAATAAAACTAAATTTGTATTTTTGAACTATTTGAAAAGCTTTCGGGGTGTGTCCTGCATATGCAGGGCACACACAAGGTATATAAAAAATAGGCGAAATATTAGTAAAATCAAAGCTTTTGGCTCGTATCAAAGTCTGTGTTTAATCGAAAATTTCGTGCTTCGAAATCACCTACTTTTCATATACTAAACCGTTGTGCGTCATATACCAAAACCAAGAAATGGCAGTCCCGAAAAATAAAAAAGAACTGATTTTTGAAATCAAAAACAACTATTCCAAACTGAAGAAGGACTTGGAAACTATTCCAATAGAACTGACCAAAGAAAAAGAACTCGAAGGACACGCCAAAGAAACGAAAATGAGTGTTTCCGATTTGGTTGCTTATCTCATTGGCTGGGGAGAATTGGTATTAAAATGGAATCGAAAAAAAGAAAACGGAGAAATTGTTGACTTTCCCGAAACAGGATACAAATGGAATGAACTCGGAAAACTTTCCCAAAAATTCTATTCAGACTATGAAAATATTGACTTTCCTGAGTTGCTGAATAGATTAGACCAAACCGTAGATAAAATACTAAAGCTGATTGAAAATAATACGAATAAAGAACTTTATGAAAAACCTTGGTACGACAAATGGACAAAAGGAAAAATGATACAGTTCAACACTTCTTCACCGTATAAAAACGCCAGAAATAGAGTGCGAAAATGGAAAAAACTTTAAAAACAATAAATTAATATGCAATACGCTTACACGATAATTTACGTTGAAAACGTAGCCGAAACGATTGAGTTTTATAAAAGAGCATTTGGCTTTGAGAAGAAATTTTTAACACCTGAAAACGACTATGGAGAATTGATTTCAGGAGAAACAACAATTGCCTTTGCTTCTATTGAACTCGGAAACTCAAATTTTAAGCAAGGGTTTGAAAAAATAGATAAAGCAAAAAAGCCATTCGGAGTAGAAATGGCATTTACAACAGAAAACATCGAATCGGATTTTAAGAAAGCGATTGATGCAGGTGCAACGGAATTTGAGCCATTTGTTGAAAAACCTTGGGGACAAAAAGTCGGCTATGTTTTGGACAATAACGGATTTTTGATTGAAATTTGCACACCGATAAAAAATTAAAAAATACGAACGAACAACATTGTATAAGCGTAATGCGGGCTAAAGTGCTAAATTGGAACTTATTAACTATTAATAAACATATCGATAAAGTGGAAAGTATTGGCTTCGTAATCCCGCACTACGCTTATACTTGATCGTTACCGGCAAGTGTATGAAGACAGTGCAACCATTGAACAGACGACAATAAATTAAATAATAACTCAAAGACAAACCATTTTGACAGTTGGACAACATACAGACCATATTTCAAGCGGACAACGAGTAAGCCGACACTCATTACCAACCCTATGTTTTTTATTTTTTTCCCACCGCACATTTTTTAAAACCAATTTTGAGCCACCCCGCAAGTGGCACATTTGGCTTTGCCCCAACTCACAAAGCCGACCCTTCGCAAAGCCAAAAGAGCCACTTTCTTGCCAACGCACAAGGACATACAATCAGAATGAATAAATTAGCCATATGATATTAGATAACGAGAACGAAAATCTTAAAGTCCACGAGTGGATTTCAAAATATACGCAGACAGGAAAGCTTTCAATTGTAACAGGATATTTTACAGTTGGGGCTTTGGCTTATTTATCAAAAGAAACAAAGGACAAGATTGATGAATACAAATTCATACTTGGCGATATAGTAAACTTCGACACAGACAAAGACAGAGCACTAGACTTACTCAATGAAGAAATAAACATTGACGCATCTTTAAAACTAAGTAAGGTTGCACAAGAAGCAGTTGTATTTCTGGAACTTGACAAAGTAAAAGCAAAGACACTTGAGCCGAACTTTTGCCACGCAAAAGCGTATTTATACAAGCACAACGACAAAGACCCTCAAAAGGACTATTATATTTCAGGTAGTTCAAATTTGACAGAGGCGGGCGTTGGTTTAAAGACAACAAATAATGTAGAATTGAACATTGGCAGCTTTGGTTCAGACCCGCAATACAACGAGTTAATAAAATGGTTCGACAGCTTGTGGTCAAGACCACAAGCCCACGACTATAAAACCGTTGTTGACGGCAACGGTGGAGTAAATCGTATTCCATTTAAAAAATATCTGATTGACGAAATCAAAAAGATTTTCACAGAGTATTCACCCAAGCAACTTTATTTCAAAGTGCTTTTTGAGTTGTTTGGTGACGAACTCCTACTTGAAAAAGACAACCCTGAATTCAACCGCCAAATCGGGAGACTTGAAAATACAGTCGTATATAATTCGCTTTATGAATTTCAGCAGAAAGGCGTTCTGAGTTTGATTAAAATGCTTCAAAAATATAACGGAGCCATTTTAGCCGATGCAGTAGGTTTGGGTAAAACTTGGACAGCCTTGGCGGTGATGAAATTCTATCAGTTACAAGGACGTGAAGTGATTTTGATTTGTCCTAAGAAATTACAATACAATTGGCGAATTTATCAGAAGAATCAAAACTCTAAATTTGAGAAAGACCAGTTTGAATATTTCCTAAGATTCCATACCGATTTAACGGAAGGCTTGATGGAAAAATACCACGACAGGGCAGACAAACTTTTCATCAATGAAAAGCCTAAACTGTTTGTGATAGATGAAAGCCACAATTTGCGAAACGACAAGTCTAAACGATACAAATTTCTTGTTGACCTGATTCTTTCACAAAATGAAGATGTAAAAGTGCTGATGCTTTCAGCAACGCCAATCAATAATTCATTGATGGATATTAGAAATCAATTCAAACTAATTGTAAGTGGTAACTCAAAAGGATTTGAAGAATCATTAGACATTAAAAATCTTGATTACACTTTTAGAGCAGCACAAAAAGCATTTAACGAATGGACGGAAGACCCCGAACCAAAAATTGGTGAATTTATCAAAAAATTACCACCTAACTTTTTCAAATTAACAGATTCCTTAACAGTAGCCCGAACTCGTAAAATGATTGAAGGTCATCAGGACGGGTTGGAATTTCCAAACAAATCAAAACCTGAAAATATTTTCGTTACACCTAAACAGATTGGAAACTTTGAAAGCTTTGAAGAATTGTTCGACCATTTCCCGCCAATGCTTTCAGGCTACCAACCATCATTCTACATTGAAGAATTTGAGGATGCAGATGTTTTGCACGATGAAAAGCAGCGTGACCATTTCTTGGTGAAGATGATGTATATCTTGTTGGTGAAACGCCTTGAATCTTCTTGGTTCTCTTTTCAATCAACCGTAGAGAAAATTTTGGCACATCATCAAAATGCATTCGACAGAATCAAACAATATCAAGAAACCAAAAAAGAAACAGGCTGGAATGAATCACAGCCTTCCCTATTTGATGATGATGAAATATTGGCTCAAATTGAAGATTTCACCTTAGGCAAAAAACGTAAAACTCGTTTGGTTGACATTGACCGTTCTGGAAATATTGAAAACTACAAAAAGGATTTAAAAGCAGATATTGAAGCCTTGCAATTGCTCCAATCAAACCTAATTCAGTTTGAAAGAAAGATTGCCAAAGAAATCAAAAAACCACGCAACCA
This sequence comes from Flavobacterium sp. CBA20B-1, assembly GCF_028473145.1. Classification (NCBI taxonomy): domain Bacteria; kingdom Pseudomonadati; phylum Bacteroidota; class Flavobacteriia; order Flavobacteriales; family Flavobacteriaceae; genus Flavobacterium; species Flavobacterium sp. CBA20B-1. The sequence goes on from NZ_CP092370.1 coordinate 1,183,655, forward strand.
CAGTAGCGAAGACGATAAACTTGAAACGCTAATAAACCGAATTGTAAAGAAAAGACAGTCGGGTGAGAATCACGGAAATTCAAAGGTTTTGATTTTTACGGTTTACAAAGACACTGCCTTTTATCTTTTTGAGCAGTTAAAAGCAAGAGGTTTTGACAAGGTGGCTGCCATTAGTGGCGACACGTCAATGGTTTGGGATGAAGAAGGCGAAACAAAACGCTACGAACCAATACTAGAACGCTTTGCTCCTTTTACCAAACTGTTCAGAGAGAAAGAATGGCAGTTTGAGCCAAGCAACAAAGAAAATGATTTGAAAAGGCAGTTTGACGAATGGCAATTGTGGATTGCAGAAAACGACAAACGGACTTATGAAAAACTGCAAAACCCAATTGACATTTTAATTGCAACAGATGCATTAAGCGAAGGACAAAACTTGCAGGATTGTGATTTGGTAATCAATTATGATATTCATTGGAATCCCGTTCGGGTTATTCAGCGGATGGGTCGTATTGACCGTTTGGGTTCGCCAAACTCTAAAATTTTTGGAATCAACTTTTGGCCATCAAACAACATCAATTCTTATTTGAATTTGCAAGGCAGAATAGAACAGCGAATGGCTGCAATGAAATTGGCAGGCTCAGAAGTTCACTTAGATTTCTCTGACACATTCAAAGAAATGGCAGAAGATGAAAATTTGGAACAGAAACAAAAAGCAAGAATGTTGGAACAAATGCAATCTTCTTGGGAAGAAATTGACACCGAAAAATCATTGGGCTTTGACGACTTCTCTTTAGAAACTTTCCGTCAGGAGTTGTTAGACGAGTTAAGTAAGAACGAGCAATTTTATAAATCACTTCCAAACGGCATTTACACTGGTTTTAAAGCCAATCAAGAAGTTTGCCCGCAAGAAGGGATGATTGCTTTGCTAGGTTATCCGAGTAAACCTACTAAGTCAACAAACTTTGAATACAAAGGTTACGAACTCATTTACATCGACCATTCGGGCAAATCAGTATTCTTAAACCAAAAAGAAGTGTTGGACGCATTGGCAAAACACAAAGACGAAATTCGCTTTGTTCCAAAAGCCATTGACCAAGGCGAACCAAAATCCATTGAACATTTATCTGCTGCATTGAGCACTTGGTTAAAAAGTCAGGCAACAGAAGAAGAGGTTCAGGAAGATGGAACAGTAAAACAAAAAATGGGAAAGGCTTCACTGGATATGTTGAACAAACTAAAATCAGGCAGCAAAACTACCATCCAAAAACTAAAAAACGAAGGTTCTACTTCGCAAAAATTCAATAAAGACAATTTCGATTTAATCACTTGGTTTATCATAAGTAAGTAATGAATTCAATCTCAAAATTCCATAACGAACCCTTCATTGATGCTTTAAAAGCATTTTTTGAAGAACTGAAAGTGCCGGTTGATTATTTGGCAGACGAACCCGCAACGGCAAACGACATTTTAGGAGAACGCTATAAAGCCAACAACGAAGCACATAAACTCATTGATGATGTGTATGCTTTAGGTATGGTAAATGATACCATTTTTGATGGCACAGAGACTTTCAAAAACTTAGCAGAAGTTAAGAAACTAAAAGCGGATTATGACGGCTTGTTACTTTTTGGTGTAACGCTTAAAAGCAGAAAAGACGGTTTGCCCATCACCAGAAGTCATTTGGCAGAAATCACTAGGACATTTAACCGCACTTTTCCTTATACACCTGTTACCATCATTTTCAAATATGACAACCTGATTTCTTTTGCTAACAGCGAACGCATACCCTACAAACAGGAATGGCGAGAAGGTGAGAAAATAGGAAAAGTTTCATTGCTAAAAGACATTGATACACAACAACCGCACAGAGGACATTTAGCCATTCTTAAACAATTGGTCATTCCTACAACAGGTAACAAAGCTGTAAAAAGCTTTACCCAATTGTATTATTACTGGCAGTCCGTATTCTCTATTTCCGTTCTTAACAAAACATTTTATGAGGATATCATTGCTTGGTTTAACAAGGCAGTTAAAGACATTAAAATACCTGACCAAAATGCTGGTTCTGAAAAGCACAAAGATTTTACCGTTCGCCTGATTGCCCGATTAATTTTCATTTGGTTTTTGAAAGAACTCAAAGTCGTAAAAGATGACTTGCTATTACCTGAATTTGAAAACGGAGAAGAAAATAAGCTGATAAAACCCAAAAGCAAAGGCACGGGCTATTACAAATTCATCTTGCAAAATCTCTTTTTTAATGCTTTGAACAGTGAGAAAAAAGACCGTGATAAAAAAGTCTTTGATGTATATGCTGCCAATTTTGATAAAGAAAAGGAAATCAAAGACCATATTTTCTTTTCGCCATATTTGAATGGTGGCTTGTTTGATATTCACCCGAATGATTGGTGTGAAATTGATAGAAAAGGAAACCACATTGTAAACAATGCCTTTGCTGTTCCCGACCATTTATTATTAGATACGGAAAAAGGATTGAACAGCATACTTTCAAGATACAAATTCACCATTGCAGAGAATACGCCACTGGAAGAAGAAATTGCCGTTGACCCTGAAATGTTGGGTAGAATTTTTGAAAACCTATTGGCAGAACAAAGCGATGACACCAAAGAAGCAGCCCGAAAAAATGCAGGAGCCTTTTACACCCCACGACCTGTGGTTTCTTATATGTGCAGAAGCACCTTATTGAAACATCTGGACACGGAAATAAAGCCTGAGAACAATAAAACTATCATCAAGAAACTTCTTGAAACAACCGTCCTTGACCCTGCTTGTGGTTCGGGTGCTTTCCCAATGGGTATGCTGGAAGAAATGATGCAGGTACTTACCACCGTTGACCCTGAAGGTAAAGTATGGGTGGCAGAAATGATGAAATCGAAAGATGATGAATTCAGAGAGCATATTTCTGAAATGTTTGCTGATGGACAAATTCGTTATGTGAAAAAATTAGGCTTGTTGCGTAGCTGCTTGTTTGGTGTGGACTTGTTGGAATATGCCATTGAAATAACCAAACTCCGTTGTTGGCTTTCATTAATTGTGGAGCAACGAGTAGATTTTAGCAAAGAAAATTACAACCTGAAACCTCTGCCCAACCTTGAATTTAAGTTTTACAAGAAAAACTCTTTGTTCCGCTTTTACAAAGACAAGAACCTAAATGAACTAATTGACCAGATTGACAATGATAAACTATTAAAAGAATTGGTGAATCTCGAAAACCAATATTTCATTGCCAAAAGCGACAGACACGGTACAAAAGAAGATATCAAAGACAAAATTGTAAAATTACTAGAAAAAGTTGTTGATAGTAAAACTGAACTTGTCAATAAAGAATTGAATTCTGCTCGAAATGCTGTAAATCATTTAACTACTAATAGAGGAACTGAAACAGAATTAAAAAGAGTAAAGAAAAAAGTAGAAACCTTAGCTAAAGAATTAGGTGAACTGGCTGTATTCAAAAACACCATCAAAGACTACTTTATTGAACGTGTAGTTTTCCCTGGCATTTTCAATAAGGAAAGTAAAAACCCTGGATTTGATATTGTTATTGGCAATCCACCTTATGTAAACAACAAGCTCATTAATAGTATGGGCTTAACAAAAAAAATGCAAGAAGAATACGGCTATTGCGATGACCTATATAACCATTTTACTTTTAGAGGTTTGGAATTGTTGAAATCAGGCGGTTTGTTGAGTTACATTACTTCCGATACTTTCCTTACCCTGCAAACAAAAAAGAATATGCGGATGCATTTCTTAGGCATTGCTGACAGTAAAGCAGCCGAAGGACAAACTGATTTGTTTGGTGAGCAGTTGCAAGAACATATACCTGTTTCTAATCCTGATTTGTTTGGTAATAAAAAAGTGGTTCAGGCAAGTTTAATACCCGTAAAAAAGGAAAATGCCAACAACCAATTTTTACCTGAATGCCGAGTAACAGAAATCATCAATACACCTAAAGCATTTGCAGCATTGGTGGACACCGCCATATTCACCGTAAAAAAAGAAAGAGCTATTGATAACCCCGAAATGGTTTACGTTGACATAAGAAAACCAAATGCTGAATCCTTTAATATTTCGGAAGATGAATGGAAACAGATACGGACTTCAAAAGAAAATCTATCGGGTTGGGAACGTATATTAGATAGAACTTTTGGAGCATTAGGACACGATACTCCCACGTGGAAAAACTCTCATATTTGCGATGGCGACAACGTATTAAAAGATGCCAACTCTACTTTGCTAAAATTCAAAGTTTCATTTGAACCCTATCGAAAAGCTATTAATTATGTATTGTTTTCACCAACTGAATACAATTGCCAATTATTAGAGAAAGTAATAATTCCTGCAAGGCCTGAATATGATTTATGGTGGGATAAAATTGTAACATCAAAAGAAATTGAAAAAAACAGAATTGTAATTAAAAAACATCACAAGCAATTAACCGTTGGTTCAATTTCTTTAATTGGCGTTATTACAGATGGTGGCCAAGGATTGGTTACAGGAAATGTTGGCAGATATGTTGCTTATAAATCAGGAACCAGATTTGCAGATAAATGTAAGGAAACTAGAGTAATAAAACTCTGGAATGCTATTCAAGTAGAACCAAATATTAATCAGAAATTCGGACTCCTTAGTAATTGCGAATACATTGATGATGTTAAAAATGTTTTAGATAACTTAAAAGAGTTGGAGATTTGGGAATTGTTCGATGGTATCAAGGAAATGTTTGGCATTAAAATTTTTGGCAAAGGTTATATGTATCGGATCGCTCCCAACAATTTGATCTTTGATTCTAATAATATTTCAGAACATCAAAGACTTAACGGGATTAAGGGCGATAAATATTTTGTCATTTATGACAAAGGTGATAAAGAAGGGAATAGATGGTATGTTGATACACCCTATCTTATTGATTGGAGTGAGGATTCTGTCAAGCAATTAAGCACGGCTGAAGACGCTAGATGGCAAGGATATAATTTCTTTTTCCGTAATGGCTTTTGTTGGACAAATGTTTTAAATCCTAATTCAACTTATTTTAAGTGTCGTTTAAAGGACAATACTATAAACGATGTTGGCTCAATGGCCCTATATGATGAAATTGGGATTGGTGACAAATTCTATGTATGTTTAGTTAACTCTTATATTGGCTTTAAGATTATGAGAGAATTTTTTAATTCATCTGTAAATATTACAACAAATGACATTAAAAAACTCCCCATCAAAATCCCATCAGAGAAGGAATTAAAAGTCTTTAACAAGAAGTTTGATGAATGCTTGGCTATCAAGAAAGAATATTTTGCAGGAGAAATAGACCGTGCAGAAATGAATTCCCAACTCCGCCCCATAGAAGCCGAAATAGACGAAATGGTCAACAAACTTTACGGCATAGAAGCCAAAGAAGAAATGGTATTGGATGAATTGGATGAGGAAGTTTTAATAACAGAAGAAACGGAAGAAGATGAAGACTAGCCCACGCATTTTGCAAGCACATTGCCAAAGCCGCACAAGCCCAAGCACAGGCCAAAGCTTTGTCAAAGAGCTTGCAAAGCCAACGCAGGACTAAACTGTTTTTAAAAAATTTCCCAACCATTCAAAAAATAAAAAAAACCACGCACAACCCGACACAGACAATGACACATAAATTCAATACTGACAATGGTTTTTAGACACAGACGACAGAACACCAGCCGGTAATAACTAAGCTTTCGTCTTGCCCGGAGGGCATGAGATGAATTGAAAATCACTGAACACCAAAACAAATAATAAACAAGTGAAGTAAAGCCCGTTGAACCCTTCGATAAACTCAGGACAGGCTCACCGGAGTAGCTTTATGTATTATGGAGTTTTCGAAGTGTAGCTTTAAAATATACCAGCAGTAATTTTGCCATTACTGCTTTTTTTTATAGTTGAACTTGTGTATGTATGTTGTTTTATGCGATTTTTCGATGCAATGAAACACAAGTTCCCTTACCCGTAAAAGTTAATTCACAGAAGCAAGTGTATTTTCGATAAGATATACTTTTGGCGGATCTCTTTGCAAAAAAAACGTGTAACGTAATCAAATTACCAACCTTAGTCCGTAAACAATGTGTTTAAAATACGATTGTGAAGGAGATTTAGAGCGTTGTTGGAGTTCAAAGAGGTAATCTTTAACCTGTTCAGGATCTAATTGGGTTGGAAAAGATCCAAAATGAAGCGCCATTGCAGCTACATTACGTGAATAATTTTCGAAAGTGCGTTTACTTCGTCCTAAAATAGAAATATTACGCTCAAAACGTTGCAGAAGTTCAGAAAAACCATTAATTTCGTTACAAGCGCGATTCAAATATTTGTTCGCTCTTAATTCTTCCGGAGATTTTTTTTAGTTACCATAGTATCAATTATTTAATCGTTAATAAATACTAAGGTACGAATATCATCGCAACGAAAGCTACCGGAGGTTTAGTTCAACAAGGTATTACCAAAAGCGGGGCTGAATTGCAAAATTCAACAGTAGTTTTTCAATTGAACTTTAGTAATAAAATGAAACTTTGTGCTCCGAAACCCGCCCGAACGCAGAGCCCCGAACCGTTAGCTGTAAGTTTAATGACCCGACACCGAACAAACAATGGCGACAGAATTAACGAAAGAACAATTTTTAGAAATATTGCAAGATAGCGAAGTAACACGACCTGACGACTTAGCTGTTTTTCAGACAATTTATTCTTTTGACGGACATAAAGCATATGCAAGCCAAGTCGGACGGATTTTAGGCGTAAAAGCAAAATTGCCAGCTAGTCCTATAAACTTACAAATCGGACGACTTGCAAAACGCATTGCTAAAAAACACGACATAGACTTTACCGTTAGACAAAATCAACAGTTCAAATATTGGGACTTGTTTTTTAACGGTTGGAACGAAAAACAATTTTGGGTTTGGCAACTAAAAGACAACTTGAAAGACGCTCTTGAAGAAACTGAACTGACAGGCGACAAACCATACTCTGACGAAATTCTGTAAGCTCCCCCAGAAAAAGTACAGCCACCAACACAGGCAACCATTGCACAACGCCCAATTTCTGAAAATCAACAAAACAATAAAAAAAAACTCCTTTTACTCAAAAACAAACCCTTTCAAAAAACTGAAAGGGTTTGTTTTTTATGAAACTGTTAAAGCCAATCGCTTCATTAAGTTTTTGTCTAAAGCATGCTTAACAAAGTCTTGGTTAATTTCAAAACTTGTTTGGTCAGAGCCTGGTAAATCATACATAGGGTCGGTTAAAACGGCTTCGCATAGCGATCGCAATCCACGTGCGCCTAATTTGTATTCCAATGCTTTATCCACAATGTACCAAAGCGCATCTTCGGTAAATGTCAGCGATACGCCGTCCATTTCAAAAAGTTTTTGGTATTGTTTTACCAAAGCATTTTTAGGTTCTGTTAAAATGGAACGCAAGGTGTCGCGATCCAGCGGATCCATGTGCGTTAAAACGGGTAAACGACCTATAATTTCAGGAATTAATCCAAAATCTTTTAAATCTTTTGGAATAATGTATTGCAATAAATTGTTTTTATCGGCTTTTTCGTTATCCTTTGATGAACCAAAACCTACGGCATGAAAGTTCAAGCGTTTGGTGATGATTCGTTCAATACCGTCAAAAGCACCACCTGCAATGAATAAAATATTGTGGGTGTTTACTTCGATAAACTTCTGGTCGGGGTGTTTTCTTCCGCCTTTTGGTGGTACATTCACCACAGAACCTTCTAAAAGTTTTAACAACGCTTGCTGCACTCCTTCTCCACTCACATCGCGGGTAATGGATGGATTGTCGCTTTTGCGGGCAATTTTATCAATTTCATCGATAAAAATAATACCTCTTTGCGCTTTCTCCACATCGTAATCGGCTGCTTGCAATAGTTTTGTGAGAATTCCTTCCACATCCTCGCCCACATAACCTGCTTCTGTTAAAACGGTTGCATCAACAATAGCCAATGGCACGTTTAACATACGGGCAATGGTTTTGGCAACCAAAGTTTTTCCGGTCCCAGTTTGCCCCACCACGATGATGTTGCTCTTTTCAATCTCAACATCGTTTTTGGAATCTTGTTGCAACAAACGCTTGTAGTGGTTGTAAACGGCTACTGCCAATACTTTCTTGGTTTGTTCCTGACCTATTACATATTGATCTAAAAATGCTCTGATTTCCTGTGGTTTTCTCAATAAAACCTCATCAGACAATCCTGATCCGTTTTGCGCTTTTAATTCTTCAAGAACAATTCCGTGAGCCTGTTCCACGCAGTTTTCGCATATATGTGCATCTATTCCTGCAATTAAAATAGTGGTCTCGGCTTTTGGTCTTCCGCAAAAAGAACAGCTATATCCTTCTTTCATTCTACTTATTCTCTTATTAAAACTTCATCAATCATTCCGTATTCTTTTGCCTCGTCTGCACGCATCCAATAATCGCGTTCTGAGTCTTTATATACTTTGTCATACGGTTGATTGGAATGTTTTGCAATGATTTGATACAGTTCTTCTTTTAATTTCAACATTTCTTTTAAGTTGATTTCCATATCGGTTGCAACACCTTGAGCGCCACCCGATGGCTGGTGAATCATTACTCGCGAGTGGGGCAATGCCGAACGTTTGCCTTCTGCACCAGCACATAGCAATACTGCTCCCATTGATGCTGCCATTCCGGTACAAATTGTTGCTACATCTGGTTTCACGAACTGCATGGTATCGTAAATTCCCAGACCAGCATAAACGCTTCCGCCTGGTGAATTGATGTAGATGGAAATATCTTTTGATGCGTCAACACTTTCTAAAAACAGCAATTGTGCTTGAATGATATTTGCTACATAATCATCCACACCTGAGCCTAAGAAAATGATACGATCCATCATTAAACGCGAAAACACGTCCATAGACGCTATGTTCATTGGGCGTTCTTCGATGATATATGGCGTCATGCTTGCTGCGGGTGTCATAGCAGTAATCATTTTGTCGTAATACAAATTGTTTACTTTGTGGTGCTTGGTAGCATATTGTCTAAATTGCTGCGCAAATTCGTGCGTAGCTTTCGGGTCTTTACCGTATTTCATATTATTTCTTTCTAAAAAATTGTTATAAAAAATAAGCGTCGAAACTTTTTGTTCGACGCTCAAATATACTTGTTTTTTTGCTAAAAATTATTCTCCGTAAACCTCTTTAACAAAATCTTTGTAAGTTACTTCTTTTGTTTTAGCATCCACCTTTTCAGCAAACAATTTCATCATTTTTTCGTTCATCAATTGTTCTGAAATACGTTTTACTTCTTCTTGGTTCGATAAAACGCGTGATACAATATTGGTTACATCATCTTCTGATGGTTCTAACTGACCAAATTGCGCCATTTGATCTTTGATTAAACCTGAAGTGTAATCTTTAATTTCATCGAATGTGATTTGCAAGTTATTATCGGTAATAATTTTACCTTCGATTAACTGGTAACGCAATCCTTTTTCAGATTTAGCATATTCTTCTTGCGCTTGCTCTTCTGTTAAAGTGGTTTCACCTGCTGTTTGCAACCATTTAATTAAAAATTCTTTCGGCAAATCGAATTTGGTGTTTTCAACCAAAGCTTCTACCGTATCGTTCATGAATTTTTGATCGGCTTGCTGTGCAAATTGTTTTTCTGCATCTTCTTTGATACGTGCTTTTAATTCGTCTTCAGAAGTTACTTTTCCTTCGCCAAACAATTTATCGAAAAATTCTTGGTTCAATGCTGCTTTTTCTTGTGTTGAAATTTCTTCAATGGTGAATGTCACTTCTACATCTAAACCATGGACTTTATCGTGATCTACTTTTAAAACATCCATCAATTTATGTTCGTCTTCAAATAAACCTTTTGTAGAAACGGTTACCTCATCGCCTACTTTTTTACCGATAAATTTCTTTTGATTGGTTTTGGTTCTAATGTTGGAAACATTGAAGGTTGTTTCATTTTCAATACCTTCTGCTGTGTTGGCAACTTTCACACGAATATCATCGCCTTCTTCTACTTTATCTTTAGAAACCAACTTTCCGTATTGCTTTTGAATATATTCCACCTGCTCGTTTACCATTTCTTCGTCGGCCACAATTTGGTATTTTGTAGCGTTTTTAGCAGCAGCTAAATCAACGGTAAATTCTGGCGCTAAGCCTAATTCAAAATCAAAGCTTAATGTATCTGCATCCCAATTGATATCTTTAGCCACTGGAAGTGGATTTCCTAAAATATCAATCTTTTCGTCATTCAAATAATTGCTTAAACTTTCTTGCAACAATTTGTTTACTTCGTCAAACATTATTGCTTGTCCGTATTGTTTTTTTACCAATGCAGCTGGCACTTGTCCTTTTCTGAATCCTGGTATATTTGCGTTCTTTCTATAATCTTTTAGAACGTTTTCCACCTTTGCTGCATAATCTTCTTTTGCTACATCAATTGTAATAACTGCGTTTAAAGCATCTACATTATTTCTTGTGATATTCATTATAAATTTTATTTTCTAACTAAAATTGGCTTGCAAAAATACATTATTTTTACAAGCCAATCAAATTTTTAAATAATTGAATATTAATTATTAGTAAAAATTAATCGTTATTCATTAATCCGCCTACAATTGATTGCACAATAGACAAAACCAAACTGAATAATAGTGCGGGAAAAAAGCCATTTACATGAAAACCTCCTACGATATAGCTGCACAGCATAATGATTAATGCGTTAATCACAAATAAGAACAGCCCCAAGGTTAAAATAGTAATGGGAATAGCTATTAATTGTAAAAGGGGTTTTACTAAAAAATTGAGCAACGCCAATACAATAACCACTATTATTGATGAACCAAAACCATCTACATGAACGCCCGGCAGAAAGTTTGCAAGCAGGTAAACAATTACTGCTGTTACGATTAAATTGATTATCATTTTCATAGCTTATTTATTTTTTAGTTGGATGCTTTAATGGTCACCCCAGGATAATTTCCAGGAACAATTAAAGGCAATTGTGCTTTGTAATGTTCGTTGATAACTTTCACAATTTCATTTGCTACAAAAGCGTATCCACGAGGATTTGGATGAATTCCATCTAAAGAAAACAATACTTTATTCACATTTTGCCCGTTGAAATAGTTTGCTGTATAAAATTGTCCATCACCTAAACGAATACCGGTTGTTAAATAACGCATAATGGCATTCATATCGGCAACAGCTAATTTTTTTGAACGCGCGGTTGACCAAATAATATCGTTGAACTTATCGGTTGCTTCTTTAATATTTTCTTGTTCAGAAGGAATTAACACATACTTATCTTCTAAAGGAAAAGTTACTCCTAATTTATCAAACGGAGCAGGTAATGCACTTGCCTCGCCAATTACACCGCTTGTTCCTAGTACAAATAAATCATTTCGTGTTGCATGGCGTGCTTTTCCAAAAACCTGACCAATTACTGTTGCTTGTTGTGCCGGAACATTGTTTGCAATTAAAGCTCCAGTAATTATTGCAGACATGTCGGTTAAAGTTTCATCTGCAATTAATAACGGGTTTTGGCCCGTTGATGAATACAACTGAATACGATCTCCTTGGCCTGCTGCTGTTAAAATTTGCTTCACAGGACCAAACAATTGGGTGTTTAATTGATTCACCACTGTTTGTCCGCCCAAAGCTTCAGCCGTTAAAGGGTTGTATGGAACAGTTGTAAAATGCGGAATAGAAGTTACATAAGGAATGGTTGCAACCACACCTTTTGCACCATTACTTGTTAAGGTATTGATGATGGTGCTGTAAGCCGACGCAAACACTTGCGGATCAGTGATGTCGTTACTGCCATAGGTAGCCGGATTTAAGTTTCCTTCTTGATTTACGCCTACACCACCCGAGGTTGCGTATGACAATACATCGTTTGACCCAATCCAATTGGTAAAAAATGTAGGATTTAAACTCATTGCATCACTCAAAATGGTAGTATTTGGACTGGTTGCATGACGCACAAAATAAGGATTTGCAGTTCCTGATGCCATATTTGCCAAATTTCCATAGCCAGGTGCCAATAGGTGAAATGACTTTGCTAATGGAACACCCATGTTGTTGTAAGCTTTTGCTTGCAGCTCGCTTACTTCGATTGTTGGAGTTCCAGTTAAATTTTCAGAGCCACCAGCCGACATGTTTAGAATTAATCGGGTATTTGCAATTTTTTGCCCCATAAACAACAATCCACCTAAATCATTGGTGTCATCACCAAAAGATGGTTGGGTAAAAGTACCACCGCCTACAACAGCAAACTGCTTTGCCAACAAATTAGGAAAAGAATACTGCTGACCAGAACGATACATGGTTCCATCCATAAAACCTGCTGTGAGTGAGTTTCCCAGAGCTACATAACTTGAAAAATCGGCCTCGCCTTTTGAATAGCTTGCATTTGAAACTTCGTTGTCGAATTCTGGCTCACAGGCAACAAGCCCCACAGCGCAAGCTGCTAATAATATTGATTGATATTTTTTCATGATGTTCAATTAAAAGTTATACGATAAACCTAAACCTAAAGAATAAGCTGCAGAACGATAGTCTCCACCAAATGAAACATGCGTACCATCTTCTATGTAGTGGTCGTAAGAATTTTTAGTTTCTTTAAAGTGTAAAGCACTTGCAGCAAAGTCAATTCCAAATTTAGGCGACACTTGGTAAGTAAAACCTAATGTTCCGGCAATTGCATCATTTCTTGGTGTTTCAGGTGCAAAATATCCGTCTTGAACAGGCGATATATCGTAGTATCCACCTACGCGTGCTGAAAATTTTTCCGATGGTGCAAATTGCATTCCTCCGCGGATTGTTCCTGAACTTTTATAATTTCTTGGGTTGACAGAAGTGCCTATTTGCGGATTATCAAATTCAATCACTAAATTGTCATAGGCTTTCCAAAAGGTGTAGTTATAATCAACTGCTGCCAACCATTTATTGTTGATTTGGTATGAAAAACCAATAGTTAACTCGGCTGGTAAAGGCATGGTTGCATCGAATTTTCCGTTGGGATAGGTGCTGCTTAAGAAACTTGGTAAATCATTAAAATTAGCAGCGCCACCTTCCACTTTCATGTCAATTTGTGAGCGGTAATTTGCTCCAAAGGTAACATAATCGTCTAAGCGAGCAGTAAGCCCTACGTTGTATCCCCAAGCGCTAACACCTTGTGCATCGATGGTAACATCAGAACGGTTTCCGTTTTCGTCAACCAAACTGCGTGAAAGGTTTCTATTAAAGGTTACTGCACCATTTACATAGATCAAACCAGCACCAAGGCTAATATTATCTGTAATTTTGTAGGATACAGTTGGCTGTACAAAAATAGCTTGTAAATCGATATTGTTCACTAAATGCGACCCTGGCCAATCTTGTTTCCATTCCACAGAACTTCCGTAAGGTGTATATACAGCTAATCCCACAGAAAATCGATCAGAAACCTGATAATTTCCGTATAAATAAAAGGGAGTTCCCATATTATCTGAGGAGTTAGACCAATTGTATAAAGAGTTCTGAAACTTTACGTTTGAAAACAACGCAGTGGCTCCTGCAGAAAAGCTCCATTTGCTTTTTAAGAACGTACCACTGGCAGGGTTAAAAAACAAACTTTCGGCATTTTGACCAATGACAGCAACTCCGGTGTGACCCATTGCTAATTGGCGCTGACCTTGCATACTAATGCGGTAGCCACCAGCAAACGAATTTGCTGCTATTAATGACAATAAAGAAATAGATAAAATTTTCTTCATAACTAAACTTTTATTAATGTTAGTATTCCAAATATAAAACATTTTACAAAAGCATAAAAACTTGTTCAGAAAATTATCACATTCTTAATTTTTTGTTAATTAAATACACATTTCAATACTATGCACGCATATTATTTTAAAAAAACCATTGATTTATCAAAGAATTCGTCCGGATTATCGGCATGCAACCAATGCCCTGCGTTAGAAACAGTCTGGATATTTGCCTGTGGAAAGTGTTTTTTTATTAAAACTTCATCGTTTTCTGTTATATAGGTCGATGCACTTCCTTTCAAAAAAAGAGTAGGTTGATCAAAAACAGTTCCGGCTGGCAACGCCTCTCCTATTGCATCTTCCTTCTTATTAAAGACTTCTAAATTAAAACGAAAACCCAATTGTTGAGGAGTTACCCGATACACATTTTTCATTAAAAATTGCACCACTCCGGGTTCGTTTACATACTTTTCGATGGTTTCTTGCACTTGGTTTCGCGAAGGATTGTTAGAAAAATCAACTGCGTTTAAAGCAGCCATCACATCTTGATGGTGTGGTGCATAATACTTAGGAGCAATATCGGCAACCAACAATTTATCAACCAATTCAGGATGCATTACAGCCAAATACATAGCAACCTTTCCGCCCATAGAATGCCCAATAATAGCTATTTTTTCTAAATTATGGGCTTTGCAATAAGCAACCACATCTGCAGCCATTGCCTGATAATTGAATAAATCGGAATGAAAACTGCGCCCGTGATTGCGCAAATCTAGCAAATGTGCTGCAAAACCGTTCTCTGCATATTTGCCTCCAAGAGTTTTCCAATTGTCGCTCATTCCCAAAAAACCATGTAAAATTAACAATGGTGTTCCCTTGCCTTCTACTTTTGCATATAAAATATCGTTCATTATCGTAATTTTTGATTGTATAAACACACCACATTTTCTAATCCCAAATAAATCGCTTCAGAAATTAATGCATGCCCTATGGAAACTTCTAACAAACCAGGAATATGTTGTTTGAAAAATGCAATATTATCCAAACTTAAATCGTGCCCGGCATTGATTCCCAACCCTAATTCGTTTGCTAGTTCGGCAGCTTTAGTATAGGGCTCAATTGCTTTAAAATTTCCCAAGCCATATTGGTGTGCAAAAGCTTCGGTATATAATTCAATACGGTCGGTTCCTATTTCTTTAGCACCTGCTACCATTTCCAAAACCGGATCCACAAAAATCGAAGTTCTAATACCGTTTCGTTTAAATTCGGCAATCACCTCTTTTAAATACGCTTGATGTTTTACAGTATCCCAACCAGCATTAGATGTAATGGCATCAACAGCATCGGGCACTAAAGTAACTTGCGTGGGTTTGCATTCCAATACCAAATCCACAAAATTGTCCATAGGATTTCCTTCTATATTATATTCGGTATGCACCACATGTACCAAATCACGTGCGTCTTGATAGCGAATATGGCGCTCATCGGGTCTTGGATGAATGGTTACGCCTTGTGCTCCAAACCTTTGCACATCGGCAGCTACTTTTAATAAATCGGGAACATTACCACCGCGTGCATTCCGCAAGGTGGCTATTTTATTGATATTTACAGATAATTTTGTCATTTAAAAAGTAATTTATCAACAAAAATACAAAGTAAATTGGGTGTAAAACCGATTATTTTAATTATTTTGCAATGAATTTTTTTGATATGAAATCGATAGAAAATCTTATAAAGCAAAAACCGAAACCTTTTTCGTTCCAAACAAAATTTGAAGATGTTTTCGAATTTTCGGAAGAAAACCAATACAGCCATTTTCCGGTGGTTGAAAACGGCGTTTATATGGGGTCTATTGCCACAGTTGATATCATCCCGTCTAAAACAAAAGCCGTGGGCGATTACCGCTATTCTCTTTTGCCTTATTTTGTGAGAGAAGACGCAGGTTGGTTTGAAACACTTGAAAAATTTGCACAATTCGATTGCAATTTACTCACTGTTTTAAACGAAAACAACCTATATATAGGATATGTGTTGTATGAAGATGTGCTGCCTTTTTTCAACGAAACCCCGTTTATGAAAGATGCCGGATTGGCAATTGTGGTAGAAAAACACTATTTGGATTACAGCATTAGCGAAATTGCACAGATTGTAGAAACCAACAATTGCAAACTGTTGGGTGTTTTTGTATCGGAAATGAAAAACAATAACGCGCAAATCACCATAAAAGCGTCTGCAGGAAATATCAACGAAATCATTCAAACATTTCGCCGGTTTGGCTATGAAATTGTTTCAGAACACAACCAAGATTCTTATTTAAACGAACTAAAAGACCGTTCGGCTTATTTAGATAAATTTTTAAATATTTAAAATGTATATGAAATTTGCCATTTACGCACAAAATTTCAAACCCAATTATAAAGAAATTGTAGAAAAAATTGTTCGTGCGGTGAAAGCCCACAATGCCACTGTTATTTTTGAAAAAGATTTTTATCAACTTTTAAAAGAAAACAATGTTTTAAACTTTTCTTACGAAACCTTTTCATCGCATACTGATATTGATGACGACACCAATTTCTTTGTAAGTATTGGTGGCGATGGAACGTTGTTGCGAGCTGCAAACTTTGTGAAAAGCAAAAACATACCTATAGTGGGTGTAAACGCAGGTAGATTAGGTTTTTTAGCCAATGTGCAGCAAGAAGCGATTGATTTTTTAATTCCGCTTTTATTTTCCAATCAATATACCTTGTCACGAAGAACATTGTTGCAGCTAAATGGACCGAATGAAGCGACTTCTAAATTCAACGTGAATTTTGCATTGAACGAAATTACAGTGACCAGAAAAAACTCTACCTCAATGATCACAGTGGAAACCTATATCAACAATGAATTTTTAGCAACTTATTGGGCAGACGGTATCATAATATCAACTCCCACAGGAAGCACCGGTTACAACCTTAGTTGTGGAGGACCTATTATAACACCCGATAGTAATTGTTTAGTAATCACACCTATTGCCCCGCATAATTTAACAACCCGTCCGTTAATCATCAACGACCGCAGTAAAATTAAAATGAAAATTGGCAGTAGAGAAACGCAATTTTTATTATCGTTAGATTCTGAAATGGCTGCAATAAGCAACGATTCCGAAATTGAAATTGCATTGGCAAACCATACTGTAAACATGGTAGAATTTCCCTCGGTAACTTTTTTAAGAACCTTAAGGAGTAAATTATTGTGGGGTGAAGACAAAAGAAATTAGCCCCAATTTTGTAAAATGCACCATAAATTTAAAATATATTCGTTTACATTAGTATATTTGCAAATTATCCATACAATGAAAAGAAAACTTTTTACCATATTAACTATTTTAGGTGCTTGTACCGCTCAGAGTCAAATTCACGAACTTGGGCCAACTGTTGGTGCAACCAATTATATTGGCGATATTGGATCAACAACATACATTAACCCAACCGATATGGCGTATGGTTTTCAATACAGATGGAACCGCAGTCCAAGGCATTCTTGGAGAATCAACTACACCTATATGCCCATTTCGGGCAAAGATGCCGATTCGGATATGCCCTTGCGACAAGCGCGAAATTTAACTACTAAAAACAACCTAAACGAATTAATGCTCGGGTTAGAATTCAATTTTTTTGAGTTTGATTTGCACAATGATTGGTTTGCTTTTACGCCTTATGTACACACTGGTATTGCGGGTATTTCGTATAAAGAAACCTATTTTAACAACTTTAACCGACAAATTGAAAAAGACACCGAATATGCGTTGGCACTGCCTGTAACTTTAGGTGTGAAAGCCTTACTAAACAAACGTTTTGTAATTAGTGCCGAAGTAGGTGCCCGTTATGCGTTTACTGATAATTTAGATGGAAGCAATCCTGCAAACCCGTCCACCACTATCGCTGCGTTTGGAAATACAAACAGCAACGATTGGTATGTTTTTTCAGGTATAAGCCTTTCCTATACGTTTGGTAAAAACCCTTGCTATTGTGCCCCAAGATAAAATGAAAGAACACACGATAATTCCCGAAAAATTACCTCAACATCTGGCTATTATAATGGATGGAAATGGCAGGTGGGCAAAACAAAAAGGCTTTTTAAGAACAATTGGCCATGAAAATGGTGCAACAGCTGTTAAGCGTGTGGTAGAGCAATGCACCCGTTTGGGAATTCCTTTTTTAACATTATACGCTTTTTCTACAGAAAACTGGAACAGGCCACAATTTGAAGTAGATATGCTTATGAAATTATTAGTAAAGGCATTAAAAAAAGAAGTAAAAACTTTACAAAAAAACAACATAAAACTAAATGCAATTGGCAATTTGAATCTTTTACCTAATAATGTTCGTAAAGAATTAACAGAAGTTTTAGAAAAAACCAAAAACAACAACCGCCTTACACTTTCCTTAGCTTTAAGCTATGGCTCTAGAAATGAGCTTATTGAAGCCACTAAAGAAATCTGTAACAAAGTTAAAAATAATATAATTTCGATTGATGCTATTGATGAATCTATTATTAATGAGCATCTTTACACCCATAATTTACCCGATGTTGATTTGCTGATTAGAACAAGTGGCGAACAACGCATAAGTAACTTTCTTCTGTGGCAAATTGCCTATGCAGAGCTGTACTTTTGCGATGTGCTTTGGCCCGATTTTTCTAATGAGCATCTTTTTCAGGCACTAGAGGTTTACCAAAACCGCGAACGCCGATACGGTAAAACAAGTGAACAAATCAATAAATAATTTTTAAAGATAATGCATCGCAAAAAATTAAAATACCTTTTTCCATTATTAGTAAGTTTTGCTGTTGCAAATGCGCAAGAGCAAACAGTAAACAACACCACAAACACCAATGATGCTGCAAAAGAAACAGTAAACCCCAACTCTGAAACAAACCCAGATGCTCCTAAAAGATATCGTTTAGGAACCATTAAGGTTACTGGTAACTATCATTTTAACGAGCTTACCATTTTTACCTATGCTGGTTTAGAAAAAGGTCAGTTAATCACCCTTCCTGGTGAAGAAATTTCGGATGCCATTAAAAAATTATGGAAAACCGGTTATTTTAGTGACATCAATGTGTATGAATCTTCGATTGAGGGCGATGTGTTGAATTTAGAAATTTACTTAAACGAATTACCTCGTTTAAAAGATGTTCAAATAACAGGTATCAAAAAATCTAAAAAAGAAGAAATTCTAAAAGATTTACAATTAGCGATACCTGCAACATCAACCACTGCAGGGAAAGAAGACAAAAAAATAAAAATCGTTGAAGGAAAAATCATCAACGACAACCTTATATCGACCACAAAAAACTATCTTACCAATAAATACCGCAAAGATGGTTTTTACAACACAAAAGTTACCGTTAGCAGACGATTACATAGCGATAAAAAAACGGCAGATTTATTGATTGATATCAACAAAGGCAGCAAAGTGCGTATTTCAGATATCGATTTTAATGGAAATAACCAGCTTAGTGATGCAAAATTGCGCAAAGCAATGAAAAAAACCAAGCAAAGAAGTCCGTTAAACCCACTGCGAATCTTTAAACCTTCTAAGTTTATTGAAAACGAATATAAAAACGATTTAGCAAACATTATCAATGCTTACAAAGAAAAAGGCTACCGAGACGCGCGAGTTATTTCTGAAAAAGCAACGTATGATGCAAAGAAAAACACAGTTGCTATCGATATTGATTTAGAAGAAGGAAAAAAATATTACATTGGCGACATTCGTTTTATTGGAAACAGTGAATATACAAGTCAAGGTTTGCGTAACTTATTAGGTATGCAAAAAGGAGAAGTTTACAACGGTGTTTTGTTGGAAAAACGCGTAAAAGATCCTACAAACCCTGACGCGATGAATATAGAAAACGTGTATCAAAACGCAGGATATTTATGGTCGCAAGTAAACTTAATCGAAACCGCTACCAACAACGATACCATTGATTTTGATGTGCGTATTTTTGAAGGTCCGGTGGCACATTTTAACAACGTTACCGTTTCGGGCAACGACAAAACCCACGATTACATTATTCTTCGTGAATTGCGTACTTTACCCGGACAAAAATGGTCTAAAGCCGATTTAATCGAAACAATACGCCGCTTAGGTAGTATGGGTATTTTTGATGCATCGGCACTAAACCCCGATATAAAAAATGCCGATCCTGAAACCGCAACCGTAGATGTGGATTATCCTGTAGTGGAAAACGGTCAATCGCAAGTAGAAGTTCAAGGTGGTTACGGTGGTGGAACCTTTATTGGTACATTGGCTTTATCATTCAATAACTTTTCTGCTCGAAATCTTTTCAATAAAGAAGCCTATAAACCATTCCCAATGGGTGATGCACAAAAAATGTCGTTGCGCTTGCAAGCAGCCACCTATTTTCAAACCTACAGTTTAAGTTTTTCTGAGCCGTGGTTTGGTGGTCGCCGCCCTATTTCATTGTTTGGATCGATCTCTTATACCAGCCAAAAGTCTTTTAACTTCAGAACACGAGATATAGACAGAAGTCAAGGTTTGAACATTACAACTGCTACTTTGGGTATGGCAAAACGCTTATTGGTACCAGATGATGCCTTTACATTGTCTCACTCATTAAGTTTTCAATACTATGAGTTGAACAACTATTTTTCAAACTTTTTTGCTTTTAAAAATGGTTCATCACGCAATTTAGCTTACACCATTGAACTTTCACGTGACAACCGCGGA
Source organism: Flavobacterium sp. CBA20B-1 (assembly GCF_028473145.1). Taxonomy (NCBI): domain Bacteria; kingdom Pseudomonadati; phylum Bacteroidota; class Flavobacteriia; order Flavobacteriales; family Flavobacteriaceae; genus Flavobacterium; species Flavobacterium sp. CBA20B-1. The sequence goes on from NZ_CP092370.1 coordinate 1,204,162, forward strand.
GGTATCATGCCAGCAATTTATCCACAATCGGGTGCTTTCTTAAGTGTTTCGGGTAAATTTACCGCACCATATTCTTTATTCAACAATGTAGATTACAAGAATTTAGAAAATATGGAAGAATATAAATACAAAACCACAAGCGTGCAAACAAATCCTGTAACCGGAGCAGATATTCCAGTGGGTACTTATCTAGATAAAAACGGAATGCCTGTAACAGATTACCGCGATGCCCGTGTAGATCAAGATAAAATAAACCAAAAGAAATTTAATTGGTTAGAATACTATAAAATCAACTTTAAAGCCGATTGGTACACCACATTGTTTGATAAATTGGTGTTGCGTTCACAAGGACAATTTGGTTTCTTGGGTGCATACAACAACGACCGTGGTATTATCCCGTTTGAGCGTTTTTATCTAGGAGGAAGCGGAATGATGATGAATGCAATGGACGGAAGAGAAAATGTGGCCCTTCGTGGATATACCGATAACTCACTGAGCCCAAGCAGATACGACGATGAATTGGGGTATGAAAGAGAAGTTGGTGGTACTGTGTACAATAAATTCTCCTTAGAATTACGTTATCCTATATCATTAAAAGGACAAATGAGTGCGTATGTTTTAACTTTCTTTGATGCAGGAGCAGCTTATGAAGGTTTTGCAAACTACAATCCATTCAAATTGCAACGCTCAGCAGGTGCTGGTGTTCGTGTACACATGCCAATGTTTGGTTTGTTAGGTATTGACTTTGGTTATGGATTCGATAAAATTCCGGGTCGTAACGAAAAAGGTGGCTGGCAAACGCACTTTATATTGGGCCAGCAATTTTAATGGCACACATTTTGAATAAATATATTATATGAAAAAATTAGTTTCTATTTTACTTGTTTGCTTGTGCAGTTTTGGATATGCTCAAAAAGGTCGAATTGCTTATATCGATTCAGACTTTATTATGAGTAAAATGCCCGAATACGAGGAAGCAAATAAAGAATTAAAGAAACGTACTGCTGAATGGGAAGCAGTTATTGAACGTAAAAAAAAGGAAATAAAAGATTTAAAAGATCAATTAAACGTGGAACGCCCTTTGCTCACCCAGCAATTGATTGATGAAAAAGAAGAAGACATCCAAATTATCGAAAAAGAGCTTTTAGACTTTCAACATGAAAAATTTGGTAAAGACGGCGATTATTTCAAACAAAAATTGAATTTAGCAAAGCCGCTTCAAGATCAAATTTCAACAATTGTTGAAGAAATAGCAAAACGAAAAAGGTATTCTTCAGTGATTGATAAATCGGCAAGTAGTGAAGCTGCTTTGTTATATGTGAATTCTGCTGATGAAATATCCGATCAGGTGATTCGAAAATTAGAAATAACACGAAACAAAAGCAAACTTTCCAAAAAAGAAATTGAACAGTTAGAATTGGCCGAACGCCAAAACGAAATTAAAGAACGCCAGCGCTCCAAACGCGATGAATTGGAAGAACGTCAACGTTTGCTAGAAGAAGAAAAGGAGCAACTTTCGCAGCAAAATGCACAAGCAGCAGAACCAGTTCCAACGGAAACACCTGAAGAGAAAAAACGCCGCGAAATTCAAGAAAGAATAGAAAAAGCTAAAGCAGAACGCGAACGTATCAGAGAAGAAAAAATTAAAGAAATAGAAAAACGCAAAGCGGAAATTCTTAAAAAACAAGAAGAAGCACGTTTGGCAAAAGAAAAAGCGCGCGAAGAAGCATTGAAACGCAGAGAGCAAGCACTCAACCAAACACAGCAAAGCACTTCTACGACTTCAAAACCTGTGTCAGAGCGCGTACAACAAATAAAAGCGCAGCAAGAACAACGCAGAAAAGAAGCGGCTGAGAAAAAAGCAAAAGCTATAGAGGCGCGTAAAAAACTTATTGAAGATCGCAAGAAAAAAGCAGAAGAAGAAAGGCAAAAGCGTTTAAAAGAAATAGAAGAGCGTAAGAAAAATAAATAAAAATTAAAAAAAATAAGTACCTTCGCGAAGGTTTTATAAGTTCAATTAAATTAAAAATCAAAAATGAGAAAATTAAGAAAATTGTTTTTGGCAGCAATAATGGTTGTAGGTTTTAATGTAGCTACACAAGCACAAGAAGTTGCCCACATTAATGTATCAGAGTTAATTCCGTTAATGCCTGAATCTAAAGCAGCAAAAGACGAATTAACAAAGTTGCAAGAAAAATACAAAAAAGAATTGGAAACCATGCAAAAAGACTACCAAACCAAAGGTCAAAAATACCAGGCAGAGGCAGCAACAGCAGGTGACGCATTGAACCAAACCCGTATGAAAGAAATGCAGGAAATGGAAGAACGTATGAGTTTATTCGCACAAAATGCACAACAAGAAATGGGTAAAAAAGAATTGGCTTTATCTGAACCAATTTTAACAAAAGCACAACAAGCGATCCACAAAGTAGCTCGTGCAAAAGGTTACAAATATGTTTTAGATTCTACTATTGGTTCGGGAGTAATCTTAGCAGATGGTCCAGATTTAATGGCAGAAGTTAAAAAAGAATTAAAAATAAATTAATCCCTTTTTTAGAAATAACATGAAAACTACCTAATTTTTTTAGGTAGTTTTTTTTTACTTTTGTTTATATGAATGATACGCGACCTATTGGCTTATTCGATTCGGGAATTGGCGGCACCACTGTTTGGCAAGCCGTACACCATCTACTACCCCATGAAAACACATTGTTTTTAGGCGATAGCATGAATGCACCTTATGGTCAAAAAACAAAACAAGAAATAATAGCACTTTCTAAAAGAAATACTGCTTGGCTTATAGAACAAGGTGCAAAAATAATTATCGTAGCGTGCAACACTGCCACAACAAATGCAATTGCCGAATTGCGAAACACTTTTGAAGTACCAATCATTGGCATAGAACCTGCAATAAAACCAGCAGCAATGCTCACAAAAACTGGCAAAGTGGGTGTGTTGGCAACACAAGGAACGCTGTTAAGTAAAAAATACAGTGAAGCTCAACTTTTATACCCAAACGTTACTTTTATTAATCAAATAGGATATAAAATTGTTCAGATTATTGAAGAAGGAGGTTTGTATTCAACCGAACTAGAGCTACTTTTAAAAGAATATATGCAACCTATGATTGAAGCTAAAATAGATCATTTAGTTTTGGGCTGTACCCACTACCCTTACCTGAAACCCATTTTGAACAAATTGCTTCCTTCCAACATAAAAATTATTGATTCTGGAGAGGCAGTTGCAAAACATACCCGCCGCATATTAGAAGCAAACAATTTACTTAAAACCGATAAAAAAATGGGCAATACAAAATTTTACACAACAAAAAATGTGGCTGTTATGCAAAGTTTTATTCACCCATTTGGTACTGCTGAATTGCTAGTATTCTGATTTATTTCTTAGTTAATTTAATCTCTAGAATTCCGTCTCCATTTACTTTATCAAAAGTAATAATAGATGTTTCAACATCAAAAACACTCAATTTAAGTGCTTCCGATTTTGTCACCTCTTTACCTTCGATCAAAACTTTTTTAATACGTGGATTATTAATACTTTTCTTGAAATCTTGTTCCAGTTTATTAATAAAATCAGCATTTAAAGCTTCCTTATTTTTCATATCTTCCACCTCTTTCAAAGCCTGATTTCTTTTTTCATCGGCTTCTTTTTTAGCTTTGGCTTCTGCTTCTAATCGGGCTTTTTCTTCAGCTTCTCGTTTAGCTTTGGCTTCCGCTTCTAATCGAGCTTTTTCCTCTGCATCTTTCTTTGCTTTAGCTTCCGCCTCTAGTCGAGCCTTTTCTTCTGCTTCTCGTTTAGCTTTGGCTTCGGCTTCTTTTTTAGCTTTGGCTTCTGCTTCTAATCGGGCTTTTTCCTCTGCTTCTCGTTTAGCTTTGGCTTCCGCTTCTAATCGAGCTTTTTCCTCGGCTTCTTTTTTAGCTTTGGCTTCTGCTTCTAATCGGGCTTTTTCTTCGGCTTCTTTTTTAGCTTTGGCTTCTGCCTCTAATCGCGCTTTTTCTTCAGCTTCTCGTTTAGCTTTAGCTTCCGCTTCTAATCGGGCTTTTTCTTCAGCTTCTCGTTTAGCTTTGGCTTCTGCTTCTAATCGAGCTTTTTCCTCTGCATCTTTCTTTGCTTTGGCTTCTGCCTCTAATCGGGCTTTTTCCTCTGCATCTCTTTTTGCTTTGGCTTCTGCTTCTAATCGGGCTTTTTCTTCAGCTTCTTTTTTAGCTTTGGCTTCCGCTTCTAATCGAACCTTTTCCTCTGCTTCTTTTTTAGCTCTAGCTTCTGCCTCTAATCGTGCTTTTTCTTCAGCTTCTCGTTTAGATTTGGCTTCCGCTTCTAATCGAGCTTTTTCCTCTGCTTCTCGTTTAGCTTTGGCTTCGGCTTCTAATCGAGCTTTTTCCTCGGCTTCTTTTTTAGCTTTGGCTTCCGCTTCTAATCGAGCTTTTTCTTCGGCTTCTCGTTTTGCTTTGGCTTCTGCTTCTAATCGCGCTTGTTCATCAGCTTCTTTCTTCGCTTTGGCTTCTGCTTCTAATCGAGCTTTTTCTTCGGCTTCTCGTTTTGCTTTGGCTTCTGCTTCTAATCGCGCTTGTTCATCAGCTTCTTTCTTCGCTTTGGCTTCTGCTTCTAATCGGGCTTGTTCTTCGCTTGCTCTTTTGGCATCTGCTTCCGCTTGCAATCGAGCTTTTTCTTCTGCTTCTCGTTTTGCTTTAGCTTCGGCTTCTAATCGGGCTTGTTCATCGGCTTCTCTTTTTGCTTTTGCTTCTGCTTCTAGTCGAGCTTTTTCTTCGGCATCTTTCTTCGCTTTGGCTTCCGCTTCTAATCGGGCTTGTTCTTGCAATTTGGCTTGTTCTGCATAAAAAGCTACTTTTTCAATAAGGCGGTCATCAATTTTTGCTCCTTCAACAGAAAACGATTTAAAACTATCCACCAACTTGATGATAATGGCTCCATTACTTCCGATTTCGCCAAACACTTCCACCGCATCTTCTGGTTCTAATTCTACAATACTTTCAATGTACTCGGCTTTTATCTTGGCATAATCCACATAGCGAATTTTATAACCATTCACAATAACCAAAGGATTGTTGTAATTGATTTCATTGACATAAGACAACATTGGTTTTGCCTGTATGGCTACCATGGTAAAAGCACAACTAATAGATATAAATATTTTTTTCATTTTAAATTTTAGAAATAATTGAAGCAAATTGCTCCATAGAATACAAACGTTTTTCTACCGAATATATTGGGCACGACATCATAATTTCATCTATTTTATAACGTTCGATGAATTGTTGCAAATTTCGAGCCACAGTTTCTTTATCACCAATAAAACTTCCTGCGGTCATTTGGCTTAACTGCGCTTCTTCAACCACTGACCAATCATTATAAAAATCTAGATTGGGCTGTTTCATTTTAGAGCGCTGGTTGCGAATCAATCCTAAAAACATTTTATAAAAAGTGGAAGCTTGCAATTTCGCTTCTTCGTTTGTTTCACCAATAATTACATTTACACAAGCTATTTTATAAGGTGATGCTATTCCGCTGTTTGGTTGAAATTCATCGGTATAAAACTTAAAAGCCGCTCCCAATTGTTGTGGTGCAAAGTGTGATGCAAAAGCGTAGGGCAAGCCATAAGCAGCAGCCAAAACGGCACTTTCGGTACTGGAACCCAATATATAAACAGGAATATTGGTTCCTTCTGCAACATATGCACGTACTTTAGCTTCGGTGTTTTCGGCAGAAATATATTGCTGGATTGCGGACACATTTTTTGGAAACTCGTGTACATTTTTCATAAAGTTTTCATTCATGTGTTGCGCAGTTAGTCCGTCGGTTCCTGGTGCTCTTCCCAAGCCTAGATCAATTCTGTTGGGATAAATCTGCGCCAAGGTTCCAAATTGTTCGGTAATAGCCAAAGGCGAGTGATTGGGCAACATAACACCACCTGACCCAACCTTGATTTTCTGCGTGTTTGCGGCTACATATCCCATCAAAACCGATGTAGCATTACTAGCCACACCTTCCATATTGTGATGTTCGGCAAGCCAATAACGTGTAAACCCCAACGCATCTGCCTTTTGCGAAGTGGTTTTTAGCTCGTAGAATGCCTGCTGAACCGTTTGATTTTCTTTAACGTAAACTAAATCAAGAAAAGAATAGTTCATATTTTTTTTATAAAAATACTCAATTTATTTAAACTGTAATTTGATTTTATTTTTTAGCTTTAAAAAATCTTTCTACCTTCATTGTATGGATCTATTTTTAATAACATTTGCAGCTTTATTTTCGGTAATTAATCCATTGGGTTCTGTTCCTATTTTTCTTGGATTGACTCAAGATGATTCTAAAGAAATTAAAAACAAAACCGCTTTTTGGGCTTCGGTGAATGTATTCATTATTTTGGTTATTTCGTTTTTTATTGGCAAAATAATTTTAAATTTTTTCGGAATTAGCATCGATGTGCTACGAATAGCTGGTGGTGTGGTTATTTGTTCATCAGGTTTTGGCCTTTTATCTGGCAGTTTTAGTAAACGCAGAGGTGTAAATAAAAAAGTGGCCGATGATGCCCAACAACGAAACGATATTGCTTTAACTCCGCTCGCAATTCCTATGATGGCAGGTCCGGGTTCTATGTCGTTATTAATTGCGATGGAGCAAGACAACCCTGAACTAATGAACAAACTTTTAATTGTTGCTGCTATTTTGGCAGTAGCGATAACTGTATTCTTAATTTTAAGGAGCGCCAATTATATATCTAAACTTTTGGGAGCAGCTGGTATCGTTGCTATTTCAAGAATTATTGGTTTCTTGGTTTTGGCAATTGGTATTCAATACATTATTAATTCGCTGCTTGTTATCTTTAAAATTTAAGAAGGTATATACATAAAAAACGCATTGATTGCTCAATGCGTTTTAATTTATAAACTTTATTTTACTCCTGAGGTAAAAACACTTCCGCCAGCATACAACGGGCACTTCCGCCGCCGCAAGCTTCAATAGTATAAAGCGGTGCGTGGAGAATAGCGCAATGCTTTTCTATGGCTTTAATCTGAGCATCGGTTAAACTTTCGTAAGCCTGTGTGCTCATTACCATATACAGTTGCCCGTCTTTTCCTTCAACCTGCAACATGTTTCCTGCAAAGTGATTTACTTGGTCTTCGGTAATATAAATAATTTCTTTGCCGTCTTCTTTCAGGCTATTCACCACCAATTTGCGCTCTTGTTTATCATCGATACTATCGCCACAAATCACTGCAAAAGTTTCGGCAATACTCATCATAACATTGGTATGGTAAATGGGTAAACGTTTGCCATCAACTGTTTGATATGCTTCAAAAATCACCGGGTGCATATCGTTGTCTTCGCAAAACTCAATAATCAACTCTTCGTCTGCACGAGGCGATAATGCGGCATACACTTTAGCATTTTCCCGATCGATAATCATACTTCCGGTTCCTTCTAAAAAGATATTGTCTTCTTCTGCCGATGTGTAATCGTTTATTTCGTTAATCTTAAAACCTTTCTCTTCCAGAATATCCAAAATATCTTCGCGGCGTTCTAATCTGCGGTTCTCTGCAAACATGGGATACAAAACCACTTCGGCATTGTCGTGAAAAGAAATCCAGTTGTTTGGAAAAATACTATCAGGCGTATCGGTTTCTTTGGTATCATCTACCACCACCACGTTTACACCAACCGAACGTAAACGTTCTACAAATCCATCAAATTCTTCCTGAGCTTTTTGGTTTACATTTGCCGGGGTTAATCCTTCTAATTTCTTTTGATAATAATTATTTACTGCCGTTTGTTCGTTCATACGGAATTGCACCGGACGAATCATTAATACGGTATTTGCTGCTTGTTGACTCATATTTTTTTGTTTAACGTTTAAAGTTAAAGGTTTAAAACGTTACATAACTTTAAACCTTAAACCTTAAACAATTTATTTCTCTCTAATTAACGGTAAAGTTGAACAACGTAAAAGACCTTCTTGTTTAGAAATTTCTGCATACGGAATTTCTTCTACGGTGAATCCGTTTTCGCGTAACCAGTTGTTTAATCGTGTGAAATTGCGTTCGGAAACTACCACATTTTTATCAATTGAAAAAACATTAGAATTCATGTGATACATTTCTTCGCGTTCTATATGAAACAAATTTTCTCTGCCAAAAAGGTTCACTAAATACATATAATCTGCTTCTTCACGGAAACCCGATTTGTAGATAATTCCTTTATTTTCTCCTACTGGCTGAAAACAACAGTCTAAATGCAGTGCGTTATCACGGGGTTCAATTTTAGATTTTACCAAATCAAATTCCTTTACAATTTTGTGTGGAAACAATTCTTTGATATAATTGACACCTGCCATATTGGTACGCGCCGTGATGAAATCTTTATAATCACTTCCTTTATATGTTCCGATGAAAATATGATCGTTATATAGCATTACATCGCCACCTTCGATATGAACTTCTTCTGGCGGACGCACTACTTTTGCAGGATCTATTTGATCGATTACATATTGAATGGCATCTAATTCGCGTTCGCGATCTGGTAGAATATTTGCTTTTATAAAAATATCATCAATCACAAAACCAATATCTCTACTAAATATTTGGTTGTAATTTTCGATAGTTTTCGGGCGGTAAACCGTTACGTTATATTTTTTAAAAACTTCGTTAAAAGCTTCCATTTCTGCAATCATATCTTTTTCCACAGGATATGTACCTGCCTTGATATGTTCTAGAGATTTTGGATCGTAAGCTTCTTCTATACTAGGCGTTGGTCCATTGCTTACTGCCGTTCCAAGAATTACTGCTTTAAGCCTTGAAGTTTCATCGGTTACATGTAATTTCATAAAAAAGTAATTAGGTAATAGGCAAATATAAGAAGTTCTTTGCTGTTATGCTATTAAAAACAGCAAAGCCAAATCGGTTTGATTTGGCTTTTAAAATTTATTGCTTCTTAATCAAGAATTATGAAATTTTTAATTTCTGTAGTTTTACCAAAGCCCACAGGAATTTCATGTGTGTTAAAATCGTAAGTCCTTCCGAAAGAAATAGGAATTGGATATTTTTTGTCATATTTTACGCTATGATAAATCGCATCAATTATTTTGTAAAAAGGATCGAGTGGATCCTTTTTTGATTGCTCTACATCGTAATCATACATACTTTTAATTTGGTCATAAATATCATCAATTGTTAAATTATAACTTCTATCTTCATCATATACAACTTCTCCATTTAAAACTGTTATTTCTTCTTCTATTGGTCCTTCTGACGAACTCATAGATTCAATCGTGAATTTATAATTTTGAACATTCTGTTGCTTCCACATCAACTTTTGTTGATTGTATGTTTCTTGATCAAAGTAAACTTTTATATTATGATCATCTTCGTTTGATGAATTACAGCCTAAAATAGCGAATAAACCTAATAGTATTAAAATTAGTTTTTTCATAATTATATTTATAAAGGTTAATTTTTCACGTTAGAAAAAATATTTTACACCTGTGGTAATTATATTTTCCTAACGTGGTAATTACTATTAGTTAGTATGTTTTTCAAACTTAACTACTTTTTGCATTTCTTTTAGCTTTATACCGGGTGTAAAAACCAGTTTTGTGTTTTTAATACTGGTAGCCGAAACTTCGGTTTCTTTATCCATACCTTCACTGCTAATATTTAATCGCAACGAACCTAAATCGCCCAGCCTTACTATTTGGCTGTTTGATAAATCGTCTGCAATAACATCTACCAAAGCATACAATACTGCACGGATATCTGCACCACTTACTGTACTAATTTTTTCGATACTTTTTGTTAGTTGTTCTAAATTTTTTTCGCCTGTGAAAACAGTACTTGCATAGAATTTCTTAACACCGCCACCAACAACACCTGGCTGACCTTTTGAAATTACTTTGTATTTAACGCCCATATTTAATAATAATTAGATATTTAAAATTTTAAATATAAAACTTATATTTAAATTAACAAATAAAACACGTACAAAAAAAAAACGTATTGATTTCTCAATACGCTTCTTATAATTCTAAAATTAATATTTTATCTATTTGACATTTCTTTGAACGGACGCAATGGCTCGCCAACATAAACCTGACGTGGACGACCGATTGGTTCTTTGTTTTCACGCATTTCTTTCCATTGAGCAACCCATCCTGGTAAACGACCAATTGCAAACATTACGGTGAACATTTCGGTTGGTATTCCTAATGCACGGTAAATGATACCTGAATAGAAATCTACGTTTGGATATAAATTGCGCGATACGAAATACTCGTCTTTCAATGCCATTTCTTCTAAATCTTTAGCGATTTTTAAGATAGGATCGTTTACACCTAATTCTGCCAAAACTTCGTCTGCCGCTTTTTTAATGATACGTGCACGAGGATCGAAATTTTTATACACACGGTGTCCAAAGCCCATTAAACGGAATGGATCGTTTTTATCTTTTGCCTTTGCAAGATATTTATCTGCATCGCCACCATCTTTCTGGATTTCTTCTAACATTTCTAGAACAGCCTGATTAGCACCGCCGTGAAGTGGTCCCCAAAGCGCCGAAACACCAGCAGAAATAGATGCAAACAAACCTGCATGCGAAGAACCTACCATACGCACAGTTGATGTAGAACAGTTTTGCTCGTGGTCTGCGTGTAAAATGAATAATTTATCAATTGCGTTTAAAACTACCGGGTTTACTTTGTAAGGGCCTGTTGGTAATTTAAACATCAATTGTAAAAAGTTATCTACATAAGGCAATGTGTTATCGTAATAGTTTAATGGATAACCATTAATTTTTCTGTATGTCCATGTTGCAACTACTAAGAATTTACCCATTATTTTGCAAACAGCATCATACATTTGCTGATCGTCTTCCACATTTACTACTTTTGGATTAAAAGCAGTTAAAGCACATGTTAAAGATGCCAAGATACCCATTGGATGTGCGTGTTTTGGAAAACCATCGATGATGCCTTTCATTTCCTCGTTTACCAATGTATATTTGCGGATATCGTTTTCAAATTTTTCGATTTGTTGCGCAGTTGGCAACTCGCCAAAAATAACTAAATAAGCTACTTCTAAAAAGTTTGATTTTTCAGCTAAATCTTCAATTGAATATCCTCGGTATCTTAAAATTCCTTCTTCCCCATCTAAAAAAGTAATGGCACTTTTACAAGAACCAGAGTTTTTATAACCCGGATCTAATGTAATTGCACCGGTTAAAGCTCTTAACTTTTCAATATCAATAGCCACCTCGTTTTCTGTACCAACAATTATAGGTAATTCTAACGTTTTGTCATCTATAGATATAGTTGCAGTTTTTGACATATATTTTTTAGTTTATTTTTTATTTTGTTTGAAGCGAATTTAATAAAAATGTTTCACTTAATAAAGTATAAATATATAAATAATTCCTATGATTTATATAAATTATTTATAATAAACACAACAGCCACATCGCTATAAGCCGTTTTATTCACACCATTTTAAGATTAAATTTTAATATTCCTAATTTTTAAGGAATGCTTTGTATTTTTTTGAGATAAAATAGCTAAAAAAACAAAAAAGACGCATAAGCGTCTTTTTTACAAAATATTTAAAAATATTTAAAAATATTAGCTTTTTACCTTAAAAGCTTTGCTTTGCGGATAGTATGCCACGGCGCCCAACTCTTCTTCAATTCGCAGCAATTGGTTGTATTTACTCATACGGTCTGAACGCGAAGCTGAACCAGTTTTTATTTGTCCGCAGTTTAATGCTACAGCCAAATCTGCAATGGTGTTATCTTCTGTTTCGCCCGAACGGTGGCTCATTACTGATGTGTAGCCTGCATTATGTGCCATGTTTACAGCCGCAATGGTTTCGCTCAACGTACCAATTTGATTTACTTTAATCAAAATTGAATTAGCTGTGTTTTCAGTAATTCCACGCTCTAAACGTGCTACATTTGTTACAAATAAATCGTCGCCTACTAACTGCACTTTATCGCCAATTTTTTGTGTAAGTAAGTTCCAACCGCTCCAATCGTCTTCATACATTCCGTCTTCAATTGATATAATAGGATATTTTTCGCATAATTCAGCTAAATAGGCTGCTTGTTCTTCTGATGTACGAACTTTTCCTGCATCACCCTCAAATTTTTTGTAATCGTATGCGCCGTTCACATAAAATTCAGAAGCCGCACAATCTAAAGCAATCATAATGTCTTTTCCAAAAACATAACCTGCTTTTTCAACAGCCAGTTTAATAGAATCCAAAGCATCTTCTGTTCCGCCGGCTAAATTTGGTGCAAAACCACCTTCGTCGCCAACTGCAGTGCTTAAATTTCTATCGTGTAATACTTTTTTCAAATTATGGAAGATTTCAGTTCCCATTTGCATTGCTTCAGTAAAATTAGCAGCAGAAACCGGCATAATCATAAACTCTTGAAATGCGATTGGCGCATCAGAATGCGAACCACCGTTAATAATGTTCATCATTGGAACCGGCAAGGTGTTTGCAGAAACGCCACCAACGTAACGGTATAAAGGCATCCCCAATTCGTTTGCTGCCGCTTTTGCAACCGCCAATGAAACACCTAAAATAGCATTTGCTCCAAGGTTTGATTTATTTGGAGTACCATCTAATTCATTCATTGCCTGATCGATTGCGTTTTGTTCAAAAACACTAAATCCTACAATATTTTCTGCAATTACTTCATTGACATTCTTAACAGCTGTTAAAACGCCTTTTCCCATCCATTCTTTGCCACCATCGCGCAATTCTACGGCTTCGTGTTCACCTGTTGATGCGCCTGAGGGTACCGCTGCGCGACCTAAAACGCCTGTTTCTGTAACCACATCTACTTCTACTGTTGGATTTCCACGAGAATCTAAAATCTGACGTGCATGAATTCTTACAATTGTACTCATATCTTTAATTGTGTTGTTTAATTTGTTGTTGCAAATGTACTTATTTGATTGATAAAAAAAAAGAAGCGATTAAGCTTCTTTTCATAATACATACTGACTTAATAGATAGAACAAAACAATCCAGACTATTAACAAAGATATTCCTGCCAATTTTGTATAAATATTTGGTTTCATTTTTCTTTTATTCAACCTTATAATATAAGCCCAAACTATAATAATTAGAATGGTATTTATTGGAATAAGTATTTTGTAAAGCAGTTCTTCAAAACTCATATCTTAAATTGTATTGTTTAATTTGTTGTTGCAAATGTAATTATTTGATTAATAAAATAAAAAGAAGCTATTAAGCTTCTTTTTGTTCTTTCATATAAGTAACAAACTCATCAAACAAATATTTTGAATCGTTTGGTCCAGGTGATGATTCTGGGTGGTATTGCACCGAAAACACTTGCTTATCTTTTAAGCGGATACCAGCAACGGTATTGTCGTTCAAATGATAATGCGTCATTTCTACATTTGGATGCTGTTCTACTTCTTCACGAACAACTGCAAAACCATGGTTTTGAGAAGTAATTTCGCCTTTACCTGAAACCGCATTCATAATCGGGTGATTGATTCCGCGGTGTCCGTTAAACATTTTATAGGTATTTATCCCTTGCGATAACGCAATGATTTGATGCCCTAAACAAATTCCGAAAACCGGTTTGTTGGTCGCAATAATGTCTTTAGCTGTTTGGATCACTTCAGTTAACGGTTGCGGATCCCCAGGCCCGTTTGATAAGAAATATCCATCAGGGTTAAAATCGTTCAAATCTTGAAGGGTTGCGTTGTAAGGATACACTTTCACATAGCAGTCGCGCGCTGCCAAGCAACGCAAGATATTTGTTTTGATACCAAAATCTAAAGCAGCTACTTTGTATGTTGCACTTTCATCGCCATAGAAATAAGGCTCTTTTGTAGAAACTTTTGAAGCCAATTCCAAACCATTCATATTAGGCACGGCAGCCAAAATTTCCTTTAACTCATCGATTGATTTGCCGTCTGTTGAAATAACGGCGTTCATAGCTCCGTTGTCGCGAATGTAACTTACCAATGCGCGTGTATCTACATCCGAAATGGCTACAAGATTTTTCTTTTCAAAATAATCATACAGCGAACCACTTGCAGCAGGACGTGAATAGTTGGTACTAAAATTTTTGCAAACCAATCCCGAAATTTTAATTCCGTCTGAATCAACTTCGTCTTCATGCACACCGTAATTACCGATATGTGCTACTGTTGAAAGCATGATTTGACCAAAGTATGAAGGGTCAGTAAAAATTTCTTGATAACCAGTTACCCCTGTATTAAAACAAATTTCGCCAGTAGTTGTTCCTTTAATCCCTACAGATTTTCCATAAAAAATAGTGCCGTCGCTTAAAAGTACGATTGCTTTATCTTTAGAAGTATATTTCATTGTTTGTTGATGTTTCGGTGTACAAAATTAATATAAAGTTTAAAAAAAAGTATAAAAAAAAGGACAAACTTTAAAAGTTTGTCCTTTTAATATATTAGAATAATGTATGTTTAATAAACTATTCATTTGTTTCATTAGCTTCAGTAGAAGTTTCTGTTGCAGGGGTAGCTTCCGCTTTTGGTTCAGCTTTTTTTCTACCTCTTCTAGTTGATGCTTTTTTAACTTCTTTTTTACCAGCATTATAAATTTCATTGAAATCTACTAATTCGATCATTGCCATTTCAGCGTTATCTCCTAAACGATTTCCTAATTTAATAATACGAGTGTATCCTCCCGGACGATCTCCTACTTTAGGTGCTACTTCTCTGAATAATTCAGTAACAGCGTATTTGTTTCTTAAGTAAGAAAAAACAACACGACGGTTGTGTGTATCGTCTGTTTTAGATTTAGTTACTAAAGGTTCCACAAATTGTTTTAATGCTTTTGCTTTAGCAACTGTAGTATTAATACGTTTGTGTTCAATTAAAGAACAAGCCATATTAGCCAACATTGCTTTTCTGTGACCTGCTTGTCTTCCTAAGTGATTTACTTTTTTTCCGTGTCTCATGACGTTGTCTTTTTAGCTTCATCTTGCTTCAATCCGTTTATTCGGAGCGCAAAATATGAAGTAATTTATTCTTTATCTAATTTGTATTTTGATAGATCCATTCCGAAAGTTAAACCTTTAACTTGTACTAATTCTTCTAGTTCTGTTAAAGATTTTTTTCCGAAGTTTCTAAATTTCATTAAATCGTTTTTGTTATAAGAAACCAAATCGCCTAATGTATCTACTTCAGCCGCTTTTAAACAATTTAATGCTCTTACTGAAAGATCTAAATCTACCAATTTTGTTTTTAGAAGCTGTCTCATGTGTAATGATTCCTCATCGTATGATTCAGTTTGAGCAATTTCATCGGCCTCTAAAGTGATTCTTTCATCAGAGAATAACATGAAATGGTGAATCAACGTTTTAGCAGCTTCTGTTAAAGCATCCTTAGGGTGGATAGAACCATCGGTAACGATATCAAAAACCAATTTTTCGTAATCGGTTTTTTGCTCTACACGATAGTTTTCTATGGCATACTTCACATTTTTTACAGGTGTATAAATAGAATCTGTATAAATGGTACCGAAAGGTGCGTTGGGCTTTCTATTTTCTTCTGCGGGTACATAACCTCTACCTTTTTCAATAGAAAGTTCCATGTTTATGGTTACTTTGCTATCAAGGTTACAAATTACCAAATCAGGGTTTAAAACTTGAAAACCTGAAATGAATTTTTGGAAATCACCTGCTGTTAATTGATCTTTTCCTGTGAATGATATGCTAACAGATTCATTATCCACATCTTCAATTTGACGTTTAAAACGCACTTGTTTAAGATTTAAGATAATTTCTGTTACATCCTCAACAACACCAGAAATAGTAGAAAACTCATGCTCAACACCTTCAATACGTACCGAAGTAATTGCGTATCCTTCTAATGATGACAGAAGTACTCTTCTTAGTGCATTACCAATGGTTAATCCATAACCTGGTTCTAAAGGGCGAAACTCGAATTTCCCTTTAAAATCGGTGGAATCAATCATGATAACTTTGTCGGGCTTTTGAAAATTAAATATTGCCATGTGTATTTCGACTGAATGTCAATTATTATTTGTTGTACAACTCTACGATTAACTGTTCTTTGATGTTTTCTGGAACTTGAAGTCTAGCAGGAACACTAACGAATGTACCTTCTTTTGTATCATTGTTCCAAGTAATCCATTCGTAAACAGCGCTAGAATTAGATAATGAACGTTCGATTGCATCTAAAGATTTTGACTTTTCACGAACGGCTACTTTATCACCAGCTTTTAATTGATATGAAGGAATGTTTACCAATTCTCCGTTAACGGTAACGTGTCTGTGAGAAACAATTTGACGAGCTGCACGACGTGAAGGGGCAATACCCATTCTGTACACAACATTGTCTAAACGAGATTCACATAACTGAATTAAAACTTCACCTGTTACACCTTTTGATGCAGAAGCTTTTTTGAACATGTTACGGAATTGTTTTTCTAAAACACCATAGATGTATTTAGCTTTTTGTTTCTCCATTAATTGGATAGCATACTCAGATTTTTTACCTCTTTTCTTTGCTAAACCATGTTGCCCTGGAGGGTAATTTCTTTTTTCGAATGCTCTGTCATCTCCGAAGATAGCTTCTCCGAATTTACGAGCGATTTTTGTTTGTGGACCAGTATATCTTGCCATTTTAAAAAAAAATAAAAAAGGTAGGGATTATGAATTCAGGTCTCATCCTCCGATAATCGTCTCCTACCTTAGGTTATACTATTACTATAAATTAAACTCTTCTTCTTTTTGGAGGACGACATCCGTTGTGAGGAATTGGCGTAATATCAATGATTTCTGTTACTTCGATTCCACTGTTGTGGATAGAACGAATTGCAGACTCTCTACCATTTCCTGGTCCTTTAACGTAAACTTTCACTTTTTTAAGTCCAGCTTCTAACGCTACTTTACCACAATCTTCTGCTGCCATTTGTGCTGCATAAGGTGTGTTCTTTTTAGAACCACGGAATCCCATTTTACCAGCTGATGACCAAGAAATAACTTCACCTTTTTTGTTTGTTAATGAAATGATGATGTTATTAAAAGTTGCGCTGATGTGAGCCTCTCCAGTAGATTCAACTATAACTTTACGTTTTTTTGTATTTGCTTTAGCCATACTACTTATTATTTAGTTGCTTTTTTCTTGTTAGCAACAGTTTTTCTTTTACCTTTTCTTGTTCTAGAGTTGTTTTTGGTTCTTTGTCCTCTTAATGGAAGACCAGCTCTATGACGGATACCACGTTGACATCCAATATCCATTAAACGTTTAATGTTTAAAGATACTTCTGAACGCAATTCACCTTCAATTTTGTAATAAGACATTGCCTCACGAATAGCACCGATTTCTTCATCGTTCCATTCAGACACTTTTTTGTCTTCGTTTACGTTAGCTGTTGCCAACACCTCTTTTGCTCTACTTAAACCTACACCAAATATGTAAGTTAAAGCAATAATTCCTCTTTTATTTTTAGGTATATCTACCCCTGCTATTCTTGCCATAATTATCCTTGTCTTTGTTTAAATCTAGGATTCTTTTTATTAATAACGTATAATCTTCCTTTTCTACGTACAATAATGCATTCTGCACTTCTTTTCTTTACTGATGCTCTTACTTTCATTTTAACAGCCTTTAATATCTATAAGTAATTCTTGCTTTAGACAAATCGTAAGGGCTCATTTCTAACTTCACTTTATCACCAGGTAATAATTTGATGTAATGCATACGCATTTTTCCAGAAATATGAGCAATTACAATGTGTCCGTTCTCTAATTCTACACGGAACATTGCATTTGATAATGCTTCAATGATAGATCCGTCTTGTTCTATTGCTGATTGTTTTGCCATATATTAAGCGATTGCTTTTCTATTTTTTCCGCTCTTCATTAGTCCGTCGTATTGTTTGTTTAACAAATACGCATTAATTTGCTGTATTGTGTCAATTGCAACACTCACTAAGATTAATAAAGAGGTTCCTCCATAAAACATTGCCCAACCTTGTTGCACGCCTAATAATGATACAGCAACTGCAGGTAAAACTGCAATAACTGCTAGGAACAACGAACCTGGGAATGTGATTAATGACATGACACGATCTAAGAAATCTGCAGTTTCTTGTCCAGGTTTAATTCCAGGGATAAAACCTCCACTACGTTTTAAATCGTCTGCCATTTTATTGGTAGGTACCGTAATCGCGGTGTAAAAGTACGAAAAAATTATGATTAACAAAGCAAAAACTAAATTATACTCTAAACCAAAAATGTTATTGAACATTGTTGCTACGGTTTGTGCACCGTCTGAAGAGGATAATCCAGCAATTACTGGTGGTATAAACATAATTGCTTGTGCAAAGATAATAGGCATTACACCTGATGCATTAAGCTTTAATGGAATCCATTGACGGTTTCCAGATACAGATGCTGCGTCGTATTCACCGGCAACGCTTCTACGAGCGTATTGAACTGGTATTTTACGAACGGCCATTGTTAAAAGAATACAAGCAATGATAATGACTAACCAAATAATCACTTCAAATACGATCATCATAGCACCTCCATTACCTGCTACCATACGAGATTGTGTTTCTTGTAAGAAAGCCATTGGCAATTTTGCGATGATACCAACCATAATTAATAGTGAAATACCATTTCCAATTCCTTTATCAGTAATCTTTTCTCCTAACCACATTGCGAAAACTGTTCCTGTTGTTAAGATTAATACTGAAGAGAACAAGAAAGAAAAAGAATCAAAGCCTAATAAAAATGCATCAGGCGGTAATTGTTTGTACAAATTATAGATATAACCTGGTCCTTGTACTAAGGTGATACCTATGGTTAACCATCTTGTAATTTGGTTCATTTTCTTTCTACCACTTTCACCATCGTTTTGAAGTTTCTGCAAATAAGGTACAGCTATACCCATTAACTGAACTACAATTGATGCAGAGATATACGGCATGATACCCAATGCAAAAATAGAAGCTTGCGAAAACGCACCTCCTGTAAACACATTTATTAGCCACCCTATCCCTTGATCAGTTTGATCTGATAAAGCATGTAATTTTGTAGCGTCAATACCTGGTAAGGTTACTTGTGCACCAAAACGATACACAAGCAACATACCTAAAGTTATTAAGATTTTATTCTTAAGTTCTTCAATATTCCAAATATTGGCTAACGTTTCAAAAAACTTCTTCATAACTAGTTAGTGATTTTTATAAAGATACAACTTCACCTCCAGCTGCTTCGATAGCTGCTTTTGCTGTTGCTGTAAATTTGTGAGCAGTTACTTTTAATTTTGCTTTAAGCTCTCCTCTACCCAAAATCTTAACTAAGCTATTTTTTGAAACTATTCTATTTTCAACTAATGCATTGAAATCAATTGCATCAGTAATTGTTCCGTTGTCAACTAAAGTTTGTAAGGTGTCTAAGTTGATACCTACATACTCTACTCTATTGATATTTTTAAAACCAAATTTAGGAACACGTCTCTGCAAAGGCATCTGTCCACCTTCAAAACCAATTTTCTTAGAATAACCTGAACGAGATTTAGCCCCTTTGTGTCCACGTGCAGCTGTTCCGCCTTTTCCAGAACCTTCTCCACGACCTACTCTTTTGTTTTGATTATGTACAGAACCGTTTGCCGGTTGTAAATTACTTAAATTCATAACTCCCTTTTAAATTAGTTAATTTCTTCTACAGAAACTAAATGTTGAACTTTTTTTACCATTCCTACGATAGCTGGTGTATTATCATGCTCAACAACTTGTCCTAATTTGCGAAGACCTAAAGCTGCTAACGTTCTTTTTTGATTTTCAGGACAATTGATTTTGCTTCTAACTTGTTTTACTTTAATTTTTGACATACTACTCAAAATTAAGATTTAAATACTTTCTCTAAAGAAATTCCTCTTTGTTTTGCAACTGTAGCAGCACTTCTCATGTTTAATAAAGCATCGAATGTTGCTTTAACAACGTTATGAGGGTTAGAAGATCCTTGAGATTTTGATAATACATTGTGAATACCTACAGACTCTAATACTGCACGTACGTTACCTCCTGCAATAACTCCGGTACCTACCGATGCTGGTATTAAGAATACACGAGCACCGCCAAATTTACCTTTTTGTTCATGCGGAATAGTTGTTCCATATAATGGGATACGAACTAAGTTTTTCTTAGCATCTTCAACTGCTTTGGCAATAGCTTCAGATACATCTTTCGATTTTCCTAAACCATGACCAACTACACCATTTTCGTCACCAACTACAACTACAGCAGAAAAGCCGAAAGCTCTACCTCCTTTAGTTACTTTGGTAACACGATTAACTGCAACCAAACGATCTTTTAATTCAAGACCCGCTGGTTTAACATATTCTACGTTTTTATAATTTTGATACATAACTAATTACAATTAGAATTTTAATCCAGCTTCTCTTGCGCCTTCAGCTAATGATTTCACACGACCGTGGTATAAATTTCCACCTCTATCAAAAGAGATTGTTTCTACACCTGCTTTTAAAGCCTTCTCTGCAATTAGTTTACCAACTGATGCAGCAGTTTCGATTTTAGTTCCTTTTGCAACACCTGCTTCACGAGAAGAAGCCGCTGCTAAAGTTACACCGTTTACATCATCTATGATTTGTGCATAGATTTCTTTATTACTTCTATATACAGACAAACGTGGTCTAGCAGCTGTACCGCTAACTGTTTTTCTTACTCTGTATTGAATTCTTTGTCTTCTTTCAGATTTGTTTAATGACATGGCTTTAATTTTTAAGCTGATTTACCTGCTTTTCTTCTTAACTCTTCACCAACAAACTTGATTCCTTTTCCTTTGTATGGTTCTGGCTTGCGGAAAGAACGAATCTTTGCTGCTACCTGACCAACAAGTTGTTTGTCTGCAGATGTTAATTTTACAATCGGGTTTTTACCTTTTTCAGAAACTGTTTCCACTTTTACTTCAGGAACAATTTCCAGAACGATATTGTGAGAGAAACCTAAAGCTAAATCAAGTTTTTGTCCTTGATTAGATGCACGGTAACCAACACCTACTAATTCTAATTCTTTAGTAAAACCTTCAGATACACCAACAACCATATTGTTGATTAAACTTCTGTATAAACCGTGTTTTGCTCTTTCATCTTTAATATCTGATGAACGCTCAACGATTACTTGTCCGTCTTCTACTTTCACATCTACTTTTTCAAAAGTTTGTGAAAGCTCTCCTAATTTTCCTTTTACTACAACTACTGCGTCTTTAACTTCAACATTTACGCCAGCAGGAATTGAGATTGGATTTTTACCTATTCTTGACATTTCGCTCGTCTATTTTATTAGTATACGTAACAAACTACTTCACCACCCACGTTTAAGGTTTTTGCCTTTTTACCTGTCATTAAACCTTTAGATGTTGACACAATTGCAATACCTAAACCGTTTAAGATACGTGGCAAATCTGCAGATGATGCATATTTACGTAAACCTGGTTTACTAATTCTTTGGATATCTTTGATAACAGACTCTTTGGTGTCTTTATCATATTTTAAAGCAATCTTGATTGTTCCTTGAACAGAAGAATCATCGAATTTGTAGCTTAAAATATACCCTTGGTCGAATAAAATTTTTGTGATTTCTTTTTTAAAGTTAGATGCTGGAATCTCAACCACTTTGTGGTTTGCACGAGATGCATTTCTAATTCTTGTTAAAAAATCTGCGATAGGATCTGTATACATATGTATAAAATTGCGATTATGGTTTTCAGGAAACACTCGTTTCCTGAACCTTTAATCAATTAAAATTATTTTTACGTTGGCAAAAGTACTACCTTTTTTTGAGATTACCAACTTGCTTTTTTAACGCCTGGTATTAAACCTTGATTTGCCATTTCACGGAATGTTACACGTGAAATACCAAATTGGCGCATATAACCTCTTGGGCGTCCTGTTAATTTACAACGGTTGTGTAAACGTACAGGAGAAGCGTTTGCAGGTAATTTTTGTAATGCTTCATAGTCTCCAGCTTCTTTTAAAGCTTTGCGTTTTGCAGCATACTTAGCTACCAATGCTTCTCTTTTCGCCTCACGGGCTTTCATTGATTCTTTAGCCATACTAGTTCTTTTTAAAAGGTACTCCTAATTCTGCAAGTAATGATTTTGCTTCGGCATCTGTTTTTGCAGAAGTTACAAAGGTAATATCAAAACCTGCGATTTTGTTTACTTTATCAATATCGATTTCTGGGAAAATGATTTGCTCAACTACTCCAAGGTTGTAATTTCCTCTACCATCAAATCCGTTTGATTTAACACCAGCGAAATCGCGAACACGTGGTAATGCAGATGTTACTAAACGGTCTAAGAATTCATACATTCTTTCACCACGTAAAGTAACTTTTGCACCAATTGGCATTCCTTTTCTTAATTTAAAAGAAGCAACGTCTTTTTTAGAAATGGTAGATATTGCTCTTTGTCCGGTAATTTTTGTTAGTTCTTCCACAGCGTGGTCCACTAATTTTTTATCGGAAACAGCAGCACCTACTCCACGGCTTACAACAATTTTCTCAAGTTTAGGAACTTGCATTACATTCTTGTAACCGAATTCTTCTTTTAAAGCAGAGATCACTCTGTCTTTATATTCTTGTTTAAGTCTTGGTATATAAGTCATGACTATAATGCTTGATTAGATTTTTTAGAAACGCGCACTTTCTTATCTCCTTCTACTTTGTAAGCCACTTTCGTAACTCCGTTTGTTTTTGGATCAACCAAAGCGATGTTTGAAATATGAATTGCTGCTTCTTTTTTTACAATACCACCTTGAGGGTTTGTTGCACTTGGTTTCACGTGTTTAGAAACCATGTTCACTCCTTCAACGATTGCTTTGTTTTTTTCGCGCAGTACGCGTAAAACTTTTCCTTCAGATCCTTTGTGATCTCCAGCAATAACGCGAACGTTATCTCCTGTTTTTATTTTTAGCTTTGTCATCTTTTAACGAATTAAAGCACTTCAGGTGCCAATGATACAATTTTCATGAATTGTTTTTCACGAAGTTCTCTTGCTACCGGACCAAAAACGCGTGTACCTCTCATTTCACCTGCAGCGTTCAACAATACACATGCGTTATCGTCGAAACGGATGTAAGATCCATCAGCTCTTCTCACTTCTTTTTTGGTGCGTACTACAACAGCTGTAGATACTGCTCCTTTTTTAACGTTTCCGTTTGGAGTTGCATCTTTAATCGCTACTACAATTTTGTCTCCAACAGAGGCATAACGACGCTTCGTTCCTCCTAAAACACGGATAGTCAAAACTTCTTTTGCTCCTGTGTTATCTGCTACTTTTAATCTAGATTCCTGTTGTACCATAATTATTTCGCTCTTTCAATGATTTCAACTAATCTCCAACATTTGTTTTTAGATAATGGACGTGTTTCCATTATTCTAACTGTGTCACCAATGTTACAGTCGTTTAATTCGTCGTGTGCAACATATTTCTTTGTTTTTAACACGAACTTTCCGTATAATGGGTGTTTTACTTTACTTGTTTCAGACACAACGATAGACTTAGTCATTTTGTTGCTAGTAACTACACCGATTCTTTCTTTTCTTAAATTTCTTTTTTCCATCTTTCAGCAGATTACAATTATTGTAAGGCTTTTTTGCTAATCTCAGTGTTCACTCTTGCGATAGCTCTTCTTACTGTTCTTAATTGCAAAGGGTTAGCAATAGGCGAAATAGCGTGAGCGTTTTTCAACTCAGCATATTGTTTTGTTAATTCACCAAGTTTAGCTTGTAACTCAGCTACAGATAGATTATTTATTTCTTGTTTTTTCATAATGATCTAAAATTAAGCTTCGAAATCTCTAGCGATGATAAACTTGGTTTTTACTGGAAGTTTTTGAGCGGCTAATCGTAATGCTTCTTTTGCAACTGCTAAAGGCACACCACCTACTTCAAACATGATTCTTCCTGGCTTAACAACTGCAGCCCAATATTCAACTGCACCTTTACCTTTACCCATACGTACCTCTAGAGGTTTTTTAGTGATAGGTTTATCTGGGAAGATTTTAATCCATAATTGACCTTCACGTTTCATAAAACGAGTTGCAGCGATACGTGCAGCTTCGATTTGACGAGAAGTAATGAATGAGTAATCTAAAGATTTAATCCCGAACATTCCGTTAGAAAGTTCGCTTCCTCTTTGAGAAACCCCTTTCATTTTACCTTTCTGTACCTTACGGTACTTCGTTCTTTTAGGCTGTAACATTTTTCTTTAGTTTAAAATTACTTTCTTTTGTTGCGTTGGTTTGGTCTTCCATTTGGTTTTCCAGATCCTGATGGTTTAGACGATTTTTGTTTGTCCAAACCAGCTAACGGAGAAAGATCTCTTTTACCATAAACTTCACCTTTCATGATCCATACTTTGATTCCCATTCTACCGTAAGTAGTGTGAGCTTCAGCTAAAGCATAGTCAATATCAGCGCGGAAAGTAGATAGAGGAATACGACCATCTTTAAAGTTTTCTGAACGTGCCATCTCTGCACCGTTCAAACGACCTGAAATTTGCACTTTCATACCTTCAGCGTTCATTCTCATTGCCGCAGCGATTGCCATTTTAATAGCTCTACGGTAAGAAATACGGCTTTCGATTTGACGTGCGATGCTTGTTGCAGCCAAATAAGCATCTAGCTCGGGTCTTTTAATTTCAAAGATATTGATCTGTATCTCTTTGTTAGTAATTTTCTTAAGTTCTTCTTTCAACTTGTCTACTTCCTGACCGCCTTTTCCGATGATGATTCCCGGACGTGCAGTAGTAATAGTAACGGTTACAAGTTTTAAAGTTCTCTCGATAATGATTTTAGATACACTAGCTTTTGCTAAACGAGCATGGATGTACTTTCTGATTTTTGCATCTTCAGCAAGTTTATCTCCATAGTCATTTCCACCGTACCAGTTAGAGTCCCATCCTCTGATGATCCCAAGGCGATTTCCGATTGGATTAGTCTTTTGTCCCATACTGTTTATTAATTGCTTTGTGTGTTATTGTTTGATCCTAATACGATTGTAACGTGATTAGAACGTTTTCTAATTCTGTGTGCGCGACCTTGTGGTGCAGGACGTAATCTTTTTAACATTGCGCCACCGTCAACACGGATTTCCTGTACAAATAATTCTGCTTCTTCGATATTTGCATCAGCGTTTTTTGCCTGCCAGTTAGCGATTGCTGATAACAATAATTTTTCTAATCTGCCTGAAGCTTCTTTTGTATTAAATTTTAATATGTTAAGAGCATTCTCAACTTTCTGTCCTCTTACTAAATCTGCAACTAAGCGCATTTTGCGAGGTGAAGTTGGGCAATTGTTTAGCTTAGCAAAAGCAATTTGTTTGTTAGCTTCTTTTATTTGCTCGGCTCTTTCTCTTTTACGAACTCCCATAGCTTCTTATTATTTTTTACCTTTATTTTTTGCACCAGCGTGTCCACGGAATGAACGTGTTGGTGAAAATTCTCCTAATTTATGTCCTACCATGTTTTCTGTTACGTAAACAGGTACAAATTGACGACCGTTGTGTACTGCGATTGTTTGCCCAACAAAATCTGGAGTAATCATTGATGCTCTTGACCATGTTTTAACAACTGCTTTGTTACCGTTTTCTGCGTTCTCTACAACTTTTTTCTCAAGTTTAAAGTGAACATAAGGTCCTTTTTTTAATGAACGTGCCATACTTACTTAATTATTTCTTTCTACGTTCTACAATATATTTATTACTTGCTTTAACACTAGAACGTGTTCTGTAACCTTTCGCCGGTAAACCTTTTCTTGAACGTGGGTGACCTCCTGAAGAGCGTCCTTCACCACCTCCCATTGGGTGATCTACTGGGTTCATTGCTACTGGTCTAGTGCGTGGTCTTCTACCTAACCAACGAGATCTACCTGCTTTACCTGAAACGATTAACTGGTGATCTGAGTTAGATACTGCACCGATTGTTGCCATACATGTTAATAAGATTAAACGAATCTCACCTGAAGGCATTTTTATGGTTGCGTATTTACCATCACGAGCAACTAATTGTGCAAAAGTTCCTGCAGAACGTGCGATAACAGCACCTTGACCTGGACGTAACTCGATACAAGAAATAATTGTACCAAGAGGAATATTTGCTAAAGGCATTGCATTACCAACTTCTGGAGCTGCTTCTGGACCTGAAACTACTTTCTGACCCACTTGCAATCCTGCTGGAGCAATGATATAAGTCTTTGCACCATCTGCATAAGCTAATAATGAGATAAAAGCTGAACGGTTTGGATCGTATTCGATTGTTTTTACTGTTGCTGGAACTCCAACTTTAGTTCTTTTAAAATCGATGATACGATATTGTTGTTTATGACCACCACCAATATAACGCATGGTCATTTTTCCTTGACTATTTCTACCTCCAGAGTTTTTTTTCGGTGCTAATAATGAACGCTCCGGCTTATCAGTTGTAATAGCGTCAAAACTATTAACAACTCTAAAACGCTGACCTGGGGTAATAGGTTTTAATTTTCTAACTGACATTGTTATTAGATATTATTATAAAAATCGATTGAATCTCCTTCTTTCAATGTAACAATTGCTTTCTTGTAAGCAGATGTTTTACCAGTAATCATTCCGCTTTTTGTGAATTTTGTAGTTCTATCTGCTCTGTAAATCATTGTGTTTACATCTAAAACAGAAACGCCATAAGCTTTTTCAACTGCCTTTTTAATTTCTACTTTATTCGCTTTCTTAGCTACCACAAAACCAAAACGGTTAAATAATTCACCGTCTTTTGTTATTTTTTCGGTAATGATAGGTTTAATAATTGTACTCATTTCCCTACTTATTTACTTAAATTTTCTACAATTCCCTCTACTGAACCTTCAGTTAACACTAACGAATTTGAATTCAAAATACCGTAAGTATTTAACTCTGAAGAAGTTACAACAGAAGCTCTTTTTAAATTGCGTGACGACAAATATACGTTTTTATTTGATTCACCCAACACAAATAATGATTTTTTATTTTCTAAACCTAAAGCTTTCAATACGTTAATGAAATTTTTAGTATTTGGTGCTTCGAAAGTAAAATCTTCAATTACAAATAAATTCGACTCTTGTGCTTTGATTGTGAAAGCCGATTTACGAGCTAAACGCTTTAACGCCTTGTTTAATTTGAAAGAATAGCTACGAGGTCTTGGTCCAAAGATTGTACCACCACCTTTAAAAACAGGTGATTTTGCAGATCCTGCACGTGCAGTACCTGTACCTTTTTGTTTTTTAATTTTACGTGTAGAACCAGCTACTTCTGCTCTTTCTTTTGCTTTATGTGTACCTTGGCGTTGGTTTGCCAAATACTGTTTAACATCTAAATAGATAGCGTGTTTATTAGGCTCAATTGCGAAAACTGAATCAGCCAATTGTACTGATCTACCAGTTTCTTTTCCGTTGATATCTAAAACTTTTACTTCCATTATTTCTGTACGATTACATAAGAGTTATTATGACCTGGTACTGCACCTTTAACAACTAATAAGTTTTTATCGGTTACCACTTTTAAAACTCTAAGGTTTTGAACTGTTACTTTTTCTCCTCCTGTTCTTCCTGCCATACGCATTCCTTTGAATACGCGCGAAGGGTACGATGATGCACCCACAGAACCTGGAGCTCTTAAACGGTTATGCTGACCGTGCGTAGCCTGACCAACACCACCAAATCCATGACGTTTTACAACACCTTGGAATCCTTTTCCTTTAGAAGTACCTTGTACATCAACAAAGTCTCCTTCAGCAAATAAATCTACAGTGATTACATCACCTAGATTATACGTGTTTTCAAAATCTTGAATTTCAACAACTTTTTTCTTTACAGAAGTTCCTGCTTTTTTAAAGTGACCTGTAGCCGCTTTTGTTGCACTCTTCTCTCTAGCGTCATCGAAACCAAGTTGATAAGCTTCATACCCGTCAACCTCTTTGGTTCTGACTTGGGTAACGACACATGGACCTAATTCGATTACTGTACAAGGAATGTTTTTCCCTTTTTCATCGAAGATTGAAGTCATGCCGATTTTTTTTCCAATTAACCCAGACATAAATTTTAATTAATAATTAGTAAATATAAAAATTTCAAGCATCGGCAAAAGTAATACCAATGCTTGAAATATACAAGTATTTTCTAAAAAAAGTTTATTATCACACTTTTATCTCTACTTCTACTCCTGAAGGAAGCTCTAATTTCATTAAAGCGTCGATCGTTTTTGAAGATGATGAATAGATATCTAATAATCTTTTGTACGAACTTAACTCGAATTGTTCTCTTGATTTTTTGTTAACGTGCGGAGAACGTAAAACAGTAAATATTTTTTTGTGTGTTGGTAACGGAATTGGTCCGGTTACTACTGCACCTGTACTTTTTACAGTTTTTACGATTTTTTCAGCTGACTTGTCAACCAAAGCGTGATCGTAAGATTTTAATTTTATTCTGATTTTTTGACTCATTTTCTTAATTATTAAGCGTTACCTTTTGCTTTTTTAATTACTTCTTCTTGAATGTTAGAAGGCGTTTGCTCGTAGTGAGAGAACTCCATTGTTGAAGTTGCACGACCTGAAGACAATGTACGCAATGTGGTTACATATCCGAACATTTCTGATAACGGCACAGATGCTTTCACAACTTTTGCTCCATTACGATCGTCCATTGAGTTGATTTGTCCACGACGACGGTTTAAGTCACCAACAATATCACCCATGTTTTCTTCTGGTGTTAACACTTCTAACTTCATGATTGGCTCAAGGATGATAGCACCTGCAGCTTTTGCAGATTCTTTGAATCCCATTTTTGCTGCTAATTCAAATGATAAAGCATCCGAATCCACTGCGTGGTAAGAACCATCAACTAAAGTAACTTTTAATGAATCCATCTCGAATCCTGCTAAAGGACCTTGTTTCATAGACTCACGGAAACCTTTTTCAACAGCAGGAATATATTCTTTTGGTACGTTACCACCTTTTACTTCGTTCACAAACTGTAATCCTACGAATGGTTTTCCATCCACTTCGTCTGCCGGACCAATTTTAAATACGATATCACCGTATTTACCACGACCACCTGACTGTTTTTTGTAGGTTTCTCTGTGATCTGCAACACGTGTAAAAGCTTCTTTGTACTCTACCTGAGGTTCACCTTGGTTCACCTCTACTTTAAACTCACGACGCATACGATCTACAATGATATCTAAGTGTAACTCACCCATACCAGAGATGATTGTTTGCCCAGAAGCTTGGTCTGTACGAACGGTAAATGTTGGATCTTCTTCTGCTAATTTAGCTAAAGCCATACCCATTTTATCTACGTCTGCTTTTGTTTTAGGTTCGATAGCGATACCGATTACTGGATCAGGGAAATCCATAGACTCTAACACGATTGGGTGTTTTTCGTCACATAAAGTATCTCCTGTTTTAATATCTTTGAAACCAACAGCCGCACCAATATCTCCAGCTTCAATTCTTTCGATTGGGTTTTGCTTGTTAGCATGCATTTGATAAATACGAGAAATACGCTCTTTGTTTCCTGAACGTGTATTCAACACATAAGAACCTGCATCTAATCCTCCTGAATATGCACGGAAGAAAGCTAAACGACCTACGAATGGATCGGTAGCAATTTTGAATGCTAATGCAGCAAAAGGATCGCTTACAGATGGTTTACGTGTAATTGGTTCGTCTGTGTTTGGATTTGTACCTTCAATCGCTTCTTTATCCATTGGAGAAGGCAAATAACGACAAACAGCATCCAACATAAACTGAACACCTTTATTTTTGAAAGATGAACCACATGTCATTGGAATGATACTCATATCTAAAGTTGCAGCACGCAATGCTTTGTGCACTTCTTCTTCAGTGATAGAGTTTTCATCTTCCATGTATTTCTCTAACAAGTTTTCGTCATAAGCAGCAATTTCCTCGATTAATTGACCACGGTATTGTTTTACCTCATCAACCATTTCTGCAGGAATTTCTACGATATCAAAAGTAGCACCTTGTGTTTCATCGTGCCATACAATTGCACGGTTTTTCACTAAATCTACTACTCCTTTAAAATCAGCTTCGTCACCAATTGGTAAAACAATCGGCACTGCGTTTGATTTCAACATATCTTTAACTTGCTGACAAACTTTTAAGAAGTTAGATCCTTGACGGTCCATTTTGTTAACAAATCCCATACGTGGAACTTTGTAGTTGTCAGCTAAACGCCAGTTAGTTTCAGATTGTGGTTCCACTCCGTCAACTGCAGAGAATAAGAACACTAATCCGTCTAATACACGTAATGAACGGTTTACCTCAACGGTAAAGTCAACGTGTCCTGGAGTATCGATAATATTGAAGTGGTAATCTTGCGATTCTGCAATTTTCTTACCTTGATCGGTTGGGAAAGACCATGTACAAGTTGTAGCAGCAGATGTGATAGTGATACCACGTTCTGCTTCTTGCTCCATCCAGTCCATTGTTGATGCACCATCGTGCACTTCACCAATCTTGTGGTTTTTTCCTGTATAAAAAAGGATACGCTCTGTTGTAGTGGTTTTACCCGCATCAATGTGAGCAGCGATTCCTATGTTTCTAGTAAATTTTAAATCTCTAGCCATTTGTGTTGTTCTTTATGAAAAATTAAAATCTAAAGTGAGAGAATGCTTTATTAGCATCAGCCATTTTGTGAACATCCATTCTTTTCTTAACAGCTGCACCTTCTTCTTTAGCCGCAGCTAAGATTTCAGCAGCTAATTTAGAAGCCATAGATTTATCGTTTCTTTTTCTTGCATAAAGAATCATCCATTTCATCGCCATAGAAATTTTTCTATCCGGACGAATGGGCATTGGAATTTGGAATGAAGCACCACCTACACGGCGAGAACGTACTTCAACGTGAGGCATAACGTTTGTTAATGCGTCTTTCCATACTTCCAAAGATGTTTTTTCTTCATCTTGCTTTTTCGTTTCAACGATTTCTAATGCATCGTAGAATACTTTGAAAGCAGTAGATTTTTTACCATCCCACATTAAGTTGTTTACGAAACGTGTTACTAACTGATCGTTGAATTTTGGATCTGGTAAAAGAGGTCTTTTCTTTGCCTGTCTTTTTCTCATTTCTTTGTTACTTTTAAAAGTTTCTAGTTTAAGGTTTCAAGTTTAAAGCTTTGCATCACCCAAAAAGCAATGCACAAATCTTTACGACTTTTAACTTTTGACTATTCTACTTAAATTAAATTACTTTTTTGCGTCTTTAGGGCGTTTAGCACCATATTTAGATCTTCTTTGCGTACGACCGTTAACACCGGCTGTATCTAAAGCACCACGAACGATGTGGTATCTAACTCCTGGTAAATCTTTTACCCTTCCACCTCTAACTAATACTATCGAGTGCTCTTGTAAATTGTGTCCTTCTCCTGGGATGTAAGCGTTTACTTCATTACCGTTTGTCAAACGTACACGCGCTACTTTACGCATTGCAGAGTTTGGCTTTTTAGGCGTTGTAGTATAAACACGCGTACACACACCACGTCTTTGAGGACATGAATCCAAAGCAACCGATTTACTCTTCTTAGTCAATTGGGTTCTCCCTTTTCTTACTAATTGTTGAATTGTTGGCATAATGTTTATTAAAAATTTTCTACATTCAATTTTGTTTCCCGTGTATTTTCGGGGATGCAAATATATAAATTATTATATTCAAAACAAACGTATTTCGTTTATTTTCAAATTATTTCTATTTTTACCATTTAATCTCATTCCCTATTCATGCGTTTTAAAAAAACATACCTTTTATATATAGTACTTTTTTTGATTTTTTGTTTTGCAAATAATCACGCAACTTATGGGCAGCAAATTTATTTAAAAGTAAACGGAAAAAACACCAACGAAACATCTTTTTTAAAACAAAATATTAAAGATAGTATTTTTAATAAAGGGCAAGAAGTGGAAAATCAATTGCAAACGTTGCAAGGTTTTTTAAAGAACAATGGTTATTTATACCACCAAATTGTATCGGCAGAAAAAAAAGACAGCCTGTATTGGGTGCGTTTTGATTTGGGCAAAAAAACCGATAGCTTAAAAATCAATTTCAACAAGCACCAAGAACATCTGCAATCTATTTTAAATATTAACGAATCAAGCAAAACCATTGCCATACAAAACACTGAAACTTATTTAAAAAACATCGTTGACCAATTAGCTAAAAAAGGATATGCTATTAGCACGGTACGGCTAACGAATCATCAGTTTCTAAACAATATAATTAGTGCCGATTTAGACCTGACATTGGATCAACAAAGAAAAATTGATCAAATTGTTTTTACTCCTTACAACAACTTCCCTACCGGAATTAAACAGCGATTGATAAAAAAATACGAAAAAAAACCGTTTACCGATGCTGTTACGCAAGAATTGCAGAAAGAAATGCGCCAATTTCCGTTTATAAAAACAAAGAAACAACCTGAAGTGCTGTTTACAGAAAGCAACACCGCCTTATATTTATATGTGGAGCGACAAAACATCAGTCAGTTTGATGGGTTGATTGGTTTTACGAACGATGACAACGGCAAGGTGCAGTTTAACGGTTATGCCGATTTGCAATTGATGAATATTTTGAACAAAGGCGAGCAGTTGAAACTGTATTGGAAAAACGATGGCAATCAGCAAACGCAGTTTAATCTCTCGGGCGAAGTGCCTTATTTGTTCAACACGCCATTTGGGCTGAAAACTTCGTTGGAGTTGTTCAAACAAGACAGCACCATGCTCAATACCAAGTTCAATGCGGCGGTTTTGTATTATCTGAATTTTAACCACCGTATTGGCGTTGGTTATCAGTCCACAGCTTCTGTGGCAGGAACAGAGAATTTTTATCAAGCTGCCGATTACAATAATCAATTCATCACACTGAATTATTTATTGAACAATTACCAAGATCATCCGTTGTTTCGACAAAAGTATCAAGTGACAGCTTTGGCTGGTTTTGGATCGAAAACCGAAGAAAAAGACAACCGCAAAGGTTCGCAGCAATTTATTAACTTTAATGCCCATTATTTGTGGCAACTAAACAACAGGTGGTATATCCATCAACAGTTAGAAAGTTCGGCACTTTTAAGCGCCATTCCTTTATTATATAATGAATATAATCGTTTTGGAGGCATTAACTCGCTCCGGGGGTTTCAGGAAAATTCGTTGCTTGCGAAAACTCAGTTAGGGCTTTATAATGAAGTTCGCTATTTGTTAGCACCGAATATGTATTTACACTCCATTACCGACGCCGCTTATTACGAAGGCGAAAACACCAGCGATTTATTGTATTCTTTTGGATTAGGATTTGGCATACAAACCGGTGGTGGCTTGTTCAACATTATTTACGCAAACGGCATACAGCCCAACACCGACTTTAAACTATCGAATGCTATTTTTCATTTAAGCTATAAGACGCAGTTTTAATCTTTTGGGCAGTTTACTTTTTCACAATTGATAAACTATCAAGTATTTTCTTGTATTCATCTGCAAATCCATAACCTCCACAAGTCGCATAAATAACTTTCCCATTTCTATCAATTAAAACAGTTGCAGGCCAGCAGTGAAAACTGTGATTTATTTGCTTTTTCCCAGATGTTCTTGTGTTATCAATAAAGTCAGCTTCAGCATTATATTCACTTAAAAATGTTTGTAAACTATCATTATTATCTCCGTCTATAATCGTTAGAAAGGCAACATTCTCATTATTCTTGTATTTATCAAACAATTCATTAAAACCTTCAGACATTTTACCTTCAAAATCAGCTTTAGCAACCAAAAGCACTAAATTCTTCCCTAAATAATCTTTTGAATTTATTTGTTTGCCGCTAATGGTTTTCGCTGTAAAAAAATCAGGTGTTTCGCCTTTGCTAAAATCAACATAGTTTTCGAGATTTACAGCGACTTCTGCTTGCTTAACATCTTGCCATTTTTTCTTACAAGATATTAAGACACTACTAATAATGAATAGTAATAAACTTAATTTCTTCATATTTTAAAACTTTTTTCTAAATTTTCAGTAGGAAATTTACATAAAAAATTCGCAACTGCAAACTACACATTTTTTTATGATTAAACATATAAGCTTTTAACAATCATACGCTTTGTAATGTTCTTTTTCCAACGCATCTTCTAACTTTTCAATTTCCGTTTTAGTGGTTTTTACTTTTTTAAGATGCACCGGAAGTTGCTTTTTACCATCGGGCGAAATCCAAATTCCTTTTAATTGATTGTCAATTCTTTTCAGCAACATCAGCCCAGTATTGTAATGCTCTACAAATGTATATTGCTGTTTTTGTTCAGAAAATGTGGTTTCTAAAAGAATCCAATTATCTTGTTTATTGTTTTGGTATTTATAGATTGCTGAAACCACTGTTCTGGGGCAGCCGTCTTCTTCTATCTTCAAATAAAAAGATACTTTTAAATCGTTTGAAACAGTTCCTTCATAAAGTTCTTGCGAAATAATTTCCTGCCCAAAAGAAAAATTTGCTACAAAAAGCCCAAATAACAACAGTATTTTTTTCATTATTGATTTTTAATTAAATATAGTAATATCTTTGTAGCATGCAAAATGAACATCAAATATTTGGAATTCGTGCGGTTATCGAAGCGATCAGCGCGGGAAAGGAAATAGATAAAGTATTTATACAAAAAGAAGCTCAGGGCGATTTAATGCAGGAGCTTATGAAAACGCTGAAGAAAAACAACGTGAATTTTTCGTATGTTCCGGTTGAAAAACTGAACAAATTAAGCAAATTCAACAACCATCAAGGTGCCGTTGCATCTATCGCACCAATTAAATTTGTTTCGATGGAACAATTGATTGAAGGTGTTTTAGAGAAAAAAGACAAACCGCTTTTTTTAATTTTAGACCAGTTGAGCGATGCCCGCAATTTTGGTGCAATTATTCGTACGGCAGAATGCACCGGTGTGGACGGAATCATTATTCAAAAACAAGGATCGGCTCCGGTAAACGGTGATACGGTAAAAACATCGGCAGGTGCGGTTTTTAACATTCCGATTTGTAAGGTGGATCATATTAAAGATGCTGTTTTCTATTTGCAAGGTTCAGGAATTGCAACCGTTGCGGCTACCGAGAAAACCGAAAACAACATTTACGATATCGACTTTAACCAAGGCATAGCCATCATCATGGGTTCCGAAGACAAAGGTGTGAATCCATCGGTTCTAAAAATCATTGACCACAAAGCAAAGCTCCCTATGTTTGGAACCATTTCTTCCTTAAACGTTTCGGTGGCTTGTGGTGCTTTTTTATACGAAGCAGTGAGGCAACGTTTGTAATCCGTTATCCTTTTCAAAATACAACAGCCTTTTTAATTCTGTACAGAGGCTTTTTTTAAATTCTTTCAAAAAACCCATCACCACAAAAACTGCCAAAAAGGCAGGCTTTTTTATTTGGGTATATTTTTGATTGATGGCTTTTATGGAAACAGAACAATTAAAATACCGCCCAGCCGTTTTTTGGGTGCCTTTTATAGCAATACTTACGCTGTGGATGGTTTATTATTTAAACTGGCGTTACTTTTTAGAATGGAATCATTTTGGTATTGTACCCCACACCGTAAAAGGCTTGCGAGGAATTGTTTTTTCGCCATTTTTACACGGTTCTCTGCAACATTTATGGAACAACACCTTAGCACTTTTAGTGTTGCTTCCACTCATTTGCTACTATTATTACAAAAATTGGAAAACATTAATTATTGGAGGTATTTTGTTGTCAGGGCTTGGCACATGGCTCATCGCTACCAGCGGAACCCACATCGGTGCAAGCGGTCTGATTTATGTGTTAACCGCCTATATGTTTTTCACTGGAATCCGCAGCAAACAATACCGTTTAATGGCCATTTCTTTCCTGATGATTATTCTATACGGAGGTTCGGTTTGGTATATGCTGCCCGATATTGAAGAAGGCATTTCGTGGCAAGGTCATCTTGCGGGTTTTATCTCCGGACTGCTGCTTTCATATCTTTTAAAGAAACCACAACTAGAACCGCAGTACAAATACGATTGGCAACACCCCGATTTCGATGAAAGCAAAGACGATTTCATCAAACAATTCGATGCAAAAGGCAACTACAATCCCCTGCCCTTATTACGAAAAGATCAAAACGGATATGTGTACAACGACACCTTTCACCGCAAAAACGGCATGCATAACCACCGCATCATTATAAAAAGCTCTTAATCCCAACAAGCTCTTTTGGGCACATGCTTCGCACCGGGCTATTCGCTACAAGTCCTCGCGGTTGCGGTGAAAACCGCAACCGCTGTGGGCTATCCGCTGCTATCCCTTGTGCAAAATTCGACACGCCATTAAAATTCCAGATTAAAACGACAATACAGCAAATCAAAGTCAAAATACACCTACACAGACTGAAAAGACCTCGCAGGAGTTATCTACTACAAAACCAATATAATCATTTTTCAGTTAGCTTTAATAGTTCTTTAACGATATAATCCTTAATTTTAGGCTTTAACTTTTAAGCAAATTATGGAAAATATATTATTATCGGCTTTTGACACGGCTCCGTTTTCACAAATAAAAAACAGCGACTACGAACCAGCATTTAACGAAGCCATTAAACAGGCAAAAGCAGAAATACAAGAAATAATAAGCAATACCAATGCACCCACTTTTGAAAACACAATCGAAGCAATGGCTTTTTCGGGTATGCAATTAGACCGTATTTCGAACATTTTTTTTAACTTGAATTCGGCTGAAACAAACGAAGAATTGCAAAAAATTGCCCAAATTATTGCTCCGAATCTATCGGCTTTTAGCAACGATATTTCGCTAAATCCGGAGTTGTTCAAACGCGTAAAACAAGTTTTTGATACTGTTGATAAATCCACATTAACTACGGAACAAATCACGTTACTAGAAAAAACCTACAAAGGATTTGTGCGAAACGGTGCCTTGCTAAACGAGGAACAAAAAGCAGTATTGCGTGAAATTGATGCCCAATTATCGGTTCTATCGTTACAGTTTAACGAGAATGTTTTGGCTGAAACCAATGCCTATCAACTACACATTACCAACGAAGAAGATTTAGCCGGATTGCCCGATGGTGTAATCGAAGCTGCTAAAAATCGTGCCACTCAACAAGAAAAACAAGGTTGGATTTTTACTTTAGATTTTCCAAGCTATCTGCCATTTGTAACTTATGCTAAAAACCGTGAATT
The DNA here is from genome assembly GCF_028473145.1 of Flavobacterium sp. CBA20B-1. Taxonomy (NCBI): domain Bacteria; kingdom Pseudomonadati; phylum Bacteroidota; class Flavobacteriia; order Flavobacteriales; family Flavobacteriaceae; genus Flavobacterium; species Flavobacterium sp. CBA20B-1. The sequence goes on from NZ_CP092370.1 coordinate 1,241,470, forward strand.
ACGCAAGGAAATTGCGATTGCAAATGGCAAAAAAGGTTTCCAAAAAAACGAATACAACAATGAAGACATTGTGCTTAAAATTGTAAAATTGCGAAATAAACGTGCGCATTTATTAGGTTATAAAAACCATGCAACCTTTGTTTTGGAAGAACGCATGGCACAAAATCCGGAGAAAGTATTGACTTTTTTAAATGATTTATTGGTAAAAGCTAAACCCGCTGCTCAAAGAGAATTTGATGAATTAACGGCTTATGCTAAAAAATTAGATGGTATTGACCGATTAGAAAAATGGGACGGAAGCTATTACAGCGAAAAATTGAAACAAGAACGTTTTAATTTAGACGACGAAGCGCTGAAACCTTATTTTAAACTGGAAAACGTTTTAAACGGAGCTTTTACCGTTGCCGAAAAATTGTTTGGTTTGCATTTTACCGAAGTTTTTACGGTTGATAAATACCATGCCGATGTGCAGACTTTTGATGTTACCAACGATAACGGAGAAAAAATTGCGTTGTTATACACAGACTTTTTCCCACGAAAAGGTAAGCGCAACGGTGCATGGATGACATCGTTTAAATCGCAATGGATTAAAAATGGTGTTAATGAACGTCCGCATATTTCTATTGTGTGCAACTTCACTCCTCCTACTCCATCAAAACCATCGTTGCTGACTTTTAACGAAGTGACTACGTTGTTTCACGAGTTTGGGCACGCGTTACACGGAATGTTAGCAAACACAACGTATCCATCGTTATCGGGAACATCGGTTTATTGGGATTTTGTAGAACTCCCAAGTCAGATTATGGAAAACTGGGTCTATCAGCCCGAAACTTTGGCATTGTTTGCAAAGCATTACGAAACCGGTGAAACCATTCCACAACAATACATCAATAAAATTAAAGAAAGTGCCAACTTTTTAGAAGGAATGGCAACCTTGCGTCAGTTGAGTTTTGGCTTGTTGGATATGGCTTGGCATTCCAAAAACCCAGAAAATATTGGCCGTTTAAAAGAATTTGAAAACCAACAATTTGAAGCGACAAAATTATATCCTGATGTTGCTGAAAATGTGATGAGTACTGCTTTTTCGCATATTTTCGCTGGTGGATACGCCGCAGGGTATTACTCGTACAAATGGGCAGAAGTGTTAGATGCCGATGCCTTTGATTATTTTGAACAAAACGGCATCTTCAACAAAGAAATTGCTACCAAATTCAAAGATTTTATTTTATCGCAAGGCGGAACCGATCACCCAATGACGCTTTACAAAAAATTCCGCGGGCAAGAACCATCGCCAAATGCACTGCTTAAACGTGCCGGCTTGATATAATTAAAAACAGCAACCTAAATGGGTTGCTGTTTTTTCTATTTAATTTTGCTACTGTTTAACTAACTTTTTTATTGCTGTACCTTGTTTTGTTTCTATGTGTAGCATATAAGTACCACTTGATAAATTTTCTACATTTAGCTGTATTGGTGATTCGTTATTAAAACTTTCACTACGCAAATGCTTACCATGTATATCATAAATACCGACATGATTTATCAAGATGTTTTCGCTGTTAGTAATGTTAACAACACTTTGTGCCGGATTAGGGTATAAATTAAGCTTTTGCGAAATAAAGTCTTCAACTCCTAAATATGTTGGTAATGCATTTAAAGCAGTTAGCTGAATATTATCATATTTAACAACTACCGGAAGATCACCATTCCCAGCACCGATAATAGTTAATGATGCAATATCCTCACTATTATTAAAATTAGCTCTCTTTAAAATATTTAAAGCAGGTATATGTACATAAAAAGCACCACCCACAATAGCTCCAGATTCATATTTATAATCAATAAAAAATTCTACCGTAATCCAACTATTGTATGGAAAATTATCATATTCAGCAGTATTGTTTTTTCCTAGATTAAGATACGTCCAGAATCCTATGTTATTGTGACCAGCTTGCAGGTAAGCTTTTGTGTTGGATGGAATTGCGGTATTATAATTTCTAATGTCATTAAAAAATACCACTTTATCTAATATTTCTGAAAATAAAACACTTCCGGCAAATGGATCATTATTAATTAAATTATTTACGATATAAATATCATATTCTAACTTGAGTATATCGTTCCCTAATGCTCGGTTGTTCCATAACGTATTAACATTTTTTTGAGTTAAATAAGAACCATTACCTTGAGAAGAATTATTTTTATTAATGCCTATTGCCAATACATTCCCTCTACCAGCCTCACTAACAATTTCGCAAGGTGCAGGGTTGTTAGGGTATGCTTTTCTCACATACCAACCGCCTTTTCCGGGTATCGCTCCTGTAGCATCGGTACTTACTTCTCCCAATGCATAATTATTAAAATTTTCGGTAAATAATATTTGCGCATAGGTAGCTCCAGAAAAAAATACACCTATTAATAAATATAAAAAATCTCTCATCTTATTAATATATAAATAGTTGTAGATAGTCATCAGGGTATGTAGGGAAATAATGTCTGGTTTCAATTCTTCTAGCTTGCCCAAATATAGCATCTGCTGATCCAGAGTACATAAAACCCGGATAAGTTGCTAACGAAGGTGCATCTACAATTATTTCTCTTGTTCCTGCTGCATAGTATAAATCACCTCCAAAAGGGGTATCGGTAATTGACATTGTTGCCCATGCAGATGGAAAATCAGATACAGTTGCCTCCAAAGCTAAAACATACCTAGTTTCAATAAAATTAGCTACATCTGCATTTGGGCTAAATTCAATTTTGTAATACATGACTTTACCATATTGTGCCAATAAGTTTGTTTCTGCATTTGTAGCAGAACCTGTTGGTGGTGTAACTGTTGTACCCGCAGCTAATGCTAAAGGCTGTACAATGTGGTTATTTTGTAAATCGAAAAAAATACCCTCGGGATTGTAACCAAAAACATCTGCATTGTTTACCTGACAATGGTCACCAACACCCGGTGTAATTGCACCACCATTTTCGCGTATAGCAAGTTCATGAAGGCTATACGCACTGGTTCCTAATATAAAAGGATTAGCAGCTATATAATTACCATATTCTGTACCACCTGCATATAAATTAGGGAAAGCACCACTATTTATATTAAAAGCACCAGTAGGTGTATTGTAAGTACCATCATCGGCACCATCGTAGTATGCTAAACCTATGTAAGGGGTTACACGAACATAGCTTCCATAAGTAGCTAAAGAAGTACAGCCGTAATAATGCCTTACAGTTCGTATGTTGTTCACATCCCAAGCTGAATTATAAGGTCCAGCGATCGTATTAACAACATAATCTGAACCTGACTTATTATAATTTTTAAAATCATCATCAAATACAACCTCACTTGGTTGGTTCGAATCATTTACTTGTGAGAAATCATCTGAACAAGCAACAAGGGTTATTACCCCCCCAATAAAATTAAAAAATTCTTCATAATATATCATTATAATTATTAATAATATAAAACTAACAAATTATTCTGTATAAATTAATAAAAAATACTATTTTTTTCTAATAAAAAAAACTTACAATGATATTTTTTTTGATAGTACACTTACAAATGGGCAGAAGTGTTAGATGCCGATGCCTTTGATTATTTTGAACAAAACGGAATCTTTAACAAAGAAATTGCTACCAAATTTAAAGATTTTATTTTATCGCAAGGCGGAACCGATCACCCAATGACGCTATATAAAAAATTCCGCGGTCAAGAACCATCGCCAAATGCATTGCTTAAACGTGCCGGCTTGATATGATTAAAAACAGCAACCTAAATGGGTTGCTGTTGTTTTTTCACAGAAACCGCATCATTTTTTTTAGTAACTGAAAAGCATCTTCTGTGTAAGGTGGATATTTTATTTTACTGTCAAACCATGTTTTTCGGTAAACCACCGCTTTGGTTTGTGAAAAAGCTTCAAAACTATATTTTCCGTGGTAATTCCCAAAACCGCTGGCGCCAATTCCTCCAAAAGGCAGTTTATTGTTGATAATGTGCGACAAACAATCGTTTACACACGCACCACCGTATTGACAATGGTTCAAAAGAGTTTCTATTTCCGCGGTATCATCTCCAAAAACATAAAAAGCCAAAGGTTTTTCGTTTTCTTGATTATAGGCAATAATTTCGTTTATATGATTATAAATCAAAAGAGGCAATACCGGACCAAAAATTTCGGTTTGCATCACTTCATCGATTGTCTTTTCAACTTTTAGAAGTGTAGGCGCGATATAACGGGTAGCATCATTCGTTGCTCCACCCATCAATATACTTCCTTCTGAAAGATATTTTTTAATCCTGTTATGGTGTTTTTCGTTAATAATCCGAGCGAAATAAGGAGATTTCTCTGGATCTTTTCCATAAAAATCTATTAAAACCTTTTGCATTTCGGCAATAAATTCTTTTTCTACGCTGGGATGTATAAAAATAAAATCGGGTGCAATACAAGTTTGTCCGGCATTTACAAATTTAGCATAAGCAATCCGTTTGGCAGCTAACGAAATATTCGTACTTGGCGTGATAACACAAGGCGATTTTCCGCCCAATTCCAAAACAACCGGTGTGAGATTTTTAGCCGCAGCTTGATGCACAATTTTACCAACAGCGGTGCTCCCCGTAAAAAAAATCTTATCAAACTTTTGTTCTAAAAGTGCTGTTGTTTCTTCCACACCACCTTCGATTACTTGCACCAAATCTTTTGTGAAATATTTAGGGATTAACCCCGCCAATAATGCAGAAGTATGTACAGTTAATTCCGAAGGTTTCAAAACGGCACAGTTGCCCGCCGCCAAAGCTGCCAAAAGTGGTTGCAACGCCAAAAGAAGCGGATAATTCCACGGAGCAATAATCAAAATAACTCCATAAGGCTGATACGCAACGGTTTCTTTCGATGGAAAATTCAATATGGTTGATGAAACCCGTTGAGGAGTAACCCACTTTTTTAAATGCTTTTTGAAATAATTCAACTCTTTTTGCAACATCGCAATTTCGGTAGCCAAGGTTTCAAACGCAGGTTTGTTGAAATCGGCTTGTACTGCAGCAATCATTTCATCTTTGTGGTGATCCAGCATCGATTGAAACTGTTGCAAACAATGCTTTCTGTGTGCAAAGCTTCTTGTTTTGCCTGTATAGAAATGTGTGCGTAAGCTTTTTATCGTTTCCAAATGATTTCTTTTTGTTGAAGTTATAAAAAATCCTTCGGAAAAAAGTGGTTTTAAAAGAAAACTATTGCGAAAGATGAATTATTTTTTTAAGTTCGGAAAAAAAAATCCATGTTGCTTCACGTTATACAAAAGTGTTACCAAAACGAACATTTAACTGCTGCCGATTATGAAACAATTTTAAAAAAGCATCATTTGGTTGATTTTGAAAAAGGTTCGTTTTTGTTGGAACAAGCACAAACCTTGAATTGTTACTATATTTTATTAGAAGGTGCTGTGCACAGTTTTGTACACGACAGCAATGGCAACCCCATTACCATAAACCTTTATACCGAAGGAGAGGTGGTTATTGATGTAAATGCTTTGTTTCAAAAAAAGAAAACGCTAGAAAACTGGCAATGTGCCACCAATTGCACCATGCTTTGCATTATGTTTGACGATTTTCAAGAACTTTTTCATGCCATTTATGGTTTCAGAGAATGGGGACGCGCATGGATGGCAAATGCTTTGTTTGAACTCAAAGAACGCAGCATGGAAATGCTTACCCTTTCAGCAAAACAACGCTACGACAAATTGCTTCAACAAAAACCACAACTTTTTCAATTAATCCCTTTAAAACATATTGCGTCGTATTTAGGAATTACCGACACCAGTTTAAGCAGAATTAGAAAAGAATATAAAACATAAAAAAGCGAATCTATGAACAATCCCAACACCATACAAGACTATTTAGAGCAAGTTGCTCCAGAACGGCAAGAGGCCTTTCACCAATTATATGAAACTATTAAAAACAACCTTCCCGAAGGTTTTGAAGAACGGTTTATTTATAACAACATTGGCTTTGTTGTGCCTAAAAGTATTTTTCCGGCTGGTTATCATTGTTCGCCCGAATTGCCATTGCCTTTTATAAGTATTGCTTCTCAAAAAAGCCATATCGCATTGTATCACATGGGTATTTATATGCAACCTGCTGTTTATGATTGGTTTGTAAACGAATTTCCCAACCACAGCAAAAGAAAATTAGACATGGGAAAAAGTTGTATCCGATTCAAAAAAACAGATGCTATTCCTTTTGATTTGATTGCAGAACTAATGCAGAAAATTTCGGTGAACGATTATATTGCGCTTTATCAATCAACATTAAAAAAATAAGTTTATACGGTTTCAAATCTTGTCATAAGGTAAGTTTATTTTGTATATACCGCACTACTTTTGATAATATAAATCTTAAAAACTGAAATATTATGGCAAGAATTCATGCATACTTAAATTTTAATGGCAACTGTGAACAGGCTTTTTCGTTCTATGAAAAAGTGTTTAAAACACCAAACATTGGAATCAATCGATTTGGAGATATGCCTGAAAACCCTGAATTTCCAATAAACGACGAAGACAAGCAAAAAATCATGCACACCGCAATTATGCTAAATGAAAACACCATGATTATGGGGTCGGATTGTTTAGAGAGTTTTGGACATCAATTAAAACACGGTAACAGCACCTATGTAATGCTAGACACCGATACAGCACAAGAAGCAAAAGATTTATATGCTTCGCTGTCTGAAAATGCAATGAACATTGAAATGGAATTGAGCGAGCAGTTTTGGGCAGAATTATATGCATCATTCCAAGATCAATTCGGAATTTGGTGGATGATTCATTTTGAAGGAAATAAAAAAATGGAGTAAACTTAAAACTTTTTATACTATGAAATTTTTAAAATATACCTTGCTTACACTGTTAGGATTAGTAGCTTTAGCATTGATTGCAGCGGCCATTCTTCCTAAAACATTTCATGCAGAAGGTTCGGCAGTTATCAACAAACCCAATGCAGAAGTTTTCAACTATGTGAAACACATTAAAAACCAAGAAAATTTTGGTGTTTGGTTTGAGTTGGATCCAAATATTATAGCTACATCAGAAGGAACAGACGGTACCGAAGGTTTTAAATACAGCTGGAAAAGCGAAGAAGTGGGCAACGGATCGCAAGTAATTACCAAAATCAATGAAAACAGCCGTGTGGACATTGATTTGTTTTTAATGGACAGCACCGAACCTGCAAAATCGTATTTTACCACCGAGGCTGTGAGCGACACCCAAACCAAAGTCCGCTGGGTGGTTGATGGCGAAATGCCTTATCCGTTTAACCTAATGAGCCTTTTTTACGACATGAACAAAGATTTTGAAAAAGGAACAGCCAATTTAAAAACGGTTTTAGAAAAGCAGTAAAACCATTAAACTTTGCCAAAGTTTGGAACTTTGGCAAAGTTGTTTTAAAACTCTACCTTTTAACTGCTTCACAGCAGTTGATTAGCAAAAATTACTGTGTTTCACACCAATTTATTTTACATTCTACAGCAATACAATTTACATTATACAGAAAAACAAAACTATTCCTTAGTTAGCTTTTTTAAATGAATTGAGATTTCATTGTGAAATAACTGTTTGCTTTCAATGTTATAATTAATAACAGAAAATCTTAAAAATTAGCCAGGTACCCATTAATCTTATTATTTTTGTGCATTATTATATTTGTATGAAACTGAAAGTAAATAAATACTTGGTTTTTATAGCACTCGCCTCTTTATCATTAATTTCTTGTGCGGTGCAACAGCAGCAAAAACCTAAAGTTACGGTTGTAAAAAAATCTGAAGTAGAAGCTGAAACTCCTACTCCGCAACCTATTGAACAACCTTCGAAAACAGCAACACCAAAAATAGAACTCCCAGAAGTGAAGCGGGAATTTCGGGCAGCTTGGGTGGCTACGGTTGCCAATATCAACTGGCCCAGCAGAAAAAATCTATCTACCGAAGATCAAAAACGAGAGGCAATACAATTGCTCGATTTATTGGAAGATGCCAATTTCAATGCGGTGATTTTTCAGGTGCGTCCGGCTGCAGATGCATTGTATAAAAGCAATTATGAACCGTGGTCGTGTTATTTAACCGGCGAAACAGGCAAAGCACCTGCACCTTATTATGATCCGTTGGAATTTTGGATTGAAGAAGCTCATAAACGCGGTTTGGAGTTACATGTTTGGCTGAATCCGTATCGGGCACATCATTTAAGCGGTGGTTCAGTGAGCAGTGAATCAATGGTTAAAAAATCGCCCAGCAATATTGTGAAACTCAAAAACGGAATGTATTGGTTTGATCCGGCGAGTATCAAAACACAAGACCATGTTTCGAATGTGGTGAAAGATATTGTATCGCGCTATGATATTGATGCGGTGCATTTTGATGATTATTTTTATCCGTATGCGTCGTACAATGGCGGTGCCGATTTTCCTGATACTGCCTCATGGAACACCTATAAAAATGCCGATGGAAGTCTTTCTAAAGCTGATTGGCGCAGAGATCATGTGAATAAATTCATTGAACGGATCCACAAAGAAATCAAACAAGAAAAACCATACGTTAAGTTTGGAATCAGTCCGTTTGGAATTTGGAAATCGGGTTATCCTATGGGTGTGGTGGGTTCTTCACAGTTTGATGAATTGTATGCCGATGCCAAATTATGGTTAAATAAAGGCTGGATCGACTATTTTTCGCCTCAATTGTATTGGCCTATCAATTCACAACGACAAAAATTTCAGGATTTGTTGGAGTGGTGGCAAGAGGAAAACACTATGAACCGCCATTTATGGCCTGGATTGAACACCGTGGAAGTGAAAGCAGCCAACCGTGCATCGGAAATTGTGAATCAAATCAAAATTACCAACAAAGTGTTGAACAAAAACAGCGTGGGTGCCATTCATTACAGCGTTGCTGGATTAACCAACAACAACGAAATGATTCCTGCCTTGAAAAGCGACCCGTATAAAGAAAAAGCATTGGTACCATTGAGTCCGTGGATGAAAACCAGCGAAATAGCAACTCCCCATTTTAATGCAAGCGATGAACATTCATCTGTAAAAATCGATTGGTCAAACAGCAACCAAACCAATGTTTTTCAATGGGTTTTGTATGCGCAATACGGCAACGAATGGCAAATAGAGATTCTTCCAAAAAATCAATTAAACAAAATCATCAATCGATCTAAAAACGGGAAAAACTGCCAAATGATAGTTTTAAAAGCCGTTGACCGTTTGGGCAATGAAAGTGATTATACTGCAAAAAAAATATAGCTGTTCATGGATACATTCATCATTTTTCTGAGAGCTGTAAATGTTTCAGGCAAAAACATCATTAAAATGGCCGATTTGAAAGTTGCTTTAACTGAAATTGGTTTCAAAAATGTGATTACTTATATTCAAAGCGGAAATGTAGTCTTAAAAAGCAATGCGGAAAAAGCAGTTGTGGAACACCAAATAAAGCAGCTTATTCAAGAACGTTTTCATTTGGATATTGCTGTATTTTGTTTGGATGTGCAGGAAGTGGAAACCGCTTTGCAATACAATCCATTTCCGGCTGATGCGCCCAACAACAAAGTGTTTATTACATTTATGAAGAATGTTCCTTCGGAAGATGCGATGCATGCCTTAACAACCGCCTTTCAACTGGGAAACGACGCTTTTAAAATACTGCATAAGTTGCTTTATTTTTATGTGGTTGATGGAATGGGTGCTTCGAAAATGAACACCAACTTTTTTGAAAAAAAACTGCAAACAATTGCCACAGGCAGAAACCTCAACACCATTCGAAAGGTAATTGCATATGCACAATCCATCTAGATAGTGTTGCATTTATGCACACTTTCCACAATTAAATATTTGCACAAACACAGCAAAACCGTTTGAAACCTTTGTTATTAAAGCAATAGCGGTTTTTGGCATTTTTATTGTATATTTAGGAATAAATCATTTTAAAATTCCAATTATATGAAAAAGATTATTTTTACTATTAGTTTATTGGGCGGTGTATTGATTTCTTGTAATAAAGAAAAAACTACCGAAACAACAGTTACTACCGACACGCTTCAACAACAAACAAATGCTTCTGATACCATGAACCATGATGGACACAATGCCAACAATTCATTGGATTGGGCAGGAACTTACGAAGCGACATTACCTTGTGCAGATTGTCCAGGAATTAAAACAACTATAACACTGAAAACCGATGGGACCTATGAATATACCGCAACATATTTAGACAAAGATTTTGTGAATAAAAGTGCGGGTGAAATCATGTGGCACAACAACGGCTCAGTGGTTCACTTAAAAGACAAAGACAATAAAGAAAATGATATGCAGCTGAAAGTTATTGAAAATGGCTTGATTGGTTTAGATACCGAAGGCAATGAAATAGAAGGTGCATTGAAAGAACATTACAACTACAAAAAAGTGATGTAATGTAGCTACAAACCCGAAAGCTTTTTAGTTTTCGGGTTTGTTTTAATCATCATCTTCCAACTCAAAAAGATTTTCAACAGGGATATTGAATATTTGGGCTATTTTTAACACCAAAACTGCAGATGGAATGTATCTTTTTGTTTCGATAGAATTAACTGTCTGTCATGAACCTCCGACTTTCGCAGCCAAATCGGCTTGAGTTAAATTGTGTCGGGCACGTTCTATTTTTATGTAATTCTTCATAATAAATTATTCTTTAGCTAATTCTTTTTTAAGTGAATAGCGCTTCATTTGAAACATTAATATTTGATAAAACATTAACACCATTAGTATTTATCCTCCACTTATTTCTTCGATAGCATCTTGAAAAATGAAGTAATTCAAAATAGGAGAAATAATTAAATAAAGCGTTCCAAAAAATAATGCATTCAGTACTAATTTTAAACGTATTTCCATTAGCATTTCATCTTCTTCTGGATATTTTGAAAATTGGATTAAAAACAAACTTTACTTTCAAAAACACAAAAAATCGATATGCTATAAAAACATACCGATTTAAAAATATAGTTCGTTGAATTGTATTTATGCGGTTGCAGGTAAATCGCGGGTTAACCAACCTCTGCGACTTGCTGTGGCAATGGCATAAGGTGTGATCCAAAACAATGTGAACATATAAAAAACACTGTAGGTATAAGCCAAAAATGCTTCTGAAATATTGTATTTTTTTGCGTAGAAAAACATTTGAATGCTAGAGAATACAAAGATTCCGGCTAAACTGGTGCATACAAACAAAACAGGATGCGTCACTACAAAAAACATTAACAACAACAATAACGGATAAGCCATTATTACTTTTACCCATTGCATTACCAATAAAATTCGGGGACCAACAGTTGATTCTTCTCTGAATTTGGTAAAAGCAAATTGGCTCATCATGATGTTTTCACGAACATTGCTGCGTTCCCAACGAATAAACATTTTGTACAGACTTTTATATTTCTCAGGAATATTGGTATAAACCAACGCATTTTTTTGAAAAAGCGCGTGTTTGCCTTGTTTTAAAATCATATTGGTCATAGCGCGGTCTTCGCCAATATCACTTGGTTGTCCCATAAAAGTCTGGTTCATCCAATCTTCTAAACAGTTCATCACAGCTTCTTTTCTGTAAGCTGCCAATGCGCCTGGTGTACACAAAACCGAACCAATTGCACTTTGAGCCGAGCGAACAAATTCAAAACTAAAAACAAAACTTACGTTTAACATTTTTGGTATCAAACCCTTTTCTTTGTTCAAAACTCGAACGTTTCCTGCCACAGCACCGCATTTTTCATGCACAGCAAACGGACTAACCAAATTGCGCAACGTATCTTCTTTCACAATAGAATCACTGTCAACCGTTACAAAAACATCGCCCGTTCCTTCTTTAAACCCAAGGTACAGTGCATGGCGTTTTCCCATATTTTTTGGTTGCTGATAAATGGTCAATCGGTTGCCCAAAATTGCTTTTGCAAGCAACATCCATTGCCAAGTATCGTCTTTGCTTCCATCATCAATCGATAGAATTTGTAGTTTTTCATGCGGATAATCGCTATCAGCCAAACTCAATAACGTTTCATAGACCAATTTACCTTCATTATACGCTGGAACAATTACGGAGCAAGTGGGCAATTGTTCATTGCTAACTGCTTTTACCGCTTTGTATTTAACGTACAAAAAAAGTAGATAAGCAAGGAAACTTAACTGCAAAACCAATAAAGTCAATGCAATATAGCTTATCGCGACACCCCACCAAGTAGCCATTCGTTCAAAATGAATTTTCTCGATATCTGCTTGAAAGTTAACAAAAGCAAAAACCGACATAATCATGAAGAATAAAGTGGCGGCAATAACTACGTAATCTTTATTTTTTAGGGAATTTAACGACAAAGCATCTAGGAATTCTGAACGACGCATTTTTTTTGAGTCTTGTGGCTTTTCTGTGGGCAATTGCTCTTTTAAACAATCATGCGAAAGAGCGGTTTTGGTTTTTAAAAATTGATTGGGCATAAAAATGTACTTTGAAAATAAACTGTTTGTTTGGTTAGATGAAAACAAACCTTTATTTGAATTGATAGAAAAGCAAATTTCAAGTATTATACCACAAAGAATTTTAAGAAAAACAAGGGTTTATTTAACATAAAACGATGATTGATTACTAATTGACTTACACATATTGGGGAGAACTGCCGTGCCAAAAACCCCAACAAAAATTATTTTTTTAACCCTTTTTTAATCTTTGTTAAGAAGTATTTAAAATGTAAAAAGCAAAAATCCGCTACCAAATGATAACGGATTTCTGAGATTATTTTTAATTCTACTTAATAATATATAATCTAATTAAATGTCTTTAGAAAATCGTCACTTCGAGTAGCATAACGGAGTGAAGCCTTTCAGCAAGCTCAAGACAAGCTATCGAGAAGTTTTTGTGTTGAAAATTCTTGACAGGCTCGAACTGACGGACCTACAAATTCAATTTGATAACTTTAAAGTATAATTATTTATTTCTTATAATTCACAAAGAATTCATGCAATGCCCGGATTCCTGTTCCTGTTCCGCCTAAACCTTTATAATTTTTGGCAGCAGTTGTAAATGCTGGTCCGGCAATATCGATATGCACAAACGGAGCTTTCGCAAAATGTTCTAAAAACTTACCGGCTGTTATGGTTCCAGCGGTGCTTCCACCAATATTTTTCAAATCGGCACAAGTAGATTTTAGCTGTTCTTTATAATCGTCCCACAATGGCAATTGCACCATGCGTTCGTGTACCTTTTCGCCCGCATTTAAAATAGCTTTTGTTACTTTTTCATCTGCATTACTCATTAAACAAGCTGCACGCGTACCCACCGCAACCAAAGCCGCGCCGGTTAAAGTGGCTGCATTAATGATTAGTTGGGGATTGTATTTTGTGGCATAAGAAATGGCATCGGCCAAAATCATACGACCTTCGGCATCGGTATTTAAAACCTCAACCGTAGTACCATCCATCATGGTAATAATATCACCCGGAGCATAGGCATCACCCCCCGGACGGTTGTCTGTTGCAGGAATTAAACCAATTACGTGAATATTCAATTTGTTTAAAGCCGTTGCATATACAGTTGCCGCCATCATTGCTGCACCACCCATATCCGATTTCATTAAATCCATAGAATTGGCAGTGGGTTTAAGCGACAATCCACCCGTATCATACACCACACCTTTACCCACTAGCACAATGGGCTTTTCATTGATTGGGTTTGCCGGTTTGTATTCCATCACCGTGAAAGTTGGCGGTTGCACCGAGCCTTTATTCACAGCCAATAAGCCGCCCATTTTTAAGGCTTCGATTTCTGGTTTGCGAAACACTTCTACATGAAAATGGGCTTCATCGCCAATCTCCTGAATTTCTTTTGCCAATTGATTGGCTGTTAAGTACGAAGTGGGTTCGTTTACCATATCGCGTGCCCAAAAAACCGCTTTTATAATGTTGTTCATGCGGGTTATTTCATCGGCTGAAATTTCGCCCAACATAAAAATATGTTCCAAAGTATATTCGCGGTCATCGGCATCTTTAAAGTATTTTAAAAACTGATAGTTCGATAATGCCAAACCTTCTGCCAACGCCAAACTTGTTTCGCCCGAGCCTATAATAGTAATGTCGGTTGTTTTTTTATCTAATTTTTGACGAATATTAAAACCAGCTACACGTATTTTTTCTAAATCGTTGTTTTCCTTCACAAAAAAGAAAAACTGGTTGCCTATTTTTACAAAATCTTCTTTTGTTTCTGTGGTTTGAAAGGCTGTAAAAGCTTGATTAACGTAGTCTGGAGTTTGCGTATTTAAAGAAGTGTGTTCGTTTACAACATAAACAAAAGCAGTTCCTTTAAGTTCTTGAGTTAATTGTAACATTGTTTGTTTTTTTATTAAATTTCAAAGGTAGGAAATTGAACAGACAATAAAAAAAATGCGTTTAACATATTTGCTAAACACATTTTTTCTTAATTGGTAGTTGCTGGTTATCACAAATCATCAATCACAAATCATCAATCACAAATCACCTCATCTGCCTAAACGTTAAACTAATTCTTGGTTCGGTTACTTTTTTTGTGGGGGCGATACGGTGTAGCCAATGTTTCTGCGTTTCGCCTTTCATTTCGATTAACGAACCATTGGGTAAATCGAATTGTTTTTTCTCTGCCGATTGTTTGTGTTTAAAATCAAAACGGCGTTGCGCACCCAAACTTAAACAAGCAATAGATCCGTTAGTTACCAAATCTTTTTCGCCGTCGCTGTGCCACGCCATGCCTTCTTCGCCGCTGTGGTACAAATTCAGCAAACACGAATTGTACATACTGTTGGTATATAATTCAATTAATTGTTTTAATGCCAATAATTCTTCCACCCAAGGCAATGCCACACGCGTATAACCGGAATAAGTGTACGAAAAATCTTTTGATCCGTACCAAGCAACCTTTCGTTTGGTAGTGATTTCCTTGCCATAAATAACCGATTTATCATGATACCATTCAATTTTCTGCATCAACACATTAAAAAAATGATCGGCTTCATGGGTATCCAACAAAATTCCATGGTAAACTACTTCGCCGTCAAAAGGCAACAAATTATCTTCGGTTGTTTCGTTTGTAAATAAATCCATAGCATTACTTTTTTGTAAAAATACAACTTCTTTATTTTTTACATAACGACAATCAACGTCATTTTAAATAGTGATTTTTGAAGAAAAACAAATCATATGATGACTTATTTAAAACACCGGGCAGCCTTGTTGCACATAGAAAGCCAAATGGTGGAATGCAGCATACAGAAATATACTTGGATGGAGATTCATGATAAAGACGCTCAAAAAGTTTATCAAGAACAAATTAATGAGTGGGCTTTTAAAAAAGAAAACTATTTAAATCGTTTATTGGTATCGCTCACTAAAACCGAGATTACCACTCACAATATTATGGAAATAAAAAAGTGTTATGAATTGGTTGAAGCTTACAGCAAGAACCATTACAGCCAGCTTTTTAAAACGCATTTAAACCGAACGATTGAAAATCATCAGAAAAAATACGGCGATTTTTTGCTGACCAATCAATTAAAAAAGGCGGTTGAAGTAGAGCAAATTATTATGAATCTAGAACGTATTGCCTGATTTTGTTGCTTACAAACAAATGCACGGATTACTGCAACTATCAAAAGTAGTTTTTAACCTCTATCACATCATAAAATTCCCAAAGATGCACAGATTTTTATTCATCTTTAAAGCTATCTATTAAATGCAAAACATTCAAAATCTGTGTGTCTGTGGCAAAAAAAACAAGTTACTGAATATTATCTTAATAATGCGCAGGGCGTTTTTATAGATACTAAAATACACTTTTTTTTGTAACGCCACCATCTATTTTATAATTTTACCTTATGAAAGCACCATTAGCAGAACGCATACGCCCCAAAAACTTAGACGAATATATTAGTCAATCGCATTTAGTGGGTTCCCAAGGTATTTTAACCCAAAGTATTAAACGCGGCATTATCCCCTCTATGATTTTTTGGGGACCGCCGGGCACGGGCAAAACTACTTTAGCCGAGATTATTGCGCAGGAAAGCAACCGCCCTTTTTATGTGCTGAGTGCTATTAATGCAGGTGTGAAAGACGTGCGCGAGGTGATTGAAAAAGCCAAAGGAGACGGCGGTTTATTTACCCCTAAAAATCCTATTTTATTTATTGATGAAATACACCGTTTTAGCAAATCGCAGCAAGATTCCTTGTTGGCAGCTGTTGAAAAAGGCTGGGTAACACTGATTGGTGCTACAACCGAAAACCCAAGTTTTGAAGTGATTCCGGCTTTGCTTTCACGCTGCCAAGTATATACCCTGAATGCGTTTACAAAAGCAGATTTGGAAGCCTTGCTGAACCGAGCATTGTTGGTGGACGAAGTTTTAAAAACTAAAAATATTTCGATTATAGAAAACGAAGCGCTGTTTCGGGTTTCGGGTGGCGATGGTAGAAAATTGTTGAATACTTTTGAATTGATTGTGAATGCCATTGGTGATGAAACAGTGGAAATTACCAATGAAAAAGTAATGCAAATTGTTCAAAAAAACACGGTTTTGTATGATAAAACGGGCGAACAACATTACGATATTATATCGGCTTTTATAAAATCGATTCGTGGAAGTGATCCCAACGGAGCGGTTTACTGGTTAGCCCGAATGATTGAAGGCGGCGAAGATTTAAAATTCATTGCCCGCCGTTTGCTTATTTCTGCTTCTGAAGATATTGGCTTGGCAAACCCCACCGCTATTATTATGGCAAACAATATTTTTCAGGCGGTATCGGTGATTGGCTACCCAGAAAGTAGGATTTTATTAAGTCAGTGTGCTATTTATTTGGCCACATCGCCCAAAAGCAACGCCAGCTATATGGCAATTGGCAAAGCACAAGCAGCAGTAAAACAAACAGGCGATTTGTCGGTTCCGATTCATTTGCGAAACGCACCTACCAAATTAATGAAAGAATTGGGATACGGCGAAGATTATAAATACAGCCACGATTTCCCTAGCAATTTTGCTTATCAGGAATATTTACCCGATGATCTGGCAAACACCGCTTTTTATGAACCGGGTGAAAATGCACGAGAAAAACAAACCAAAGATTTTCTACAGCAACGCTGGCAAGGTAAATACGGATACTAAGGATGCAATTGATTGTAGCTAAAACCTCATTTATCCTTAAAAATGAAATGCCTCGAAGTGAATTTCGAGGCATTCCATTTTACATTTCAAACAAAAGATGCAATAACCTTATTGCTTTTTATAGAATTTACAGTAAAAGCTACTGTTTTTGTTTGTTTAAAACCGAATATTCCAAAGCATTTTTAATGGCATCGGTATAAGATTTAGCATGCAATTTTAATCGGCTTTCTCCGTTTGCTGTAAAAACCGCGTTTCCTTTACAGTTCACTAAAGTGATTTCCAATTTGGTTGCAAGCATCGATTTGTCGCGCGTTACCTCGCATTTTAATAACTTACATGGATCTGCTTTCACTTCTGCCGGCATTTCTTGATTGTCGTAAAAAACAGTATATCCCGCTTCTTCTAAACGGTATTTTAGGTAAGAGTTCACTCGGAATTCATTAAAGGTGTCTTGAAAATGATACACTTGTTTTATTTGAACATATTTTGCGTTTAAACCTTGTGCCTGCATGCCTAAACCTAAGAAGGTGAACAGCATTAAAAATAAAAATTTCTTCATTTTATAAGATATCTAAAAGTTGATTTAATTGTTGTACTTCTGCTACGCCAATGGTGTTTTCTAATTTAAATTCGTTAAACCACACTGCTTGCATACCCACATTTATTGCGCCATGCACATCGGCATTTAGGTTATCGCCAATCATTAAACTTGTATTTGCTTTAGTTTTAGCTGCGGTTAAGGCGTGTTGAAAAATTCCGGGATGCGGTTTTTTTACTCCTGCTATTTCAGAATTGGTTATTGTTTGAAAATACGCTGTTAAATTGGCATTTTTTAATTTTTTTTCTTGAACTACATCTGGACCATTGGTTATAATATGCAAACGATAATTGTTTTTCAATACATTAAGCGTTTCATAAGCGCCATCAAAAACATGGTTATGATTAGGCAGTTTACCAATAAATTCATCAGCTATGTAATATATATGATTGTCTTCAATTTTCACATTCATAGCAGCAAACGTATCTTTTAGTCTGCCGTACCGTAGAAAATCACGCGATATTTCTTCTCTTGAAAATCGATCCCAATAGTAATCGTTAATCGGTTTAAAATGCGTCATAAAATCATCGACACCAATTAATTGCATTTCGGTAAAAATTGCCTGAAAAGTCAATGCAGAATTTTTATCGAAATCGTAAATGGTATGATCCAAATCAAAAAACAAATCGGTAATATGTTCTTTCTGTATCATTATTTTTGATGTGTAATAACGGCGTTTTCTATGTGGTAAATCCAATCATCGATATCGTCTGCATTGTATCTAAACGTACCTTCTAAAGTTACATAGGTATCGGTTTTTAAGCGGGGCGTACTTCCTTTAAATTTTATACCCATAATGGTTTCTGGACCTGCGTTTCCACAGAAAAAACACTGTGCAAAAACATTTTTACTCAGCGCATACGATTTGCTATCAATGGGAACAATAAAGCCCGAAGCTTTTATTTTTTTCCCTTGCAAAGCTTTTAAAGTGCTGTTTACCATAGGATACATCACTTCACCGTAATGTGGATTTTTTCTTTTTACAAAGTCAATCTGCCCCAACAATTTCCATGAAACCTCGGTTATATTTTGGTATTCACTTGTTGTATGTGTTGTTGATGAATGAGTGGAAAAACTCATTAAAAAAACAGCTAATCCGCTATAAATGCCTATGATGATTTTTTTTAACATATTTTATTTCTTTTTTTATGAATGATGATACAAAATTAATCAATTGTATTTACTTTTTCGAGGCAATCACAGCTTCATGCACACTAAAAGTCCAATCGTCTTTATTGGTATCGTTATAGAAAAATGTTCCTTCTAAAGTTACATATGTATCGGTTTTTAATCGCGGTGTTTTGCCTTTAAATTGAATCCCCATAACCGTTTCGATACCCGCACTGGTACTACAAAAAAAGCAGTGCGAATATACGTTTTTACTTAAAACATATGATTTGCTATCTACCGGAATAATATAGCCGCTGATTGTTATTTTCTTTCCATGAAACGATTCTTTAATCGTGGCACCATAGTTCGCCATTACCCGCAAACTGTTGCTTATATTTCCCAACACTTGCCAGTTTAGGGCTATGGGTTGGTTTTGCATGTTGGTATTCGAAAAAGAAGTACCTTGCTGAACCGAAAAGCTCATTAAAAAAAGCGCCAATCCGCAATAAATTCCTATAATTCCTTTTTTAAGCATTTGCCAATGTTTTTGAAATGTTTAACGAATACGCTTTTATAGCCGGAATGATGGCTGCTATTATACCAACACCCAATGTGGCTGCAAATAACATTCCTTCTTCTGTCCACAAAAACTCTAACGGATTAAATGCCATCTTGAATTCTTCTTGCGACGAAATGGACAAGAAATACAAACCAATTCTACCAAAAACAATACCAAGAATAAATCCTATGGTGCATAAAAAAATACTTTCTAACAAAACCAACCACAACAGTTGCAGTTTAGTGGCACCAGTAATTCGCAACAAGGCGAATTCGTATTTACGTTCTTTTAAGGTATTGTACAATGCAACAAAAATACTGATGCCCGAAATAAACATAATGCCATACGCCAAATATTTTAAGGCCGAAATACCCACACCAAACAAAGCAAACAAACGGTTCACTTCTAAAGCCGGTGAAGCTGCCTGCATTTCGGTATTTTGAGGAATGATTCGTGGCCAGGTCATTTTAGCCATATTATTGCGCAATTTTAAAAGCACTGCGGTGATTTCTTTACCTTCATGTGGATTGACTTCTTCATGGTGATGCTCCTCGCCTTCTGCATGGTTGTGATTTGAATGATCATGTGCTACTTCTGAATGACCTTCGTGTTCATGTTCATGATCGTGCATTCCCCAAACCGATTCGATATTTGAAAGAATTAAATTATCGGCTACTTTGCCCGATGCTGCTAATATTCCCACCACTTTATAGGCATGATGGTCATGCACTTCACCTTCTTGGGCATCGCCATGTGTTCCAAAAAAAGTATCGCCAATTTTTAAATCGATATTTGCTGCAATCGTAGCCCCGATAACCACTTCGTAATCATTCGCAAACAGTTTTCCTTCTTGCATTTGCAAACTAAAATGTTTTATATAATTATCAGTGGTACCTACAATTTTATAGCCTAAATAATTATCACCATACGCCAACGGAACAGCGCTTTCTACCATTGGTTTGTTCATCCAAGCTTCGGCTTCGGTATAGGAAATGTTTCCCGGAGGTGCATCCATTTGATAGACCGATGACAGAATCAATTGCAACGGACTTCCTTTTGCTCCTAAAACCAAATCGATATTGTCCATTGACGAGGAAAATTTTTCTTCGAATTGTTTTTGTAAAAGGATAAGAATGGATATGATAGAAACCGAAGCAGTAAGCAAAATAATACATAAAAAAGTGTTGAGCGGTTTAAACCACGTGTTTTTCCATGCGATTTTACTGATCATGACAAAGTGATTTGGTGGTTAAACAAACTTTTTAAACGTTGGTCGTGGGTTACAATAATCAATGATGATTGATAGCTTTCTGCCAAGTTACTCAACAAACGTGCTACAATTAAGGCGTTTTCGTCATCTAAACTCGATGTGGGTTCATCAGCCAAAATTACCGACGGATTGTTAATCAAAGCCCGGGCTATGTTTACCCGCTGTTGCTGACCAATACTTAACTTGCTTGGCAACTTGTGCACGTGGTCTTTCAACCCTAAATTATCTAAAATACTTAAGGCTTTTTCTTTATTTTTTTCTTTGTTTGCAATCCACGATGCCAAAACCACATTATCTAATACTGATAAAGCTTCGATAAAAAACGATTTTTGCAGAATCATACCTATCGATGCGCCCCTAAAAGCATCTAGTTGTGCGGCACTCAAACTTAAAACATCCTGATTATTTATTTGGATTGATCCTTCGGAAGGCTTTAGCAACCCACCCAACAAATGCAGTAAAGTGGTTTTACCTGTACCCGAATTTCCCGTAATTAACAAGGTTTGTCCGTTGGGACAATTGATATCAGGAAAATGAAATTTTTGTATATCCGAATAGGAAAAAATGAGATTATTAGTTGTAATCATTTGCTTGTATCTTAAACGGTATGCAAGATAGTGATTTTTCTACGGATTTAATAATTGTTTGGGAAGGGTTGAATTGGTGATTTGTTGATTTGATGAATTGTTGAATTGGTGAATTGGTGAATTGTTGAGTTGATGATTTGGTTGCTGAGCTTTTGGTTGCTGAGCTTGTGGTTGCTGAGCTTGTCGAAGCATGGTGTGTAGTTTATTTTTCATAGTTATTTATGTTGTTGAATTGATGATTCGATAAATTTACGCTATTCTCTTCTTTGAAACACCAAAGAAGCAAAGTGTTTAATTGCGGTGCATTTTTAATCGGTTGAAATTCACTTGTGAAGCTAACACATCGAAACCATCGCTGCGCTCGCCGATGCGTTTACGCTTCATGCAGTGTTTCAACGTTCGATTAAAAGTTCATACCGCTGTATTTAGGCTATTTGTGCTTTTTATTCATCATTCCACTTGTATATAGTTTTTTGAGATCCCTCGTTGCCTCGGGATCAAAGTGTATGTTGTAGTTGGTGTTACATAATTTCTTTTGGTTATGGTTTATTTATTTTATATTCTTTTGTCTTGATACAAAAGAACCAAAAAATCAAGGCGCTATCTTTTTCAGTGGTCAAATAAATGTTCTATTCCTAAAAGAAATAAACTCGCTTCGCTCAAACAGCATTTCTTTTTACGGAATATTCACATAATTTGACGCTCACTAAAAAGATAATGCCATTTTGTGAATAGAACTATTTATTTATTTTAGGTTTAAAGTTGTTTTTACTTGACTCTCTTCTAGGATGATAGTCTTGTCGTTAAATTTTCACATCCCCCTTAATCCCCCTTCAAAGGGGGAGTGTTGGGAGGTTATTATAATAGTATTTACATTATACGTTATACAATTTACATTATACACTATACAACATACAACATAGAACATACAACTTCAAAAAACCTACTTCTTAACCACTTTTACCGTAGCTACACTGCCTTGGGTGGTGGTTACTTTTATAAAATACGTTCCAGTTGTGGCACCGTGCAGGTTTATTTGATTGTTGCTGTTAAAGTTGCCTTGTTGTATTTGTTGCCCTAATACGTTATATACTTCATAGTTTTGAAGCGTTTCTTGGGTTTCTATGTTTACTATATCATTGGTAGGGTTGGGGTACACGTTTACGTTTAGCTTATTAAACTTATCGGTGCTTACTGACGTACCGCAGGTACTTGCTCCAAGCTTTGCTACAAAAAAATCGTATTTACCAATAGCTCCTAATAAACCAACACTACCGCCGCCCGTAAACAAATTACCTTGATAGCACCCGCCTACCACATAGTTACCGTCGTTATCTACCGCTACGGCGGTAAGCATGTGGTTGTTACCTGTACTTCCCTGAATATCGTGCATACCTATTACCGCACCGGTTTGTTTGTTAAAACGCATTAATAACGGGTCACTTTGGTGGCCTTGTGGGCGGTTAATGCTAAAGCCATCCCAAATGGTATGGCTCCCCATAGTGGCAAAAGCCACCTCGTTGTAGCGCAATGCCATACCAAAACCCCAATAAGTGCCTGTTTGGGCACCACTCCAATTATAGCCCGTAGGCGTACGTGCCCATTGAGTGACACCGTTGCTGTTTAATTTGGCTATAAAAGGCATGTTGCCGCCGGGAAGAGAAAAAGTAAAGGTATAAGGCGTGCTAGTAGTGCTTTTGGGGTCTTTTATACTAACTACAGCCCCCCCGTCTCTATAAAGTTTACCTCCAATATATACATCCCCGTTAGCATCATCAACCACCAAATCGTAGATGCGGTTATCTTGGAGGTTGCTACTACATGCCATTTCACGGCGCCATAGTTCGTTGCCGTTGGTAGCGTTTATGGCTAATATATAGGCATTTTCGGTAAACGCGGTGCCATCGTAGGTTAATGGAATGTCTTCATTGGCATTAACTCGTGAACGGAAACCACCTATAAGATAGCGGTTGCGGGGCTCATCGTATCTAAAAGTAAAACTTGGTTCGGCAAACATGCTCCCTTCAGCTGTAGGCAATTCTATACTACTAACATAATTGCCATTGGTATCATATTTCGCCAAATAATATTTAAAAATATAGCCCGTTACTGTTGTTGGGTCATATTTATATTGTACAGGAACAACTACGTTATTATCTAAGTGACTACCGTTTAAAAGACCGACAATAAAATGAACGTTATCATTACTGTCAATCAAAATATCCAGCATAGATGAAGGAAAAGTAACATCAGTCGAATTAACGTCACCTTGCAATGCTTTTTTCCACTGAAATTGTCCATTACTGTTGTATTTAACTAAAAATGTGGTTTTCCAGCCTTCGCTTAAAGTGCTGGGGTTACTTGGGGGTGCAGGTAATGCTTCAGTGGGACTAAAATGTACCGGATAAGTTGCGTTTCCTAAACTTAAGTTAGCACCCACATATACATTGTTATTACTATCTAAGGCTATGTTATAAGCAGCATCAAACAGCCCCCCCCCCCCAATTGCTTGGCTCCAGCGTACTTGTCCATCGCAGGTAGTGGAGAAAATAAAAATATCGTTACCGCCCATTTGGTTGCCATAAACCGTTACCGGCTGACCGCCTAATTGCGGCGTGCCGTTTTTTATTTTAGCTACAAAGTAGTAATTATCATCGGTTCCTATTTGTATGTCAAATATCTGTTCTACCTGGTAGTACCAACCGCTTTCTCCTAAACTACCGCCACCGTTTACGGCCCATTGCCAGTCATAGTTTTGAGCTGTTGTTGGGAGGGAGCATAGAAAATAGAGAATAGAGCATAGAAGGATTTTGAAATGAGATGCTTTATATTTTGAGACTCCTACGGAGTGACAAATCGGATGAGATGCTGCACTTCGACTGGGATCAGTGACCGTTAATTGTTGATTTGGTTGCTGAGCTTGTGGTTGCTGAGCTTGTCGAAGCATGGTGTGTAATTTATTTTTCATAGTTATGTATGTTGTTGAATTGGTGATTTGATAAATTTACGCTATTCTCTTCTTTGAAACACCAAAGAAGCAAAGTGTTTTATTGCGGTGCATTTTTAATCGGTTGAAATTCACTTGTGAAGCTAACACATCGAAACCATCGCTGCGCTCGCCGATGCGTTTACGCTTCATGCAGTGTTTCAACGTTCGATTAAAAGTGCATACCGCTGTATTTAGGCTATTTGTGTTTTTCATTCATCATTCCACTTGTATATAGTTTTTTGAGATCCCTCGTTGCCTCGGGATGACAAACTGTATATTTTATTTGGTTTTGTTTGGTGTTAAAGTTTTCTTTGTTTGTCATGCTTTAAGTATCCTTTAGACTCCTACGGAGTGACAAACGGTGTGTTTTATTTTATTTGGTTGTATGGTTTATTTGTTAAATTGATGATTTGGTTGCTGAGCTTGTCGAAGCATCGGTTTTTTTACATCCCCCTTAATCCCCCTTCAAAGGGGGAGTGTTGGGAGGTTATAAAAATACTAAAAATAAAACCACGCATGCAACTAACTAAAACCACGCGTGGTTAAAAAAATACATAGGTGTTTAAAATAATCTTTTTTTTTCTAAATTATTGTACGCTGTTTCATAGTTTGTTAAAAATACTTGTGCTTCGGTAGTGGTTGGTGCAGAAAAGTTTAATGGTTTTAAATCGTTATAAAGTAGCACTTGCATAGAAGCCGAATCTAACCGTACTATTTTTTCAGCTAGGGTACTGTTACTCGTGCTACTATAATTATTGGTATAGCTTTGCACCAATTGTCCGGCAATAAATGCCCAATCGGTTCGTGCAGGTTTTGCTGTATGATTATTGTTTGGTACTTGTGATGAATCTACAAATTGTTCTTCGTCAGTAAACGAACATGCTGCGATGCAGATTAAAAAAACAAAATAAAAAAGATGGGTAATTTTATTCATAATATGTAGTTTTTAAAAATGATTTATAGTGGGGTTGATTTTGTACGTGGTAGGAAGTAATCAAATGTACACCCATGGTTTCGTATGTGCAAAAAGTTGTTGTGCACTTTGATCAAAATGCAGTTGCAAAATCGTAAAAACCATTGATTAACAAGGTTTTATGTTTCAGAAAAAAAGTTGTACATTTGGATAAACCAATCCAATATACCTGAAAAATGCGCTTTTTATACCTGCTTTTTTATCTATTTACAGTGTCATTTTGCGCCACTGCCCAATCTGATACCAAAAAAAATATCGCCCGTCACTCTTTAAATGAGATGCGCGAAAAACTAAATGTGCTTACTAAAAAAGATTCGGTTACTTATTACAATTGGTTACATGCTTACATAAAAAAAGTGAAGGCTTCGCAAAATAGCGAGCATTTATTTAATGCATACAAACACTTTGTTTTTACTACTGATGATCCGAAAGTGATGCATCTTTTTACCGATAGTTTAACCCAACAAGCTTTAAAAATTAATGAACCTCTTCATCTTATTGATACCTATCAAATACGTTCCACCGTTTTTTATATCGAGAAAAATTACCAACAATCTTTAGCATACGAATTAAAAGCATTGCAGTTAATTGATCAAAAAAAGCACGCATACGAATACCACAAATCGTTATATGCCATTGGGCAAACCTATTTTTATCTGCAGCAATATGAAGATGCTTTGGCTTATTTTGAAAAAGCCCGTAAATTTTTTGAAGGTTCTAGCAGCTACAAATATCAGTTGGGCTTCATGAATTCGATTCGGTATGAAGCGCTCACACATACCTATTTAAAAAATTATTCGTATAGCAATGAACTAGTTGATAAAGGTTTTTCGCAACTCCCTAAAATTACACCCGATGAACAAAATTTTGAGAAAGCTTATATCAATTACGTATATGCTTTAAACCTGCACTTTTTAAACGACTACCAAAAAAGTATTGCCACGTTTAAAAGTGCTTTGCCCGAAATTATAACAAATGAAGATTATGCCAACGAAAGTATTGCGTATTATTATATAGGTGTAAACTACTGGAAATTGGGCAAAAAAGAAGATGCAATTGCTTATTTTAATAAGGTGGATGCCTTTTTTCAGGAAAAAAACTATGCAAATCTGGAAACGAAAGAGGCCTATACCTATTTGATGGATTATTACAAACAGCAAAAGAATGAAGAAAAACAGTTGTATTACACCAATCAATTGCTAAAAGTGACCGTGTTTTTGCAAAACGAATACCGTTTTTTAAGCACCGCTTTGCACAAGCAGCTTGATATTAAATATTTAGAAAGCGAAAAAGCGCGTTTGGAATATTCGTTGCAAACTAAAAGCCGATTATTTACAGCAGCTATTGTGGGCGGATCGCTTCTTTTAATAGGATTTGCTGTGGCACTGCTATGGAACTACCTGAAAAAGAAAGAATATTCAAAAAGATACAACGAATTGGTTGCCCAACGCAAAAACGCAAAAGCGGAAGAAAAAACGCAACTTACAGAAATTGCAAAACCAGCACCTGTTGTTGCAGATGTTCCAACTAATGTCCCAGAACCTTCTACAGTAGTGGATGTGAACACTCAAGAAGAAGTTAGGGTAACAGAAGTCCCTGCTTCTATAGAGGCATTGACTGCAACGCCTGAAATTTCACAACCCGTTGAAAAAGAAATAAATAGCAATTCTAAGAAAAACGAACGCTCAACTGTTACCGGAGCAAGCAATAAGGTGTGGGAAAGTATCACGCAGTATTTAGAAGTTTTTGAAGAAAATCAAGGTTTTTTGGATCCAAATATAAATTTGAATCAATTGGCCGTTTTGTTTGAAACCAACCGAAGCTATCTTTCAAGTTATATCAATGCAAGTAAAGAAAAAACTTTTAACGATTATGTGAACCAATTGCGTATTGATTATTTGCTGGCACAATTTGAGAGCAATCCGCAATGGATTCATTATAAAATCAGCCACATTGCTGAATTATTGGGTTTTCCAAGCAGCAGAAGTTTTTCAAACGCTTTTATTAAATGCACAGGCATTTCTCCGTCTTTTTATATTGGTCAACTAAAAGAAGAAGCACAAACATAACTCGTGGTGTGTTACTGTAGTTAAAATAAAAAGTCCTAAAACAAATTTGGGACTTTATTATATTCATCATTTTAAATTACTTCATGAACTTAACACCACTATAATTTATGAATTCGAGACTATTTACCGATAAAATTTTACCTAATCTAGACATTGTTCTTGCAACTTGTCTTCCTTTCACAAGTGTAAAAGTTAAGTCTGTATCATTTGTAAACTTGCTATTTAATTCGGACGCATTAACTGTAATGGTTTTGTCTTTGTTTTTAAACCTTTTTAACAATTGTTTGGGTCTATTTCCGGCACCTACAGAGTTTGCTTCATAAATTATTAAAATCATATCAGTATTAGGATTTCCAGAAGAATCCCATGTAAGTTTTAAATCTGAATAAGAGCGAATTACAGTACGTGGTGCGCCAACAATACCCGCATTGGAAGCTGAAACTTCTAAACCCTCCACTTCAAAACGGGTGAATCTACTTATTAATTCAGCTTCAATATCTAAATTAAAATAAGGACTCGCTTCACTAGTTTCAACAGATTTTAAGTTAATGTTATTACCAAATAGCTCATTTTTATCAATAGCTAATTGACTGGCTTGTTCACTGCTGTAAGTTTTTTGATACTCTTCATTTTTACTTAATAATATTCTATCATTTATTAATATCCCTCCTACTTGATCTTCATCTGAAAACGAACCAATTATATTTAAATAGCCATCATCAATTACTGGTTCATACGGTGTTAAATTAACTGTACTGGTAAAATCAATAGAACTATCAAACTCTGAATAACTGTCTTCACCTATTAACTCTTTTAAAAGGTTATTTGTAGATGGTTGATTGTCCATAGAAACTTCATCTGTTTTTTCACATGATATAAAAAATATCGATGCTAAACTTAAGGTTATTATTTTTCTCATATTAAAACTCTTTTAAAAATATTTAACAACAATTATTATCCTTTAATTTTAAATTATTATATGACTGATGATCTTATACAGTTTTATTTATAAATTACTAAAATTCAAATATAAAACATTAATAATTACAACTCATAGTGCATTATCAAAAAAACATAACACACTGATATTCAAAGCTTTTTTTTACCACAGACATCGAATGCAACACATTCAACAAAGGTGGATCATCTTTATTATTTGCTTAAAGTAATATGGAAATCTGTGCATCTGCGGGAATTCTATAATGCACTACGTGTTAATTACAGCAATTACAACAAATCATCATCGGCAAAACTAAAATATCCGGTTTGGGTGATGATTAAATGATCTAAAAGCTGAATGTCTAAACTTTTTCCCGCCATTTTGATTTTTTGAGTAATGTCTTTATCTGCTGTACTGGGTGTTAATTGTCCCGATGGATGATTGTGCACAATAATGATTGATGTAGCTAAATACTCTAAAGCGGTTTTGAAAATCAAACGAATATCAACTACAGTTTGAGTGAGTCCGCCTTTGCTTAGTTGCAGTTTATAAATCACTTTGTTGCTGTTATTGAGCAATAAAACCCAAAACTCCTCGTGTGGCAGATCGCCAATAATGGGTTGCATGAGTTTACACACATCGCCGGCACTGCCAATTTTGGTAAGCTGTTTTGTTTCTGAAAGTTGCAATCGTTTTGCCAGTTCCAATGCCGCTACAATGGTGATGGCTTTTGCCTCGCCAATGCCTTTAAACTGCATTAAATGTTGAATGCTTTGCTTTTGAAGTTGATGCAATTGATTGTTGTTTTGCTGCAAAATACGTTTGCACAAATCCACAGCGCTTTCATTGCGACTGCCCGACCCTATCAAAATAGCAATTAATTCGGCATCGCTCAATGCATTTTTTCCTTTATACAACAATTTTTCGCGTGGTTGATCGTCTTCACTCCAATTTTTTATAGAGAAATGTTTATCTTCGTTACTCATGCCCAAATAATTAACGCTTATAAATATATGAAAGTATTTTTATTTTTTTTGATTTTAGTTGGATTTAGTTCGTGCACTTTGAAAAGTCAGGAAGGTTTTAATGCTGCATTAATTTCTTCTGATGAAACCACCACACAGAAAGATACCATTACCGATGATGTTTCTGATTTCAGAAAAAAACTGTCTGAAAAAGCCCTTTCTATCATTGACGCTTCGGTTCGATACACGCCCGATTATGTAGCTATTGATTACCCAAATGGCGATGTGCCTGCAAAAACCGGAGTTTGTACCGATGTGGTGATCCGATCGTACAGAAAACTTGGCATCGATTTGCAAAAAGAAGTGCATGAAGATATGCGTGGACATTTTAGCAGCTATCCGAAAAATTGGGGAGCTACTAAAACCGACACCAACATTGACCACCGAAGAGTGCCTAATTTAGAAACTTTTTTTACGAGAAAAGGAAAGAAATTGCCCGTAACACAAAACCCAGACGATTACAAAACCGGAGCTATTATCACGTGGATGATTAACGACAAGTTGCCGCATATTGGCATTGTGACCAACCAACTTTCTAAAGACGGCAAACGACGATTGATTGTTCACAACGTGGGCGGCGGACAGGTATTGGAAGATTGTTTGTTTAAATACACCATTGTGGGGCATTTTGTTTATGAGGGGTAATTGTTGTATTTTGGATTATGTTTTCTAAAATCACTTTTGCTTTCAAAACTATGATTACCTAGAATATCATGAAGATTCAATTCACGAATTAATCCCAATTTATAATAGTGAATTAATTCTTTTCTAAAAGAAAACATGTGAATTTCGTTCAATAGTTTAAATTGATATTTATTAACTGCTCCATCTTTAAAATAAACAGTCAAAAAATTGTTGATTCCTAAAGAATATAAAGGATCATATAAAGTATTACTTGGTCTTCTTCTATCTTCAAAATCGTAACAAATAATTTCTATTAATCTAAAATCAGAAAATTCAATTCGTTTGTTCATGATTTCTAAAAAATCATTATGAAAATGTATTTTTCCAATAATATTATAGGCAATATTTTCACTTCTATACAAATTACCTAGTTGTATATAAAAAAAGTAGATTAATATATATACTACAAGAAGAATCGCAAGGAAAACTGCAATAAAGTCAGGGAGATATTTGTGTAAAAACAGTGCTATTACTATTAAAGGAAGAATCACAAACCATCCTTTATCTATAAAATTATAGAATTTATTTGGTGGTTCGGGCAGAACCTCAACAATACTTAAACCTTCTTCAGTATACGCTCTCATAAAATCGTTTTTTACGAATGTACTAAATTGTAATTATACTCTTAATTTTTCAAACAAAAAATCCTACAAAGGTTTTAAAAACTTTGCAGGATAAACTATCATTTAAAGATGCTTTAAATTATTCTATAATACTTTGAACCTCATCAAAATTCAGTCCGCCGTAATTGCCGGAACTCATCAATAATAAAACCGAATCGGTGAAATCTTGTACCAATAAAAACGATTTAAACGCTTGGGGATTGGTGTAAACTATTAAATTTTCACATTGAAAAGCTTGTTCAATTTGTTCTTTTGTCACTTCTTCCAACTTTTTAATAGCAACCGCATCGGGCGAATAAAATACCACCGCAACATCGGCAGCATCTAACGCGCCTTGATATTCGGTTAAAAACTCGGCATTTAAACTACTATATGTGTGCAATTCCAAACAAGCAATCAATTTTTTATTCGGATACTGTTTTTTAACCGCCTGCGTAGTTGCCGAAACCTTACTTGGCGAATGGGCAAAATCTTTATAAGCAACCGCTGTTTCTGTTGCAGCAATTTTTTCTAATCTTTTACTTGCGCCTTTGAACGATGCAATGGCTTCGTAAAACTCGGCTTCATCGATCCCCATGTTTTGACAAATCCATTTTGCACCTGCCAAATTACTTAAATTATGTGCACCAAAAACCTCAATAGGCATTGCTCCGTCTAAAGTTTCTAAATACGTAATTCCGTTATCGATTGAATATTCAGGTAACGAATACGGCATTTTGCGGATTGGTTTTTCGGCTTCTTCAGCAATTTGTTTTACAACCGCATCGTCTTCGTTATAAACAAGAATTCCGCCGTTGGTGATTTTATCGATAAATATTTTAAACTGCTCTACATAGTTTTCAAACGTTGGAAACACATTGATATGATCCCACGCAATACCGCTTATTAAAGCAATATTGGGTTGATATAAATGAAATTTCGGGCGCAAATCGGTGGGAGATGACAGATATTCATCGCCTTCAATCACCATAAAATCATTTTCTTGGGTTAAATGCACCATGTTAGTGAAACCCTCTAACTGTGCGCCAACCAAAAAATCGACTGCTACATTATGATAGTTCATTACATGCAGAATCATAGAAGTGATGGTTGTTTTTCCGTGCGATCCACCAATAACCACGCGGGTTTTGTTTTTTGAATGTTCAAAAATAAATTCTGGATACGAGTAAATTTTCAATCCTAATTCTTGCGCTTTCAACAATTCCGGATTATCTGCCTTTGCGTGCATTCCCAAAATTACGGCATCAATTTCATTGGTGATTTTTTCTGCAAACCATCCTTCTGCTGCAGGAAGCAATCCTTTTGCCTGCAAACGCGATTTCGATGGTTCAAAAATAGCATCATCGCTGCCTGTAACTACATCTCCTTTATCGTGTAAAGCCAAAGCCAAATTGTGCATGGCGCTGCCGCCTATTGCTATAAAATGTACGCGCATTGTTTTTTATTTTAATAACAAAACTACATTTTTTTAGGGGAATTGGAAATAGAATCAAGAAGAAAGAATAAAGAGATAAGATTTTTATTGCTCTACGAAAATTAAATCTTCTTGAGATTCCTCCTTCGTTGGAATGACAAACTGAAACAAAAAAAGAGTAAAAACATGATGCTTTTACTCTTTTAATTTATAAATTGCTTTTATTATGCTTCTTTAGGATCTGGTCCGTATTCGTTTGACCCTCTGTCTCCTTCTGTTGCTAACAACACAATGTTGTAAATAGGAATTAGAATATACCAACCGCTTTTACCAATATCATGCATTCTGCGTATTGCTACTGCTATACCTGGAACTAATACGGCTAACGAATACAAATTACCAAGTAAAGGTAAATTGATCAACCCTAAAATAAAGCCAATAACAATACTAATAATTACGTTTACTAGAAAGAAATTCCAGTATTCAGCGCGACGCGCTCTTCCGTTAAAATTTGCGTAATTTTCAAAAACTACTTTTTTGTACCAATCAATCATAAATTTTTTTTTAAATTTTTTCTACTCTTTTCGCGTCGGATTTTCGATTCCTCCGTAATAGCAAAAATAAATTTTTAATTTAATAATTCTAAAAAAAATCATAAAAAAAGAGTAAAAAACATTGTCTTTACTCTTTCTTCTTTCCTCTATTTTCTTTTATCTAAATTATTGTAACCCTAAATATTTACGGAAATAACCACATTCTGCAATTACATCTTGATAGTATTTAGTGTCGCTGTAATTTGTTTTTAGATCTACAAAGCCTTGCCACTTCTGAATTACCGGTCCATCGGGATAACCCCAATAACTTCTTGTAGAGAAATATTTGTTGTAGTAAAAATCATTGCGTTGGGTTTTTGCCAACATATATGCCATTTTTGCTTTTTGTTCGTTATCGGTAGCTGCTTTTTGGGCTATGTTGTAATATTTTCTAACGTTTTCCATACTGTACAACATTTTGCTGTGTTCGTTGCTGATACTGTTTCCGTATTCGTCAATGATGTTGTTGTAGTAAAAAAATCGGGCGTTACCAAAGTACGATGTATTGTAAAAAGCATTACCAACCAACAGCGCATTGTTATACACATCTTCTCCAGCAGCAATTTTTTCTTTCATTTCTTTAACCTTGTACAGAAAATCGAGTTGTG
This sequence comes from Flavobacterium sp. CBA20B-1, assembly GCF_028473145.1. Taxonomy (NCBI): domain Bacteria; kingdom Pseudomonadati; phylum Bacteroidota; class Flavobacteriia; order Flavobacteriales; family Flavobacteriaceae; genus Flavobacterium; species Flavobacterium sp. CBA20B-1. Next base: position 1,274,693 of record NZ_CP092370.1, read on the forward strand.
AATATTTCACCGATTGTTTGGCTGCATGATCGCAATCGTTACAATCTTTAATTTTTCCGTTGAACGGATTTCCTGGTAACTGTGCTTTTTTATAATCCACCATTTCGGTTTCATATTTGTCTTTTTGCCAATTATATGTTTTGCTTTCAAAAGGCGTGATCTTTTCAAACTCGGCAATTGCTTCATCTATTTTATCTTGATAGAACAAATATATACCGCGGCTTTCATAAATATCTGCCAATTTATACGGATAAACGCCTACAAAAAGATCTTGCCAAGCCGAACGCTCACTGCTCAACAACAATTTTTCCATGGCGATGCTTTGCTTTTGATCTTTATAAAAACCTTTAATTGAATAGGTTAATTCCGACATTAATCCATTGCCCTGTTTTTTGTAAAGCGAACTAATGTATTTTTTTGTAAACGAATTTAAATAATCAATTCTTCCTTCGGTTACATAGTCTTTCACTGGAAATTTATCTTCATAAAACAACCAATTTACATCTTCTATCAATTTCCCTTCGGCTTTTTGATTCATTTCATCGGTACTTAAAAGGTTGTTGAACAAGCGTAAACTGCGTACCTGATTTTTTTGATTAGCATTTTGTGATAAAGTATGCGCTTCTTTCAATAACTTATCGGCTTTAGAATAATCGCCAATCAATGAATTAAAATAAGCCGCGGTGGTTTTCCAAATATACGGATTGTGCACTTTCGCATCGCTTGCTACGTCGTTGATCCACTTAACCTCAGCCGCACTTACTTTGTCTTTCAACTCTTTTTTAATTTTCCCAGCATCGATATCCAATTTTTCGTATGCCGTGTAGGTGTTGATATTTTGCTCGTTGATATTCACCCAGCGCGACAACAGAAAATCAATATGTGGCGAGTTCGGGTTCAGCTTATACAAATCCTGCATGGCACTAAATTCATTGGTATAATAGCCTTGCAAAGCGTATAAGGTTTCTTTGGTATTTTGGTCTGAAGCTTGGCTTAATGATGCTTTAAAAGCAGTTTCATCTAAAGGCTTATAATCAAACAAAGCCGATGCCATTAAAGGTTTGCATTGATGAAAAACTTGTGCAAACGTGGCATTTGCTTTTTCGTAATTCTTTAAATTTTTATACGCTCCGCCCACATAATTCATGGCTTGATAATACAAGTTGTTTTTCGGCTGCTCGTTTTGGGATTCATTAAAAAAAGGAATTACTGAACCGCGGTCTGCTGAATAAAATTTAGACCGAACCACCTGAAACCACATACGGTTTTTAAAGAATTCGTCTTTCTGAGTCACATCTTTTTTGTACAGATTTTCCACTTTTGTGGTAAAATCACTATCGGCATTGAGTTGTTTTCGGTTGTCGTAATCCCAATAATTATAGGTTTGGTTGGAATAGGTTTCAATACCGCGCGCCAACATGATAAATAACACGAATTTTTGTGTTTTCTCGTCGGAAGTATCCAAAGTGAATTTAAAATTTTGCTTTTTAAACTCGACTTCTGCATTCTTAGACTGGCTAATGGTGCGCAAAGGAGCATCTAAACTTTCATCATACAAGAAATATTCCACCGTTTCGGGCGAGTATTTTTTTAAGTAGTTTGTCCAATCTGCAACGTTTTCTGCTTTAAACAAATCGGTGGTCGATTGCACATTGTAGCCATAGTAAAATATAAAATAATCATCGTAAAAAAACGGTTCATATTCTTTGTTGTTCACTGTGATTTCGGGCGAAAAAAGCGAAGTGTAACCCGCACCCCACTCACCTCCTGCACAAGCGTATATATATGCGCCGTAACTTAAAACAGCCGTTAAACTACCAGCTGCTAACAGTTTTAAAATCTTTGTTTTCATAAGCTTTTAAATTATTTTCATTTAAATCGTAAAATATAATTTCGTTGGGTTTGTGTTTGCTATTTTGTTTAATATCGTGCATCATTTCTTTTAACTGATTGGCACTTACAGCTTCTATTTTAATTTCATCGTCTTTTGCCAAATACCTGCCTTTAAAAACAACATCTTTCAATACTTTAAATCGATTTTCACTGATTTTTTTGAATTCATCTCCCGTTAAATCGTTCACTCGCAAACCACCGATCAAATTGGTTATTTGATTATTTCGCACATGAACGCCCCAACTAAAAACGGGCAATGCAATGTTTAAAGGTAGTTTATAATTTTGTAAAGATGCTACATATTTTTGTGCTATTTTTTGAGAATAGATGGAATTTTCGTTATCCGAACCAATAACGCCCATATTGTAATACATTAACACACCGTTTTTTACAGGTGGAATTCCGGTTTTTTCGGGATATTTTATTTGATGCAAGCGAATGGTAGCCGTTACGTTGGGATGCCATTTTTTAAATGCTTCAAGAAACTGAAAATAGTTTTGTTTGGATTGAAGACTCCAATCGCAATCAAACTGAATTTCATTTACCGATACATCTGCCGATTGATTGATTTGTTGGATATAATGATACACCTTTTCAGCCAAGCTGTCGGTTTGCGTTGTTTGCAAAAACACTTCATTTTTGATATAAACAACCGGCACCACTTGATATTTTTTTGGTGATTCATTAAAAACAATAGGTGCAACGGGAATGGGTTCTTTGTTTTGTAAACCAATATCAAAATAGCGAATGTAGAGTTTTTTAACCTGCAAATCGGTTAAAGAATTTTGTTCAGCAGGCGACAGTGCAAAAGTGGTTCGCCAAAAATAAAAAGCAGTACTTACGGGTTCGGTTTTAGCCGTACATGCAATTACTAAAGCCATAAGAACCACCAACAATCCTATTTTTTTCATAGTGCAAAGAAAAAACTATTCTTGCAAATTTGTATTACCTTCGGTTAACAATTTAATTTCGTTTGTTTGCACGGCATCTTCGTATCGAACAAAAACCGGTGTTGCGCCCAAACCTTTACAGGTAAAAAACACGGTGTAGCCTTTTTTGTCGTCGCCCGAAACATTTATGGCTTTTATCATTAATTTTTTGTTCATATTATCGGCACGCAGATAGGCATCGTTTTGCGTAATGTACATATAACGTTCAAAATTGCTTGGATTGTTAATTTGCAAGCTATCCCCTACTTTAATGGTAGCAGCATCTTTAGAAACATATTCGGTATAAGTACCCGCTTTGCCGAAATTGCCGTATTCGGTGCGTTTCACCTTTTTTTGTGCCCATACATTTTGACCAATTACTATTAAAAGAAGAAGAATTAGTCGTTTCAATTGGATGTTTTTCATAATGAACAGCTTTTAATTTCAATTAAAAGTAATGAAATTTAATGTAAAAATATTATTTTAGATAAAAAATTGTAAAGCAATGATTATTAAAACTTACCGTTCAAATATCATTTTTATCTTAAGTGTTATTCTAATAAATGCCTGTAATTCAAGTATAGATACTAAAGAATATCCCATTGTTTATTCATCAAAAAACACGCAATTTAATATGTTTTTTTACAATGGAAATTTTCCTATTGACGCAAAACTAATTCTTAATAAAGATAAAAGCTATTTTTCTGAAACATGTGTTTTAAATGAAAAAGGTATATGGAAAGTAAAAGATGATTCTATATTTTTATTTTGTAACGAAAGAACTTTTAAAGATAAAAACTTGTATAAAATTGATTCGTTAAAACAAGTAGTAATTTGTAGAGATACTCCGGAGATTTGGGTTATAAAAAATAACCGAATAAAACAAGTTGGTAGTAACGCTCTTTTATTTGAATAAAAAAATGACAGAGTTTTCTCAATGGGGTTTTTATCCCTAAAATTAAAAAAATCCAAGAACATAATGCTCTTGGATTTTTATTATTTCAAAATTTAAAAGACTATTTAATAATCTTTAATTCGTTGATTAAGTTGGTTGCGCCCGCGTATTTATCAATGATAAACAAAATATAACGTGCATCAACGTTTATGGTGCGCTGTAATTTAGGATCAAAAATCACATCGCCTGCCATCGCTTCAATGTTACCATCGAAAGCCAAACCAATCAACTCGCCTTTTCCGTTTAAAACCGGTGAACCTGAGTTACCACCTGTAATATCGTGATCGGTTAAAAAGTTTACAATTAGTTCGCCGTTTTCATCGGCATATTGTCCGTAATCTTTTGCGTTGTACAAATCAATTAAGCGTTGTGGGTTTTCAAACTCTTCGTCGCCTGCTTTGTGTTTTGCAATAGTACCTTTTAATGTAGTGTACCAATTATCCGTAGCATCGTTCGGACGGTCTGCACGGCGTGGCAAATCGATTACTTTTCCATAAGTTAAACGCAATGTTGAGTTTGCATCTGGATAGTATTTTACTTTTGGATTTGCTTCGCGTAAACCTGCAACCAACTTGCGGAAGGCCACATCGTATTTTTCTTTTAACGGTGCTAAATTTGCCGGTTGTTCGCGGTATTTCGTTAATAAATCTGATGATATTTTGTACAAATCATCATTTTCGATCATTGATTTATCAGGATTGTTTAAATACTTCAACAATAAATCTTTTGATGAAAACACGCTTCCTTCAAATGCTTTATTAACAAGTTTTGTGTAATCGTAATTATTTTTTTCTCCTAACGATTTCACATACGGTGCCACAGCATAACCTTTAGATTTTGTTGCATACAGATTTAACTGACGAGCCAACATTTCTGCTTCTAACGGAGCGTGAAATTCTTTGTAAACATCGTTAATTGCTTCCTCTAATCTTGGACGCATTTCTGCGCGTTTTGCTTCGTTTTCATTGGCATATTGAATCAATGCGTTTCCAAAACTATAAGGAATTGTAGCTAAATTAGACGTGCGCAAAACCGTCATTAAATAATTATCATGACGTGCTTTTTCGTTTGTTGCTGCATAGTAGGCATTGATATCGGCAATTACGTTTCCGTACTGTTCTTTATTCTTTTTCTTGTTGGCCCATTTGTTGAATTTTGCTTCGTTTTTGCGTTTGGTGTCGGCGGTTTTCTGAGCGGTTAACGCATCAATCATTCCCTGACGGTTTTTCCAATAATTGGCAACACCTGCATATTTACTTGCATACGCCAAACGAACTTCATCGCTTTTGTCCATGTATTTTTTCATCACGTCTAAACCTAAACGAGATCCTTCTACCCAAGCCGGATATGAAAATTCTACATTTTGCTGAATACCTTCTGCCGGCATCCAACGATTGGTTCTTCCTGGGTAACCCAAAATCATAGAAAAATCGCCTTCTTTTAAACCTTGAATATTAATCGGTAAGAAATGTTTTGGTTTTAAAGGCACATTGTTTTTTGAATATTCTGCTGGATTTCCGTTGGCATCACCATATACACGAAACATTGAAAAATCACCGGTGTGGCGTGGCCATTCCCAGTTATCGGTGTCGCCCCCAAATTTCCCAATAGATGCAGGTGGTGTTCCCACTAAACGCACATCGGTATAATCTTGATACACAAAATAGTAATATTCATTTCCTTGAAAAAATGAACGAACCGATACGGTGTATTTACCGCCTTCGTTGTTTTCTTTTTCAATTTTTGCAATTTCTTGGTTGATTGCTTTTTCACGCTCGGCTTCGGTCATGTTTTTGTTTACCACGCCCAAAATGCGTTTAGAAACATCGTCCATTCGCACAAAGAAGCGCACCGAAATATCCTTAGGTTTGCGTTCTTCTGCTTTAGTTTTTGCCCAGAATCCGTTGGTTAAAATATCGTCTTGTGGTGTAGAAAGCTCTGCAATTTTATCGTAACCACAGTGGTGATTGGTTAAAACCAAACCTTGATCTGAAATAATTTCTGCTGTACAACCGCCATCAAACTGCACAATGGCATCTTTTAATGAATGGTTGTTGATACTATAAATTTCTTCGGGCGTTAATTGCAGCCCCATTTTTTGCATATCGCGGTAGTTTAATCGTTCAATGAACATTAAAAACCACATTCCTTCGTTTGCAAACATACCCAAAGGCATGGCAAGCATAAACAAAGAAAGAAATAAGCTTAATTTTTTCATTATTTTGCTGATTTATGATCTAAATGCGAAGATACTAAATTGTTTTGAGTTGTGGGTTATTAGTAAATTGTAAAGTACGATAATTATACAATTTTAAATATGGTGCAGTAATATGTTTATGTTGTTTTAAAGAGTTTAGACCAATAAATAGCGTTCTTTTTTTTAATGTTTCAAATTTTTACTACATTTATATAAATTTAAAAATTAAAAACAGATATGGGATTATTTTCATTTATTAAAGAAAAGGGCGCTAAAATTTTTGGCAAAAAAGAAGCAGAAGCTCCTGCTGAAGAAAAAAAGACATTGCAAGCACAAGCTTTGTTAGATTATGTTAAAGAACTTGGTTTGCCTTACAACAGACTAAAATTATCGGTTACCGATGACGATGTTAAGGTTGAAGGCGAAGTAGCATCACAAGAAGATGCCGAAAAAATTGTTTTGGCAATTGGAAACGTAGAAGGTGTTGATAAAGTTGATAACTTAATGATTGTAATGTTACCAGCAATGGAAGCTAATTTTTACACTGTTGTGAGCGGCGACACCTTATCTAAAATTTCAAAAGAATTTTATGGCGATGCCAACAAGTACAATACTATTTTTGAAGCAAATAAACCCATGTTAAGTCATCCTGATAAAATATATCCGGGTCAGGTTTTAAGAATACCTAATTTATAAACTGAAAAATCCTCTTTTCTACAAGAGGATTTTTTTTTTTGATTATTGAATATCCGTTGTTAGGCACAACTATTAATTTGTCATTCTGAACGTAACGAAGTGTAGTGAAGAATCTCAGGATTATTAAAGAGATTCCTCGTTTCTCGGAATGACACATTATAGGTTAAAAAACATCCTTATCAACAGCTGACAATCATAATTGTATATATTTCATTTTGATTATTGCTTCCATAATCCGCGATTATTTTCACGCGCTTCTACTTGAAACTTATGAAATAATTCACTGTATCGTACATTGGGTGGCACGGTCATTATCACAGCGTAACCTTTTTTAAGCAACAAAGCATTCAAAAAAGTTTCGTCTTCTAAATACACATAAGACAACGTTCTACCGTATCGGTCTAAAGAATCAATATCTGTTTCTAAGCGTACTTTTTTGCCTTTTATCAATTGGGTTAAATACGCTTTTGACTCTTTTCCGTAATAGCCTTCTTCTCTTTTCCAACGTTTTTGCGATTCGGGCGCATCTATTCCTGTTAACCGAATTTTTATTCCTTTCGATGTGCCGTTATCCACCCAAAAGGTATCGCCATCGACCACTTTTGTAACCAAATACCATTCTTGATGGGGTGCTGAAGTTTCCAAAAAATCGTTTTTATTGGAACCGCAAAAGGTTAAACTTACAAGTAAAAAAAGTAAATAAACGTGTTTCATGGGGTTTGTTTTAAAATGCAAAAATGGACATTATTTGCAAACACCACAACTATTACCGCCTTTAGAACAGTGTTTGCAGTATTTACAGTTTTTACACGCCTTGCATGACGCACTGCCTGTGCATGTAGCTTCGGCTTCGGTATGGCAATTTTGGGCAATTAAAACTTCTTCTTGTTTTTGTTGACAAGAAAAAATAATGAGCGTAAAAAATAAGGGGATTAGGTTTTTCATAATGTGGGGTTAGTTAAAAATATTTTATGTAATATAAACCAGTGTTCTTTATCCCAAAACTAATATACTTTTTTCCATTAGAACTAACTCCAAAACGAATGCCTAAAAACCCAAAACTTGTTCCGACTCCCTTTTTGGATACGGTTGCTCTGAATGGTCCAATATTCTTTGATTTTCTAAAACGCCAAGCCATAACTACATAGTTTTAATCAATTTTATTGTGCTTTTTCCTAAACTCTTCAATTTTTTGTCTTGCTATTTTATTTTGAACATTTGCAATTTCGGTTAGTAATTCTTTATGTAAACTGTTTTCAATTTGTGTGCGTTCTTTAGTTTGATCTTGTTCGGCTTCATACTCAATATCTCGAATTGTTTTTTGTTGTTTTAGATATTCAGATGTTCTTTCCTCTAATTCGAGTTCTAAGTCCTTTTCTTTTCTGTAAATAGCTCTGTCATAAGCACCAATTGGTGTTGCTATTTTAGCAATGGTTGGTAAAATCTCAATCGTAAAAAAGAGTATTCTGATTAACCATAACAACATAAAAATTGTAGTTCCTTCTGGAATTTCAGGATTATTTGGTGTTGCCAAATTTTCTAAAACCATAAAACGTAAGACAAATCCTTTTTTATCTTTGATTTTATCTTGAAATTCATTTTTTGCAGTGTCAGCCGTAGCAAGTCCTTTGTTTATGGAAGTGCTTGTTTGTACAATGTTGTCATTTAGTCTTCTTTGTTCTCCTTTGAGATTAGCAATCCAATCTTCAATGTATTTTTGTCTTTGCTTTTTTAAGTCATCTAATCCCTTTTTGTCGAATTTGTTAAGGTTATCTTGTGCTTGTTTTCTTTGTGCGAGTTTGTTCTCGTAAGTTCTCCATTGTTGAGAATTTCTATTTTTTACATAACTTTCGCTACTATAATCATAATATGTTGGAACATTATTGTAAGCATTATTTGCTTCTGTTCGGGCTGTGTTTAATCTTCTGCTAAGAGCGTCAAAATCATTTTGTTTAGTTTCAATTTCAGATTTGAGTCTGTCATATTCTGGGTCGCCTTTTGGTTCACCTTGTGATAACTGTGTTTCAACTTTTCCTAATACAAGACTGTCATTACTTAAAATACGTTGTTTATCTGATATTGCTTCATTTCTTTTAGATGCTTGTTGAACAGAATAAACTTGGTCAAGTTTATATTTGTCCATATGCAAGTCGATATTTTCCTTAAAAATCAACAATTCCAAAGGAATTGAGATAATAAAAGCAATCAAAACAGCCAAAACTGCTCTTGATAAAAAGGCAGGCCAAAAATTCTGTTTTTCTTTCGTTGGGTCTTTCTTTAATGTAACAACCATACTTCGGTCGATACTGAAAATTAACGAAGCCCAAATAATACCGAATACGATAGCGGATAAATAACTTTCTCCAAAATAATAACCTGCATAGCTTCCTGAAAAGAAAGCTAATAAAGTGGTCATAAAAATTGTAAAACCTATTCCTGCTTGTCTGTTATAATCTGTCGGACAATCTTTTAAAATACTGATTTCTGCTCCTGACAATAACCAAAAGAAATACTGGATTTTTGAATATTTATATTTTTTAGTAGAAGTTTTGCTCATAATTCTGTTTAACTAAAGTGTAATTAGATTTTCTGTTTTTAAAAATTAAAAAATAGGGTGTAATGAAAACAAATGCTATCATTATCAATATGGCTATGCAAATAAATAAAACTACATTTCCTTCTGTTTCTACAAACCAACTTTTATATAAACCCAAAGGCATTAACCATAATTGTTCAAAGCTCCCAAGTGTTATTTTTCCCGTTTTCAAATAAAGTTGAAACAGGATTTGATGTTCAAAAAGAAATAAACAAAAAGGAATAGCAAGTATCAAAGCAAAAATTAAATTGATAAAAAATTGCGTTACGAATATTCCTGTTTTTGGGTTGGTATGATGAACTTCGTTCAAAAACTTCATCCATTTATAAAAAATGAAAGTTGCTAATGTAGCTACGAGATAACCTAAAATTAAATAGCTCCAAATAAATATTTTGTAACTCGTAAGAACCGAAGCAAAAACAATCAGCATTTGGAACAAGAAAAATAATCCTATTCCTGCAATTTTATTGTGCAAGACAGGACAGTATTCCATTAGAAAACAATCATAATTTGCCAGTTTCCAAAGTTTTTGTTGAATTTTCGTACTCATCTATTTCAGTATTTTTTGTAATGAGTTTAGAATATTGAATCTTTTTGTCGGTTGCATCGCAGTTTGAAAACTGATTTGAGATTCATTGAGAATTGTTTCCGATAATTCTTTAAAATCCAACTGAAAACTTGGTATCAAATCTTTTCCAGATGGTAGTCTTGGGATAATACTCGGATTGAATGTTGGAATATTTTGTACCTCAATTTTTATTTGTGAACTGGTTACGGAAAACAGTTCATTATTAGCTTTCAGATAAAAAACAGTTGTCCTTTTAGGTAAAATCTCAATTTCGCTTTTTCCTGTTACATCAATATCAGCCTGCATATTTGAGGACAATGTAATACTCGAAGCGTTATCAATATCCCAACTTAATATTATTGGCAAACTTTCAACTACAAAATCCAAATCTGAAACAAACGATTTGATTTCAACTCTTTTGAAAACCTGAACCGTAATTTCTTTTTCTTCTATTGTAACTCCGTCTAATGCTGTAACAATTAATTTGTAATTGGTGTGTTCCGTAGGCGATATGTTTTTTTCTCCTTTGAGAGGAATAACTTCCATATTTCCCAACCAATGCAATTCAACTTTTTCCGCATTTTCAATATTCCAAACTATTTGCGTTTCATTTCCTAATTCAATTTTTTGTTGTTTGGAATGAAATTCTTTGATTTTTGGAAGCGGAAGAACAGTTATGGTCAGTTCATTTTCTGTTTTATCAAAGGCATTTTCTGCAAGTAACTTGTATGTAGCTGTATTGGTTGGCGAAACAGAAATAGAATGTTTTGCTGTTACATTTCCGACACCATTGTTTATTGAAATTTTATCATAATTTTCAATATTCCACGATAATTCAATGGATTTCCCTTTTAGGATTTCCTTTTCATTCGTACGAAAACTGATTATTTTTGGTGCTGTTAAATAATGCTCAAAAGACGTAAGATTTAGATAATTCTTTTCCGATAAATAGCTGGTCAAAATTCTCGTCAGACTTTTGATAGAATTAGACAGATTTTGTAAATCCTTATAGATTTCAGAGTTTTCAAAATCTTCAAAGTCGGCTTCAGTAAACAATAAATACTGTGTATCTTTTACTTGATATTTGTTCCATAAATTCGAGTTTTCAGAAAGAGTAAGTATTGAAAGGTAGATTACTAATTCCGAAAAATAATCCGCTTTTAAAGACGCTTTTCCCGCTTTAAAACGTGAGGGATGTTGATAACCTTTTAATCCTATAACTAATTCTTTTTGTCCCTCAATTTCAGAAATACAAATAGAGTCATAATCTACAAGTTTGATGTTTCCATTTCGGTCAATCAAAATATTTCCTTCTTGCAAATCCCCGTGAGAAATCTTACTTTCTCGTAGAGTTTTGCACATTTCCAGAAAGTCATTAGCAAGTTTCGTTAATTTGCTTTTATTGTTTAAATTTTCTTCAATATATTCTTTTAGCAATTTCCCTTCGAGCCATTCCATTCGTATAGTGTCAAGTAGAGTTCCATTAACCAAAATTCCTTTTTCATCATAGATGAAATCAGCAAAATAGGGTAGTTCTTTTTCTGAAAGATATTTTGATATTTTTCGGTAACGGTTTGTATTTTCTCCCATAGGAACGTGCCAAACTCTAAATGCCCATTTCTTGTTTTGATGTTCCAATTGAAACACCATATTGAAGCCACCAACAAAAGCAAAAGGACTACCATTCTTGTTTAGTCTTGGTTTTGCTCCTTGTAATTCAGGTACTTTTAAAAAAATATCCGAATTTTTAATGGCTGTGATTATATCTTGTTTGCTTACCGACATTCTTAAAATTTATCGAAAATTGATTTTACGTTGTTTATTCTTGTTTGTGGCTTTGTTTCTTTTGGTTTGTCCCATTTTGCCATTATTTTTTCAATAGGCAAAAGCTGTACTTCATTTCCTTTAATTGCAAAACCATATTGAGGTTTTATGCTTTCAAACTTGTCATTGAATTGAGCAATAACAGTAGGTTGATTTTTAATAACGATGATATTTTCATCATTTAATCTTGCTTTGAATGTCCAATTATATGAACCTGTAATAATTGTGGAATCATCAACAATACAAAATTTATTGTGCATAAGTTTGTCTTTAGCACCATCATTGATATTTCCGATATATCCTACATATCCGTTATTTTGCAACAATTCTTTAAAATCAACTCGTGAATTTTTGTTGAGCTCGTGATTTGCTACAATGATATAAACCTGAACACCTCTGTTTTGAGCTTGAATAATGCTTTGGTAGATTTCAACATCAGTAAACCACGCAACACAAATTTTCAGACTTTTATTTGAAGCCGAAATTTGATTGATGATTTGATTGTGTATATCTTCAAAGTAAACCTCTGTCATTTGTTAAAACTTATTCGTTATGTTGTTTACATCAGGAAGTTTTACTTCTTTTTTACTTGGCGGATTGGGTTGTTTGTCGAATTTGTCAAAAATATTGTCTTTGATAACTTCCATTCTGTCAATTAGTAAATTTTCTAATGGTTCTAATTGTTGAATATCACTTTTTGCTAACTGTTCTTTCATTTTATTGGTCAAATCCACAATCGTTTGATTATTGGATTGTGACAAACTATTGATTAAAAATGAGTGGTTTACATTAGCAAAATCCTCTTTTGAAAAGAGCAAGTCTTCGGTTTCATAATATTTCTCCCATAAACTTGGTTGATTCTCAAAAATAAGCAACGATAAATAAATTACTAATTCTGAAAAGTAGTCCAACCGAGGATTTACAAACCTGTTTGAAGAACGTGACGGATGTTGATAACCTGGCAAACCCTTAATTGAATCAGTCATTCCTTCAAGTGGTTTAATGTACATTGAATCGTAATCAATAATTGTTAAACTGCAATCAGGATTAACCAAAATATTTCCGTGTTGCAAATCTCCGTGAGCAATATATTGCTGATGAAAATAGGCAACCATTTCTTTAAAATTCTCTCGTACTTTAGAGATTGAAGTAGGATTTGAATGTATATTATCGTTGATAAAATCTTTCAAAGTTTTTCCTTCAACCCAATCCATTAAAACTATAGGATAGATTTTTCCATTGATAAGAAGTGCTTCTTCCAAATATTTAAAATCACAGAAATAGGAATTGTTCAGATTCCCTAAATAAGTTGATATTTCCTGACTTCTTCTCTTGGCATCTCCAATGTCAGCAATCCAACAGCGTACAGCTACTTTTTGGGAATTACTCATATGAAACGGAAAAACAGTTGTATAACCACCTGAATATTGAATAACACGAGAACCTTTTTGAATAATTGAGCCACCAACCAATTCGCTTGCTTTAAAGCTAACTTGCGGATTTCGCATTGCTGTAACAATATCAGTTCTTGAAGGATAAATATTTGCCATACGTTAGAATTTATCAAAAATTGATTTAGCTTTTGGATTGTCGGAAACTATATTCTGAATTGGTTCAGATGATTTTTCTTCTTCCTGTTTTTGTTCTGAAAGATTATCATTTTCGACAGGCGAATTATCCTCTGCTGTGTTTTCTTTTACATTTTCATCAAGCGGTTTTTCCTCCGAACTTTCTTTTTCGTTATTCTCGTTCTCAATTGATAGTTCAACTTGTTCAATTGCCTCTTTTTCAGAACTTTCTTCTTCTGTTAATTGTTCTTCCTTGTTTTCTTCTTCATTTACGTTTAAAGAATCTTGAGAAGAAACTTCTTTTTTTTTAGCTTCCTCAATATCCTCTACTTCCTTCTTAATAAGCTCTGATAAAGGAATAATATTAGGTTCAGTATAAGAAAATTCTTTTTTACCATCGTCAAAAAGTTCAAGTATCAAAACTGCAGAATCATCGTCATTCAAACGATTAGCATTTCTTTCATTTTCAATTGTTTCAAGATATTGTTCTTGAGTTTTGATATTGTCAAGTGTCTGTTTGGCGTGTTTTGTGTTTGATAAAAACCATTCAGCAAGGGCATCGGTCATTAAATAAAAAGTTCCTTCCTTTATTTTTTCTCCTTTAATTGGCTTTTTTTCTCCTTTATGAGAATTTCCAATGCTTGATAAATAATCAGGGAAATTGTCAAATACAATAGGTTCAGGTTTAGTGGATAATTTAATTTCAATCTCTGTTGAACCTTTTGGAATGAAAAATAAAAAACTATCTCCTAATGCTTGTGCAATCCACTTTTGTTCGGATTCTATAAATTGCAGCCCGACAAATGTTGCCAATGCAGGTGTTTTTTTGATGTATGCGTTACGTGTATAGTATTTTACTTCTGGTTGAGCAACAATTTCATCAATTTGGGACTGCCATTCTTTTTGACTTTCAACAATAAATTCATTGTTGTCTTTCCAATCTTTTTGATTGACATATTTATTTACCAATATCTCCGACCAAACTTTGGGGAAGAAAGACTTTGAAACACCATCAGAAATAGAAAATTTATTATGCTCAATGTTTACAGCATAATTATCCGCACAATCAGAATATAATTCTGATTTCTTACTTGTTATAAACCCTTTTATATTGATTTTCATTTCTTAAATAATTCTGTCTGTTCCTCCAGATGAACCAAAATTGATAAACTTAATTAGTGTTAATGGCTCTGCATTGGATACAAATCCACGTGAATCATTTGCTATTTTAAAATCGTGCTTTCTTGCTGCTTCCTTATAGCTTTCTGGAACTTTGCTAGAAATTTTAAACAAAAGTTTGGCTTCTTCGTCTGACAATTGGCTTTCATTTTCTTCAAAACCGCATTCTTTTCCTCCATTACCTATGTGAACATTGAATATTAGAGGATTACCATCCGATGTTGAAATATTCATTAAATCTTTAGCAATTCTAATTGTTTTACTAGGTTCATCACCATTATTTCCTTCATAAGGTAAACCATCTGAAATATTGATAACGACAGGTGCGAGATTCTCAGGTTTTTTACTTATCCAACCTTCAATTAATTGTTTTGCAAAATTTAATGCTTCTCCCATAGGGGTTAATCCATTTGCTATTGGTTCAATGAAAATAGGAACATCTACATCAATTTCTATGAAGCCACCATTGCCATCTAATTGTTTCTGTTTCCCTTTTTCAATTCTAAGTGGATTATCTCCAAAAGAACTTAAATAATCAGAACGAATATCATCTACTGAATTACCTCCATTACCTCCATATCCAATTAAAGAAATGAATACTCTATCTTTAATTTTGTCACCATCCATATTGGTGTTTACTATCTCAGTAATTGTTCTATTAATTACTGTGGCAGTAAACTCTGCCTTATTTTTTCCTCCTGTATAATCTTCTCCCATAGAACCCGATTGGTCAATCAAGAAAATGATGTAACCAGGATTTGCGGAACTCCATTGTTTTGAATTGTTACTCATAATTTATTCTGTTTTATAGTTAAATTTCAAATATATTTCAAATTAAATTAGTTTCCTTGAGGGTTTCCACATTCTGCTAAAAAAAAGTTAAAAAAAAATCCGGCTGCGGTTAAAAAGCCGGATTTTTAAATGTTTCTTAGAAAAACAAACAATTCTAAGAAAACAACAACAAAGTGTTTCAATCTAATTTTTTTATAATTTCTATCTAAATAAGTCCAATATCTTTGGTTTGGCTTACCAAATGCGTGATGTTTCGGGAATTAAAATGAATTTTTAGCCGATTGATGCGTTTTTCAACACTGCTGGTACTTGCCGATGAATAATTTTTAGTGAAAAAAACTTTTGAAATTTCATCGCGCGAATAGCCTTTTGCCAAAAGCTGTAAAAGTTCTATGTCTTGGGCTTCAATTTCGAAAACCGATGTTTCGCGCAACTTGTTTAAAAGCGCTTCTGGCATGTATTTACTGCCTTTTTTGTAAAGATATGCTATGGCTTTTTTAAGTTCTTCGGTACTGTTTCGCCCTTTAGAAACATAGGCATTTATTAAATTATTATCGAACATGCTTTTAATTTTTGCCATGCGGTCTTCTATCGAATAAACGATGATTTGAATTTCGGGCTGTAGTTCTTTTACAGCCTGCACCAATTCTTCGCCCGATTTTAGTTCGGTTTTTTGATGATCGGTTTTAAATGACAAATCGGAAATCAATAAATGGAATGGTTGGTTGTCTTGCAATGCTTTTTTTATTTTTAACAGCGCATCGTCGCAATATTTTGCATGATGAATTTCCATTTCAGAATATTGTTCCAAAGCGGTTACCACACCCAAACTGATGCTGTCGATATCTTCTGCTATTAAAACTTTTTTAAACATTTTTTTATTCTTATAAAGGAAATCGCAATAGAACTTTTACTCCCTTTTTTATTTCTGGGTCAAAACTAATACTTCCATTTATGGTTTTTATGCGGGTTTCCACATTTTGGAGTCCATTTTTTAATTTTTTTTCATTTTTATCAAACCCAACGCCGTCATCTGCATACTGAATTTCAGCATATTTACTTGATTTATAGAATTTTAAAACCACTAAATGAGCCTGACTGTGCTTTTTCATATTCACCAATAATTCTTGAATAATTCTGTATAAAACCACTTTTTTTATGGCATTTAAGTCATCAAAAGGAAAATCATCGGTTCCTGCTGTAATAATTTTCACCTGTGGATCTTGAAATTCTAAAAACAAATTTTTCAAGTAAGCCACATATTCTTTCCCGGTGGGAATTACGCTGTTTTCTTTCGATATATTTCGGGTGCGGTTATACACATCTTCTAAATGATCTAATAGTTTGGTTTTGTTGTTTTCATCGGACAAATTGGTGTGTTCTGCAAACGAGAGCGTGTGATATACATCGTTTGCCAATTCATCATGAATACGTGCAGCAATGCGTTGTTCGGTTTTGTAATTTTCGGTAATCTTTTCTTTTAGATGTTTGTTTCTTATGTAATAATAAATAAAATAGAAAACGATTATTACAAAAACAATAATGCCGCATAATATCAATTGATTGTTTTTTTGCTTTTGTATCACCAATTGATTTTCAATTGCTCTCGACTTTAATACCTGATTTTGTTCTAATTCTTTTGAATAATCAAAACGCATTTTGGCAAATTGGTTTTTTGCTTGATTGCGAACCGATGTGATGCTATCATTTACGCGAATATATTCTTTGGAATATGTTTCGGCATTGTTTTTAGTTAAAGAAATCAGCCTTTTTAAAACCAAAATTTTATTGTCGATGCTTTTGTGTTTGGTTGCTAATACTAATGCTTTTTTTAGATAATTTGTGGCAACAGATTGGTTTTTTAATTCGTAATATTCCGCAATTTTAAGATAATTTTCAATCAAAGAAAGTTCCATATTCGCTTGCTCTCTTATCTTTAAAGATGCCATCATTTCTGAAAGACCTTCTTTACTATTTTGTTTAAATAAAGCATATCCTAAATTCAACAAAACGGTCGATTGTAAAGTAATATCACTGTTTGATACATTCAAATGTAATAGTTCTTTTAACTGAATTGCTGCTTTTTGATAGGCTCCAGAAGCAATTGCTAAAGATGCTATATTATTTCTTAAATAGGCTTCTGGTATTGATGGTTTTTCTGTAAGATTTAGTGCTTTTTGATAATAAGTCGTTGCTTGATCATATCTTTCTGAGGTTAGATAAATATTTCCTAATAAGTTGTAAGATTCTATAACATAAAGTGTGTCTTTATTTTGCAAATTTTCAATAGATTGAACAGCCAACTCTTCGCTTGTATTATAATCGTTATAAAAATAGTGAATACGCGCCATCATTAATTGGTTGTATGCCAGCGATAAACTGTCATTAAAATCAAAATAAACCACATTGGCATTTTTAAAATAATAATACGCACTATCGTATTGCGCATTATTGTAAAGCGAATTTCCTTTTAAAGTATAGGAATACGCCAAGTATTTTTTATTGTTTTTCTTTTTTGAGGTTGCAATAAGTTGATTGATGTAATAATCCGAACTATCTGGAAAAGTCGCCATAAAATGATAGGCTTTGTTGCAGATACCTTTTAAATACAACGAATCGATAGCTTCTTTTTCTGCAAGATACATTGCATTATTTGTTAGCTGAATTTGATCATTTAAAGAACGATTGTCTGAAAACGATAAATTATAAAGGGAATCAATTGTTTTTACAGCAGTTTTTTTCTCATCAAAAACCATTTCTTTCTTTTGGCAAGAAAAACAGAACAATGCAAAAAGCAATAAAATAGGGTATTGAAACTTCATTATTTTTAGTAAAGAAATACGAATACCCTAAATTATCACTTTTATTTAGTTCACCAACAACTTATTTAATAATTACCGGTGGTTTTGGTGGTTTTATAGGTATTAATACCGTTCCATTGTTTCCCGTATTACCGCCACCGCTTTGATCTTTTACTTCTATACTATTATTGATTGATTGACACAGTAGTTCCTGATGAAGATCCGATCAAAAACCAAAGGAAATTCCCATTCAAAAAAATCGGAATTGTCGGAATTTTGAGTATTCTGATTTTAATTTCAGTATTTATGAATATCAAAAGCTTTACAGCGAAAGATTGTATGGTGTGGAAAGAGGAAAAATATGTAGCAGTTGATTGTAAGGAAAAAATAAACAGTTTTGCGGCAACAGCGGTTCCAAAAGAAGATCAATTGATTAAGGATTTCAGGAAATTGAAAGTGGATACAAAGACTTCATTTTTCGACAAAAAGGGAAATCCAAAAATTTGGTATATTAAAAACCCTAATGGAACTTTAGAGTTTTACAACCAACCTGGCTTGCAACCCGAAACAGGAAAAACGCTACGTCCTATCACACGATATATCATCCAAGAATATGTATTAAACGAAAATAAGTAAACAAAAAAAGGAGCTTATCTTTACAGATCAGCTCCTTTTTTAAATCAATGATACTCGAAAAGTTATACCAAATAGAATGTATCTAAATTTCGTCAGTTCGAGCCTGTCGAGAACTTTCTAATTAAAACTTCTCGATACGATTTTCTTCCATTTCATTACGAAAAACCAACTCGAAGTGACGGCTATCTTTATATAATAAATAATATTATGTATAACTTTCTTTGTAATTTTTATTAGTGAGATACTTTTAATTCAGCATTTGCCACAGTTTATCCTTCAGTTCCGTTAAACCTTGTTGGGCAACCGATGATATAAATATATACGGAAGTCCGTCAAATTCTTTATCAAGCTGTATTTTTAGTTCTGCCTTTAATTCATCGTCTAACATATCGCATTTAGAAATGGCAATTAAACGGTCTTTATCCAGCATTTCGGGGTTGTATCTTCTTAATTCATCCAATAAAATATCGTATTCTTTCTTGATATCGTCCGCATCTGCAGGAATTAAAAACAATAACGTAGAGTTTCGCTCAATATGTCGCAAAAAATAATGCCCCAATCCTTTACCTTCGGCAGCACCTTCGATAATTCCTGGAATATCGGCAATTACAAACGATTTAAAATCGCGGTATTCCACAATTCCTAAATTTGGTTTTAGCGTTGTAAACGGATAGTCGCCAATTTTTGGTTTTGCCGACGTTAAAACCGACAATAAAGTAGATTTTCCTGCGTTTGGAAAGCCAACCAAACCAACATCTGCCAACACTTTTAATTCGAGAATAATATCGAGCTCTTCACCGGGAATTCCTGGTTGTGCATAGCGCGGCGTTTGATTGGTTGATGAGCGAAAGTGCCAGTTACCCAAACCGCCTTTACCACCTTTTGCCAAGATTTTTTCTTCGCCGTTTTCAGTGATTTCAAACAAAAACGCTCCGGTTTCTTTATCCTTTACAACTGTTCCCAACGGAACATCGATGTAACGGTCTTCGCCATCTGCACCTGTGCTTCGAGAGCTTCCGCCATCGCCACCGTGACCGGCTTTTATATGTCGTTGAAAACGCAAATGATGCAGCGTCCATAAACTTTCATTGCCGCGAATGATTACATGACCTCCACGACCGCCATCTCCTCCATCGGGTCCGCCTTTTTCAATAAACTTTTCGCGGTGCAAATGCGATGAACCTTTACCACCTTTACCCGATGCTACATATATCTTTACGTAATCTACAAAATTTCCTTCTGTCATTGTTTTAATCTTTGATGATTATCAATAGTTTTTATCATTTTTATTAATGAAAAACTTCGTCAGTTCGAGCGAAGTCGAGAACCGAAGCTTGTCGAGAACTTCTCGATACACTTCACTACGTTGCGTTACTCGAAGTGACGACTCGTTAAATTCAATAAATAAAATATTTGATAGAACTTAAATAATCAGTTAATCTTTTAATAGAGAAATCTCTATTTTTTATTCTTAATCTAGCGCAAACTGTTGCTTACAACTGTCTGCTTTTTTTCGCAAGGCATTTATTTCCTCATCCTCTCGCCTTTTAACAAGCTTATTGTGTGTTATTAAATGCAAATAATCTTACCCTAAATTACAAAAAAGGATAAGATTATTTAGAACTATTTTGTTTATTATTAAAATTGATCAATTACGGCGCTTAATCTTTCGGTAATTTCTTGGATAGATCCAATACCGTTTACAGCGTGGTATTTGTTTTGCTTTTTATAATAATCGATCAATGGAGCTGTTTTTTCGTTGTATTCTTCATAACGTGTACGAATCTTTGCTTCGTCTTGATCGTCTGGTCTGCCCGATGTTTTGCCGCGTTCTAAAATGCGTTGCACCAAAACATCATCATCAGCTTCTAAAGCAATAGTTGCTGTTACTTCTAAATGAATCGATTGTAGAAAAGCATCCAACGCTTCGGCTTGTGCAATGGTTCTTGGAAAACCATCAAACAAAAACCCAGCTTTGTCCATATTTTTTTTCACTTCGTTCTTTAGCATATCAATAGTAATTTCATCGGGAACCAATTCGCCGTGATCCATGAATTCTTTTGCTTTTTTTCCTAATTCGGTTTCGTTTTTAATGTTATATCTAAAAACATCGCCCGTTGATATGTGCGTAAGGTTGTATTTATCTTTTAAAAATTCTGCCTGTGTACCTTTTCCGGCACCTGGCTTTCCGAATAAAACTATTGCAATCATTTTCTTTACTATTATTTTATTTGATAAACTTCTGGTAAATTTCTGCCTTGTTTGTTGTAATCCAACCCATATCCCACAATAAATTTATTGGGAATGCGAAAACCCACATGGTTAATTTCCACCGTTTGTGTGTAGGCTTCGGGCTTAAAAAACAACGCAGCAACCTGCATACTTTTTACTTTTTGTGTGTTTATTACTTGTTGAATTGCGGTAATAGTAGTGCCTGTATCTACTATGTCTTCTACAATTACCACGTGTTTGTTGGTAAGATCCACATCAAGCCCTAGTAATTGATTTACTTTGCCTGTGGTTTCTGTTCCTTGATAAGAAGCCACTTTAACAAACGAAACTTGTGCGGGGGTTGTGTAATGCTTCAATAAATCGGCTGCAAACATAAATGCACCGTTTAACACTACTAAAAAAACCGGAACTTCGTTTTGAAAATTGTTGTGCAAATCTTTAGCAATACGCTGAATTTCCTTATCAATTTCAGCAGCAGAAATAAAAGGCACAAACGTTTTATCTAATATTTGAAGTTCCATATTTAATTTTAACGATGCAAATATACGAATATGACTACTTTAATTAAAGTTTATTCGCAAATTTGCCAAATATATTTTTATTTTTAACTAAATTTCTTTTTTTAATAATTTTATATGGATGTAATTACTTATTTTTCAACTAATCAACACAATCTAAGCACCAACAGTAGAACGTTAGTAATGAATTATATTTTAAACGAGCAAATTGCTGCTGCTGCTTTTTTGAACGTGATTTACAGTGTGGATGCTAAGCAAAAAATTGTATTGTATCATGCATTGGATATGTTGGTGGAACGCCATATTGATTATTTGGATCAAGCTTTGGATTTGTACTTGCAACGGGCTTTAGCCGAAACGCATGAATCGAACAAACGCTGTATTTCGCGGACCATTTTTCATCAATTAAAAAACAATAAAAACCTTTATAATACCGCACAAAAAAAGCAAATTATCCACACCATGTTCGATTGGATTATTCTGCCATCAGCCGTGGCAACAAGGGTAAATGCCATTCATATTCTTTATTTTTTGGTGGATGAAGAAGATTGGGTTAAAGAACAGTTAATCGCACTTATTGAACAAAATTTGCTGTTGCAAGAACCCTCTTTTTTAAGCAGAGGCAGAAAAATACTAAAGCTGTTGCAGAAGAAAAAAACGCGTAATTAACGTTTTTGCTGCTATTGATTTAAAAATTTTTTTAAGGCAAAAATCCTTTACGTGCCACTATTTTGCAACAAGCAATGTACCATTCTAAAGAAAAAAGCATGAATTTTACAGTAAGTAACGCAACTTTACTATCAAAAAATCTTAGCAAACCTATTTTCTAAACCGCACACACAAAGAAAAGGAAAGAAAAAACAAACCAAAAATAAAAAATACTTTTTCCTACTCTTTTTTTTATATTTTTGTATGTACATTAAAAGCTCAATAAAAAATTTAACTAGAGTTTTTTTTATTTAATATGGATGCAATACCCCTGAGTACCTTATCAATGGTTATGGCTGACAGTTTATCTGATGAAGTATCGGTCTGGAAGCTTATTTTAACTTTATTTTTAGTTTTTTTAAACGGATTTTTCGTTGCAGCAGAGTTTGCAATTGTTAAAGTTCGCGCTTCACAAATCGAAGTTTACAAAGGCATTAAATCTTCTTCTGCAAATGCAGCAAAAAAAATACTTACTCATTTAGATTCATACTTAGCTGCCACCCAATTAGGAATCACCTTAGCATCGCTTGGGTTGGGTTGGGTTGGTGAAAGTTCGCTTACGCCGCTTATTTTAAAATTGTTTCATGTTCTTGGTTTTTCTGGGCCGGAATATGCAGCGCTGGCACACAATATTTCGTTCCCGATTGCTTTTGCCATTATCACCATTTTGCATATAGTTTTCGGAGAATTAGCTCCTAAATCATTGGCTATTCAGTATCCCACACAAACAACTTTTGCTGTTTCTTGGCCATTGCGTATTTTCTATACAGTTTTTAAACCCGTAATCTGGACCATGAATGGTTTGGCAAACGTAATTCTTAGAGCCATTGGTATCACACCGGTTCACGGGGGCGATATTCACACCGAAGAAGAACTAAAAATGATCATCTCTGAAAGTCAGGAAGGCGGTGCTATTGAACAAACCGAACGCGATTTGATTCAAAATGTGTTCGATTTTGACGACCGCCGCGTTATAAATGTATATACCTTAAAGAAAAACGTTTCTAGTTTAGATGTGCACACACCTATTAAAGAAGCTGTTGATTTTTGTATTTCCGAAGGATACTCGCGCTATCCGGTTTACGATGAAACGAAAGAAAACATTTTAGGTTTACTTTATACAAAAGATTTGTTTAGAGAGTTTACAAAAAATGGTGAAAACTTCACAATAGCCACTATCTTAAGGGAACCCATTTTCGTTTCGGAAACTACTTTGATTAAAAACCTTTTAAAGAAATTTCAGTTAGAACATTCGCAGGTTGCTATTGTAACAAACGAGGTGGGCGAATTTTCAGGCTTGGTAACTTTAGAAGATATCTTAGAAGAATTGGTGGGTGAAATTCAAGACGAATACGACAATGAAGAGCCGATTGTAAACAACATCGCCGACGGTATTTTTATTGTGAATTCGCACGAAAATATTTCAGACATCAATCGTTTTCTTCCTTATTTATTTGAAGAAAGCGAGCATTACGACACATTGGCCGGATTAATCTCGGAAACCCGAAACAACACTTCGGAAGAAGACATTCAAGAAGGCGACCATATTGATTTTGAATACTACACCGGAACTGTTTTAAAAATGTACCGCAATTCGGTGGAATCAATACAATTAGTCGTTAAACCAGAATTTATGGAAGAAAATCCTGTTAATGACAGCGAATTAGAATAAAACAAAAAGCATCTCATCGAGGTGCTTTTCTATTTAAAATTTTTCTTCTTTTATTTGAATATGGAAACAGTATCTTTGTAGATTACGAATAAACAACTCAACAATTAAACAATAAAACAACAATGAATTATTTTTCGTCTGATTTTAAATTAGGAATTTTAGGTGGTGGACAGTTAGGAAAAATGATGCTTACAGAAACCCGAAAATTTGATATTCAAACCTATGTTGTCGATCCAAGCACAGAAGCACCTTGCCAATTTGGAGCTACAAAATTTTTTCAAGGTTCGCTTACCGATTACGATACCGTGATGCATTTAGGAAATCAGGTGGATGTTTTAACCATCGAAATTGAAAATGTAAATCTAGAAGCTTTAGAAACCTTAGAAAATCAAGGCAAAAAAGTGTATCCGTCGCCAAAAACCTTGCGATTGATTAAAAACAAAGGCAATCAGAAAGATTTTTATACTCAAAACAATATTCCAACTGCGCCTTACAAACGCTATAAAACACTACCCGCTTTAAGAATAGATGTGGAAAACGGCGTAATACAACTTCCTTTTGTATGGAAAGCAACCGAAGGTGGTTACGATGGAAATGGTGTAAAAGTGGTGCGCCAAGCCATTGATTTGGAACATTTACCAGAAACCGAATGCATTGCCGAAACCATGATTCCGTTTAAAAACGAATTGGCGGTGATTGTGGCACGTTCGGCATCGGGCGAAATAAAAACCTATCCGGTGGTAGAAATGGAGTTTCACCCAGAAGCCAATCAGGTAGAATATGTGATTTGTCCGGCACGTATCGATGAAACTGTTGCAAACAAAGCCCGTGAAATTGCTTTGAAAGTTTCAGAAAGCTTCAATCATGTAGGCTTGTTGGCAGTAGAAATGTTTCAAACGGCCGATGATGAAATTTTAGTAAACGAAGTAGCTCCGCGTCCGCACAATTCGGGTCATTATTCAATCGAAGCGAGTTATACTTCGCAATTTGAACAACACATTCGCGCAATTTTAGATTTACCTTTGGGAAATACCGATAGCAAAGTAGCTGGAATCATGGTGAATTTGGTAGGCGAAGAAGGTTTTTCGGGTGACGTTGTTTATGAAAACATCGAAAAAATCATGGCGATTGATGGTGTTACACCGCATATTTACGGAAAACGTGAAACACGTCCGTTCCGCAAAATGGGACACGTGACCATTGTAAACGAAAACATGACCGAAGCACGTAAAGTTGCCCAACAAGTAAAAGAAATCATTCGAGTGATTTCGAAGTAGTATTAAGATGGTTGTATTAAGTATTAAGACAAATCATCATCTTTTTAATTTGCTGCAAGGTTTCCAAAACCTTGTAGCTATGAGATTTGAAAAAAAATGATACCTACAAGGTCTTTAAGACCTTGCAGGATAATCATAAAGAATAAACAACGAAACAAAATGGAACAAGAACCACTTTATTTGATAGCTAGCCGTAAAAGACGAATCGCCGCATTTTTTATTGATCATTTTATAATGACTTCTTTAATAGTTTCGTTAGCATTTATAGCTTTAGGTTCGAATTTTATGGAAGAAGATAATCCAAGTAAATTCATAATTACTTTATTTTCTATTTTGATTCCGGGTATGTTTTTATATCTTTCTAAAGATTCCATAAAAGGTAATAGCATAGGAAAATGGGCTATGGGAATTATGATTCGTGATGAAAGAAATCCTGATATAGTTCCATCGTACAGCAAATTATTATTAAGAAATTTACTGCTTATTATTTGGCCTGTTGAATTCATTGTACTTGCAACCAACAACGAAAAGAAAAGATTAGGCGATAAAATTGCAAATACAATAGTTGTAAAAAATCCTAATAAGCCTACAAAATTACCACGAATTTTAATTATTGTGGGCGCAGCAATATCATTCTGTGTTCTTCTATTTTTTATCGTTGGCAATACCATGAAAAACTCAGCAGCATATAAAGTTTCTGTTGCAGAAATTGAAAAAAACGAACAAATAATATCTGAAACAGGAGGAATAAAAGGCTATGGAATGATTCCTACGGGGAATATAAAATCTGTAAACGGTTATGGACAAGCACAACTTGAAATTAAAGTTTTAGGAAATCAAAAAGATGTTAACGTGAGCGTTTATTTAGAAAAAGAACCTAATAAAGATTGGAAAATAATAGAAATGCAATAATGTCTGATTTTTTATTAACTTTAATGAAAATTTAATTTAAAATGAGTACTTCAGACTTACAACTAAAGCTAGAGATAATCAGCAGAATTACAGAATTAAAAGAAGTTCGTGTAATTAAGGAGATTAAAAAAATTTTAGCTTTTGAACTAGAAGAAAGTCTGTATGAATTATCTACAGATCAAAAAAATCGCGTTGCAGAAGCAAGGAAGGAATATAGAAATGGCGATTACATTACTAATGAAGAAGCTGAAAATGAAATTGACCAATGGCTAAAAGAAGAGTAGTTTGGACAAAATCGGCTCATTTTGAAAGAATAAAATAATGAATTATTGATACCACAAAACCAAGTCAAAAACCTATTCAAAAAAGCTTAATAAATTATTTTCTAAACTATAAAACTTCTCTGTACACATCCTGAAATAGGAAGAGCTTCGAGAGATAGTTCCATAAGGATAACCATTATACGTGATTATTTAATTTTTTACGAATTTACCACAACCGAACTAATAATTTTATCTGTTTGGGATACAAGAAGAAATGAAAAAGATACTGAATTTGATTTTACTTAAAAAATTTTACATTATAATTTATACTGTAATTTCTTTTTGTGTTGCCTCATTTTTATCGTTAACGTTTTCATTTTTTCAAAATAAGATTACTAATTCTTTTCCAAATTTTGAGATAGGGTTCCCTTTCATATTTTATAAGCAATTTCTTGTACAAAACTTAAATTGTTCAGATATTCACCACCACACAAACATTCAAAATATTATATACAACTTTTTAATTTATTTTATTATTGTTGTACTTATAAAATCAAAACAACTAAACAAAAAATAAACATAGCAGTAATAATGGCTAAAGTATAAATTTTATTTGCTGCAAGGTTTCCAAAACCTGGTAGCTATCAGATTTGAAAAAAAGTAACACCTACAAGGTTGCACATACCTTGCAAAATAATAGAAAATAATAAACTAAACAAAAAATGAAAGTAGCAGTAGTAATGGGCAGCATTTCGGATATGCCAGTAATGCAGCAAGCAATAGACATATTAAAAGAATTTGGCGTAGAAACGCATGTGGATATTGTATCGGCACACAGAACACCAGAAAAATTGGTCGATTTTTCTAACAACGCACACAATAACGGTATCAATGTAATTATTGCAGGTGCAGGCGGTGCAGCACATTTACCAGGGATGGTAGCCAGTATGAGTCCGTTGCCAGTGATTGGCGTTCCAGTAAAATCGAGTAATTCTATTGACGGTTGGGATTCGGTTTTATCAATTTTGCAAATGCCAGGCGGTGTTCCTGTGGCAACTGTGGCATTGAACGGAGCAAAAAATGCAGGTTTGTTGGCCGTGCAAATTTTGGCAAGTCAAAATGCAACGTTGTTACAAAAAATGATGGATTACAAATTAGGTTTAAAAGAAGCGGTTATAAAAGCAGCTGAAGACTTAAAGTAAAACAAAACTGCCTCAACGGTTGAGGCGGTTTTTCATTTTTTTAAAGAAGAAATAACTATTTTATCTGCACATTAGTCAAACTGTTCCACTTTAAATTATTGAAAGATCCGACGGTTTGTTTTATTTTGTTCAAGTGATAGGTTTTACCATTATCTTTCACCACAATTTCATTTTCTGAAACGATATAGATAGTGTTTTTATTCTGAAACGATACCGTTTTATGGGCTTTGTTGTACGTAAAACCTTCGTCAATAAAAAGTTCCACCACATCTTCTGCATTGGTAAAAATATATGTCAAATGTTCGTCGCCATAAATACCCATTAAGTGCATTTTCTTGCCGTTTTCAAAAATCATGGTAAATTCAGGTTTGTTATCATAAGCAAATTCTTGATGGGTACTGGTAACCATCTTACCATTTATGCGTTTTTGAACAGAATAATCTACCAAAAAACCCGAATATGATTCTTCGATGATTTCGATAGGAACCGCCTTGTTATCTTCTACAATGTATGTAGAAAACTGATGCCAGCAGCAACCGCTTTTTGTCATGGTTTGCAACTGTTTCTTTTCATTGTCAACTGTAAACATTCCGCAGTAATTTGATCCTAATTCGGTAAAACTTTCATTGTAAACAAAAGCGTTTTTATCAGCCAGATAAATCTCATACGCTGGTCCGCCATAGCAACTGTAATTCCCGTTTCGCAAGGCAATATCTTCTTTTCCGTCGAAATTAAAATCTTCAAAAATTAAAATGCTTTGTTCGCCATAAGGAATTTCTTTTATATTTGATTTTACCTTAGATTCTTCCATATCGTATTCTGAATAAAAAGCAGGTTTAGAAAAAATCAACTTTCCATTTTTCTTTTGATAGATATTCAGCGTACAGTTTGTTTCAAGATCAGAATTTTCTTGATTGCCCTCAACAATAATTTTCCCGGAAAAATCGTCAGAAAAACCAATCAAATCAAACGATTTTTGTGCCGTTGCAAAAAAGGGCATCAATAGTATTAAAAACAACATTTTCTTCATTTTTTCTTATATATAATTGAATAAAACAACCAGCAAAAACCACAATATCGGCACACTTTCTACCCAAAAAAGGGTGTAATATTTTGATCGGTTTGGGTTTGCATAATAGGTAAACAATGCAATTACCAAAACCAATATCAGGTTAATAAACCATTGGTTTCCGTAGTAATTCACTTTTAAAAATTCTAGAAAATAAAACGGAATCAGTAGCAAACCAATCAAATATTTGGTTTTTAAAACACCTATTGTTTGCGGAACGGTTTTTAGTCGGATATCATCGTACTTTAAATCGTTAATTTCAAAAATCAATATCAATATTAGTGTAAGAATAAAGCGCTGCGAAAACTTAAAAAACACATCGTTTTCTATAATTTGGTCAGCGTTTACAATGGGCAGCAACGTTGTTACACCCGCCCAACACAACGACACGATATAAATTTTGATACCCGCTAAATTTCGCAAATTAGTTTTCGACTTTGCCACCGGAATTACATATAGCACACATAAAAAAGCAAAGAAAACAGTGAGCATTTGGGCGTTAAAATTCAAATAGAAAAAGCTAATAGCTGCAATCAGCATACTTATTGTGCTTATTGCAAGCACACTTTTTAAAAAAGGTGTCAACCGTTTTCTTTTGACAATTATTGGTGCATATTTAATAAAATTATAACTAAAAACAGTACCAAAAAAAACCAATGCAGTTACAGCAGCATTAAAAGAAAGGTAGCAAAAATAAAAAGTCATTTGCACCAAAGCAGTGGTTGCCAGCGCCACATGCAAACTAGCCTGCAAATACCAGTCAAAAAAACGCGTGAAATATATAGTACTCTGTTGCTGCATAACTTGTTGCTGTTCACAAACTTTATTTTTTATCTCCCGTAAAATTAATCAAATATTAGTTGTATTTTTGCTTTCTTTAAACACAACTCTAATTTTATTACTAGCAGATGAAGACAAATGCTTTTGCTTTGAGACACATTGGCCCCAGAGCAACCGACTTACAACACATGTTTAGCACGGTGGGTGTGAAAGATATGGATCAATTGTTATACGAAACATTTCCAGACAAAATTCGCTTAGAAAAAGACCTGGTTTTAGATCCTGCCATGACCGAATATGATTATTTGGCACACGCAACCGCTTTAGGAGCTGAAAATAAAGTATTCAAATCGATGATTGGTTTGGGTTATAACGAATCAATTGTTCCGGCGGTAATTCAACGAAATATATTCGAAAACCCAGGCTGGTACACTGCTTACACTCCTTATCAGGCAGAAATTGCACAAGGACGTTTAGAGGCTTTATTGAACTTTCAAACCACCGTAATTGAGTTAACGGGAATGGAAATTGCCAATGCTTCTTTATTAGACGAATCTACTGCGGTTGCCGAAGCTATGGCATTGTTGTTTGATGTTCGTACAAGAGATCAAAAGAAAAACAACGCAAACAAATTATTTGTTTCAGAAGAAATTTTACCTCAAACGTTATCGGTTTTGCAAACACGTTCTACCCCAATTGGTATTGAAGTTGTTGTTGGAAACCACGAAACATTTGAGTTTACAGAAGATTTCTTCGCTGCAATTTTACAATATCCTGGTAAATACGGTCAGGTTCATGATTATGAAGAGTTCATCAACCAAGCACATTCAAAAGATATTAAAGTAGCGGTTGCTGCTGATATTTTATCATTAGCGCGTTTAAAATCTCCGGGCGAAATGGGTGCCGATGCAGTTGTTGGTACCACACAGCGTTTTGGTATTCCGTTAGGTTTTGGTGGACCACACGCTGGTTTCTTTGCTACTAAAGAAGAATATAAACGTTCTATGCCGGGTAGAATCATTGGTGTTTCTCAAGATACCAACGGAAACCGTGCATTGCGTATGGCATTACAAACACGTGAGCAGCACATTAAACGCGAAAAAGCAACATCAAACATTTGTACTGCACAGGTTTTATTGGCAGTTATGGCGGGTATGTACGCGGTTTATCACGGACCAAAAGGTTTACGCCGCATTGCAAACGAAGCACACGCAAAAGCAGTTACTATTGAAACCGAATTAACTAAGTTAGGTTTTGAGCAATTAAACGATGCGTATTTTGATACTATTCTGGTAAAAGCCGATGCTGCTAAAGTAAAAGCTGTTGCCGAAGCTAAAGAATTCAATTTCTATTATGCTGATGCTAATACGGTTTCAATTTCTGTAAACGAAACGATTTCAATCAATGATATCAATACGGTAATTGGTATTTTTGCCGAAGTAGCCGGAAAATCATTTGATGCAGTTACCGAACTTTCTCAAGAAGCTTTGGTTCCTGTGAAATTAGAAAGAACATCAACCTTTTTAGAGCATGATGTTTTCAACACGTATCATTCAGAATCTCAATTGATGCGTTATATTAAAAAGTTAGAACGTAAAGACTTGGCATTAAACCATTCTATGATTTCTTTGGGTTCTTGTACCATGAAGTTGAATGCAGCAGCAGAAATGTTGCCTTTAAGTAATCCTAGCTGGAACAATATCCACCCATTTGCTCCGGCAGATCAAACCAAAGGTTATTTAACCATGTTGCACAAATTAGAGCAGCAGTTAAACGTAATTACCGGTTTTGCTGGTACTACGTTACAACCAAACTCTGGTGCACAAGGCGAATACGCTGGTTTAATGGTTATTCGCGCGTATCATGAATCTCGTGGCGAAGGTCACAGAAACATCGCATTAATTCCTGCATCGGCTCACGGAACAAACCCTGCATCGGCTGCAATGGCTGGTATGAAAGTGGTTGTTACCAAAACCACCGCAGAAGGAAATATTGATGTGGAAGATTTAAGAGCAAAAGCAGAATTGCACAAAGACAATTTATCTTGTGTAATGATTACCTACCCTTCTACTCACGGTGTTTATGAATCATCGATTATAGAAATTACAAGTTTGATCCACGAAAACGGCGGGCAAGTTTATATGGATGGTGCCAACATGAACGCACAAGTAGGTTTGACAAATCCTGCACGTATTGGTGCCGATGTTTGTCACTTAAACTTACACAAAACCTTTGCAATTCCTCACGGAGGTGGTGGTCCGGGTGTTGGTCCAATCTGTGTGGCGAAACATTTAGTACCGTTTTTACCAACCAACCCGGTTATTAAAGTAGGTGGTGATAATGCTATTACGGCAATTTCGGCGGCTCCGTTTGGTTCGGCTTTAGTTTGTTTAATTTCTTATGGATACATTTGTATGTTGGGTGCTGATGGGCTGAAAGAATCTACCATGACAGCTATCTTAAACGCGAACTATATGAAAGCACGTTTAAGCGAAGGTTACGAAGTATTGTATTCTGGAGAACGCGGACGTGCAGCGCACGAAATGATTATTGATTGCCGCATGTTTAAAGCAAAAGGTATTGAAGTAACCGATATTGCTAAACGTTTAATGGATTACGGTTTTCACGCACCAACGGTTTCGTTCCCTGTGGCTGGAACGTTGATGATCGAACCAACAGAATCTGAAGATTTAGCAGAGTTAGATCGTTTTTGTGATGCAATGCTATCAATCCGTAAAGAAATTGAAGCAGTAACCGCTGAAGACACCAACAACGTATTGAAAAATGCACCGCATACTTTAGCTATGTTAACTGCCGAAACGTGGGAATTCCCTTATTCTCGTGAAAAAGCAGCTTATCCGTTGGAATATGTAGCAGAAAACAAATTCTGGCCAAGTGTTCGTAGAGTGGATGATGCTTACGGCGACAGAAACCTTGTTTGCTCGTGTGCACCTATTGAAGCTTATATGGAAGCGTAATTGCTTTTTTATGATAAAACGAAAACGCCCGACTGAAAAGTTGGGCGTTTTTTTTGTTTTGTACGGATGGCTTCGAGTTTCAATTGTGGCTTCGAGAGCCTCAGCCACCATTCGAGAGCCTCAGCCACCATTCGAGAGCCTCAGCCACCATTCGAGAGCCTCAGCCACCATTCGAGAGCCTCAGCCACCATTCGAGAGCCTCAGCCACCATTCGAGAGCCTCAGCCACCACACGTACCCTGAGGCTCTCGAAGGGAAAAGGATTGAAAACCAATACAATCGATATATCTACTGACTTTTTAAATCACGGTAGGCAATTGCTAATTCTGGCAGTAAAGTATGGTCTCCGTTTATTAACGCTTCTTTCTTTTTTCTATTCCATCCTTGTACTTGTTTTTCTCTGTAAAATGCGTCTTCTACTCTTTGATATTCTTCGTAATAAACTAATGTTACTGGTAAATATTTTTTGGTATGATTTGCTCCCTCTCCATTTTGGTGCTGTTTTAACCTTAATTCTAAGTTGTTGGTACTACCTGTGTAGTAACTTCCGTTTGAACAAAGTAATATGTACATGTACCCTTTCATGATACTTTTTGCTTATTTAAAAAATTACAGGTGGCTGAGGTTCTCGAAGCCACGTTTCTTTCATTCTAGTGCTGATTTATGTTCCCTTCGAGTGACAATATTCTGTTCCCTTCGAGTACTTATAATTGTTCCCTTCGAGTGACAATATTCTGTTCCATTCGAATACTCTATTCTGTTCCTTTCGAATACTCTATTCTGTTCCCTTCGAGTGCCTCAGGGAACTACTATTGCTGGTGGCTGAGGCTCTCGAAGCCACACCTCTTTCCTTCGATATTCTAATTACTTTCCCTTCGGATGTCCATCATCTGTTCCCTTCGAGTGCCTCAGGGAACTACAAAGTTTTAAAAACCTTGCGGGTTGTGTTTTACTTCTTACTCTCGTTTAACAAACGTTTCATAATAGCCCATTGTTTTAAGGTATCACGAGCTTCTAACGCCGGATAGCCCAACATGGTTTTGCCGGCTGCTACATCGCCTGTTACACCAGAACCTGCACCAATAACAGCACGGTCGCCAATGGTGGTGTGGTCTTTAATAGAGGCGCTGCCGCCAATAATTACGCCGTTGCCTAGTTTAACCGATCCTGCCAAACCGCTGTTACCCGCCATGATACAGAACATACCCAATTCGCTGTTATGTCCTATTTGCACCAAATTGTCTATTTTACAACCATCACCAATAATGGTAGAACTGAATTTACCGCGATCTACACAGGCATTGGCTCCAATTTCTACCTGATTGCCAATGACAACATCGCCGATCTGGGGGATTTTTACCAAACCACGTTCGGCACACGGGCGAAATCCAAAACCATCGGCACCAATGGTCGCATTTGGATGTATGATACACTGATGACCAATTTTACTGCGTTCACGAATAGCCACTCCCGACCAAATGGTGGTTTGTTTGCCAATAATACAATCGTCTAAAATGGTTACGTTTGGGTACAGAATAGTGCCATCGCCAATTTCGGTACGCGGACCAACATAGCAACCTGCTCCTATTTTTACTCCGTTACCAATTTTTGCAGAATCGTCGATTACCGCGGTAGGATGAATATCAACAGTAAACTCGGGCATAGGCGAAGCAAATAATTCCAAAACCTGACTCATAGCCAAATCGGCATCGGGTACTTGAATGAACGCACGGTTTTCACCCGGTTCAATAGAAATATCTTTATTTACCACAGCCACACTTGCAGCAGATTGTTCCCATAATTTTTCGTATTTTTTGTTGCCAATAAAAGAAATATGAGATTGTTTGGCACGGCTAAGTTCTTCGGTATAGGTGATATTTTCTGTGGTGGATCCAATTATGGTTCCCTTTAAAATATCGTTAATTTCAAAAATAGAATACGATTTCATTATAATTTGTTGGTTTATTGCGTTTGTAGATCAAATAAAGCATAATAACTTTAAATTTCCTATTTTATTTTAAAAAACAATACAAATCTATGCAATCTATTTACCACAGATGCACGACCGTTCGACAGGCTCACTGACCGGATGATCTTGACGATGAAAAAATGTTTTAATATGCGATGCTGCACTTAGAACGCTCAGTGACCGGTTTAATGAAAGTAACTACTGAAAAGAATTACTAAAAAACGACACTCAAAATCTAAAAATTTACTCCAAATAAATCTTTCCTTCAATAATTTTAAGATACTCTTGTTTTTCCAAGTGTTTTATGGTTCTGATAACGGTTTCTACTCGCAAACCTGTTAAATCGGCTAATTGTTGTCGCGATAATTCCACCTGAAAAAGTTCAGATTTTATGGGGTTTTGCTGTTTAAGATAATGCAATAGTTTCAGTAAACGTTTTTCCGGACTTTGTGATGACAATTCAGGTGCCATAATGGATTTATAATACAGACGACGTGCAAGACTTCGGTTAATTTCAACAGAAACTTCGGGATATTTGTACAGCATTTCATCAAACAACGATTTCTTTATCTGCACAACAATGCCTTTTGAAATTGCAATGGCGTTTGCCGGATAAGGTTCGTTAATAAACAAAGGCGGTTCACCAAAACTGCGTCCTGCCGTAAAAATTTCCTGAATAAACTCTTTACCGTCGTCGCTATAATTGTTCATTTTCACCTTCCCTTCAACCACCTGATAATAGTACGACGGAAGATGTCCTGCCTTAAAAATCAGTTCGTTTTTAGAAACATCGCGCAACGTTCCGCCACAGCTCAATATTAAATCAACACGAATCATAGTATTTTAAATGAAAAACAAAGATAATGAGTTCTTGCCATATTTTACTTTTTCAATGCCAAGGTATAAACCGTGTAGGGAAATATCTTTTTTGAAATAAAAAAACTAACGAAAATTAAAATTGCCATAGGCAGCCACAACGCATACGAATTAAAAATACCGAAGGTTAAAAACAATGCCGTAAATGGCGCGTGCAATGTTGCAGCTACGGTTAAAGCTACACCCAAAACCACAAAATTTATCAGTTGGGCATCGGCAAAAAAGTATTTTTGAACAATGAATCCAATCAATGCTCCCATAATGGCACCTGCAAAAATACTTGGGGCAAAAACACCGCCATCGCCACCCAATTTCAAGGTAAACCCGGTTGCAAAAGGTTTCAACAATAACGCGCCCACCAACATCCAAAAACTCAACGCAACAATGGTATTATGATGAATGATTGATTCGATTGCATGATAACCATCGCCGTATAATTGCGGAAAAATGAACAAGGCGCTACCCAACAACAAGCCTCCCGCAACTAATTGCAAATACGGATTAAAATCGATAAAGTTTCTTTTCTTTACAAATGTTACGATCTTGGTCATGTAAACGCCGTAACAGCCCGCTAAAACGCTTAACGCAATAAAAAACGGAATTGCCTGATAATGAAAAATTGTTTCGTTATTTCCTAAATTAAAAACCGGTGTAACGTTCATTAAAAGTATAATTAAAGTAGCAAAACCAACGCTTACCAAATGAGTTGTCCAAAAAACTTTTGTTTTTTGCTTGCCAATGGTTTCATACGAAAAAAACAAACCTGCCAACGGACTGCAAAACAAAAGTGTAACACCGCATGCAATTGTCGAGCCTATAAATTCTTTGCGGTATTTTTTAAAGATGGGATCTTTTCTCGATGCCATATCGCCCAAAGCGGCTGTTGCCACAACGGTTGATACTTCGATACCGGTGCTTCCGCCAAAGATAACCGTTAAAAATCCATTGAAAAAATGCGATGGCACTTTATAGGGCGGTAGTTTTTTGGCTTCGCGCACGGCTTCCAACACTTCGGAAATTCCTTTGTTCTTTTTGTTGCTGAAAACGTAGGTTCTTAAAAAATAAATAATCAGCAAACCGATCAACGGAAAAACGAAGAAAAAAAGTTTAAAATGCTGTGCTTTGTTAAAAAGCAAATGTTCGTATTCTTCGACTAGATTTTTAAACATTAAGGTTATTAACCCAACGATAATTCCCACTAATGCAGCACAATACACAATGCGGCTCCACTTTACCCACACGATGTTTTTCTTTGTAACGATACTATTGTTCATATACGCAAAAAGAGGCTGTCCAAAAAGGATAGCCTCTTTGTTATACTACTAACTTTTCAACATCATCACTAAAGTTAATTTCTTGCTTTTTTTGAAATAAAGACCGCTGATAGCATCTAAATTCGACAAAAATGACAAGTTTAGAACCAAAAATACGGCGTTTGAATACCGTTTTTCTTCCCGCAACTGCTACAGCCACCATTTTTCTAAAATTATGTCCAAGAGCCATCAGTAGAAATTCTAATTCTACTTTCTCTAAGCCTTTGAATGTAAATCTATTAAAATCATTATTGTGCTTGAGTTGCCCAAAAACAGCCTCTACTTCTATAGGGCGTTTACTGCGATGTTCCAGCCCTTTCTCGCTCGTTAATAAATTTCGAGCCTTTTCTTTAAGCTCATTCAACCGGTGATTGACTTCTATTCTGCGATTACCTTTTGCATTGAAGCATTGCTCTCGAAGCGGACAATTATTACAGTTTTTTGCCTGATAATAAGACACTTGCGATTCGTGTCCGTTGCTCGAAATTCGTTTTCCTTTGCCAACATTTTCCATTCGTTGACCCATCGGACAAACGTAAAAATCTTGTTCTTTGTTGTAGAATAAATTCTGAACCAAAAACGGATTATTTTTCATCGTCCGTTTCGCTTCTTTGTGAAAATAATTGTACTTCACGTAGGCTTTAATGCTTTTATTTTCAAGCATTTCGTAATTTTCTTCGCTTCCATAACCTGCATCGGCAACCACATCTTTGCTTTGTTTTCCATAGAGATTTTCAAAACCATCAAGATGCGATTCCAAAGTCGTGGTATCCCCCGGTTTTTGATGGATGGAAACGTGGGTAATAAACTGATTTTCAGTTGAAATCTGCGTATTATAAGCCGGTTTAAGCTGTCCGTTTTTCATGTGATCTTCCTTCATCCGCATAAAAGTAGCGTCAGGGTCGGTTTTGCTGTAAGAATTCCTATCGCCTAAAGTTTCTAGGTCTTTTTCGTATTTTTCTAATTTTGGAAGATGCTCATCCTGAAGTTTTTGTAGCTCTTTTGCCTGTTTTTTAGTGGGTTCTTTCAGCTTTTTATTCAAGATCGATAGCTTCTCCCGAAGTTCTTCCGAATTGATGCTTTTAGGTAATTCTTCTTTGTTAATTTCTTGATTATCAGACTGAATAGCACTTTCGATATCTGAAAGAATCGTGTTGATTTTAACTTCTAATTTTTCCTTGTATTTTTCAATCGAACCTCTCCAAACAAAAGTATAACGATTCGATTTGGCTTCGATTTTTGTTCCATCAATGTACTGAATATCAAGACTTACATAGCCCATTTCAACCAGCATTTTCACTACTTCGGCAAATAGTTGTTGAATATGATTTTTTAATATTTTCCCTCGAAAGTCGTTAATGGTTCGGAAATCAGGCGTAGAGTTGCCCGAAATGTACATGAAATAGATGTTTTCGGTGAGTGCTTTAGCTATTTTCCGGCAAGAATAAACGTTTGACAAATAGCTGTAAAACAACACTTTAATCATCATTCTTGGATGATATGCAGAGGTACCACCTCCTTTGTACAACTTAATTATATTGCTAATATCCAACGAGTTAACGACCTCTTCGATTAATCGAACAGGGTGATTATTAGGGATTTTATCAAAAATATTAATCGGAAAAAGTTCAGGACTATTGCCTGTTTGATTTTTAAAAACTACCTTAGCCATTGTTGGTTTTTTGTGCAACTCTAAGATAATTATTTTGGAGAAAAAATACAACAAAAAAAAGCTGTCCGACTTTTCGGACAGCTTCTGATTTTAAATTATAAAATTTATTAGATTGATTTGGAACCGAATTCCTCAAAGAAAATATGA
Source organism: Flavobacterium sp. CBA20B-1 (assembly GCF_028473145.1). NCBI lineage: Bacteria > Pseudomonadati > Bacteroidota > Flavobacteriia > Flavobacteriales > Flavobacteriaceae > Flavobacterium > Flavobacterium sp. CBA20B-1. The sequence goes on from NZ_CP092370.1 coordinate 1,312,914, forward strand.
TTTTCACT